>MGNL01000074.1:3290-6513 GCA_001796785.1 Chloroflexi bacterium RBG_16_51_16 | reverse complement strand
CTATAAGCAGGGAACGCAATAGGTTAGCCCGCGACCTTCATGACACGCTGGCGCACAGCCTTACCGCCCTTTCCATCTCCTTGGAGACGGCCAGGGCATTCTTTGACGTCGATCCGGAAAAAACCCGCAAGTTGTTGGATCAATCCCTGGAATCCGCCCGGGAAGGCGTACGAGAAACCCGGCGCACGCTCAGGGATTTACGCTCGTCAGCATTGGAAGATTTAGGGCTGGTCGAAGGGATCCGGCGTTTGGCAGAATCGGCGGCCGATCGAGCTAAGCTGCAGTTGACTTTGGATCTGCCCGGCACTCATTTGAGCTTCCAATCGGATATCGAGGAGGGGATCTACCGGGTCGCACAGGAAGCCATTGAAAATACGGTTCATCATGCCAATGCAACTCATCTGGCAGTGTCATTGATAAACAACGGCAGCGGTGCAACCTTAACCGTGGCTGATGACGGTAAGGGTTTTGACAAGAGTGAAAAGTCCGAAACAGGTCATTACGGGCTGATTGGGATGCGTGAGCGGGCTGAGCTCCTCGGGGCGAGGATATCGATCGAAAGCGGTCGAACCGATGGAACGAAGGTTGTTCTTAAATTATGAAATTGATCATTTGCGATGATCAAGCGGTTATCCGGGATGGACTCGAAATGCTGCTCAGCCTCGAAAAGGACATCCAGGTGGTTGGCACCGCGCAGGATGGCGAACAAGCGCTGGAGCTGGTGGCTAAGGCCGCACCAGACTTGGTTATGATGGATCTCAAAATGCCCGGGATGAATGGTATTGAAGCCACCCGGCGGATATTGGCAAAATTTCCAGAAGTAAAAGTCCTTGTTCTGACGACGTACGACGATGATGAATGGCTATTCGATGCCATCCGGGTGGGGGCTCATGGTTACCTTTTAAAAGATACTCCCCGGGAGCAGATCGTCTCAGCGATACGTGGTACGGTGGAGGGTAAATCCTTCCTGGATCCTGCGGTGGCAGGAAAAGTCATGCACCAGGCATCGGATCAGCATTCCAAACCAGCCACCCTTCTCACCCAAAAACTTACCGATCGCGAAATTGACGTGCTCCAGCTGCTTGCGAAAGGAATGAACAACCGCGAAATTGCGAACCAACTGCATCTCTCGGAGGGCACGGTCCGCAATCATGTGAGCGCCATCCTGGAAAAGTTGGGTGTATCCGATCGAACGCAAGCTGCGGTGATCGCGATCCAACATGGGTTTTGATGGGCGGTTCAATTTAATATTTTGAGAACTGTCGATTGATCTCCAGGTTGAATTCATATAACTGAGCATGCAATTATTTTCGTCAGGTAGCCAAGTTTGACATTAATCTGAAACTGAGGTAAAGGGCTGGGGATTGACATGTCGAAGACGCATATCCAAGCGTTCAAGTGCGGGTTAACACTACAGGCTCTCGAAGAGCGGAGGAGAAATGTCTACCAGCCCACAAAACGTTCTGAATGAAATTTTGATAGGCTTAAAAAGTGAAGAGGCGGCGAACCGCCTTGCCTCGTTGCATGAACTCGAAAAGACATCCTACAGCAGTGTAGCGATCGTCAAGCGGCTTGAGGAGCTGGCAGTGAGTGATCCAAACAAGGAGTCGCGTCAATTGGCTCAGGCTGCCCTGAGGGCTGAGCCTCAGCAGATCGTTCGACGTAAGCTGTCGTCATTGCCGCTGCAGACGCGCCGTGCGATCCTTGATGAGGTCGAAGCCTGGCAAGCGGACGGATTGATCCAGGATGAACAAGCATCGGTGTTACGTGCCCGCTACGACTACGATATCCAGCGAGTCCGGCCCACAGCAAAGCCGACACAAGACGTCAAGGCAAAGGCAGAGCTGAAACCCGCACCAAAGGCTCCCCCAGGTCCAACAGGACCGCGGCCTACGCTGACACAAACCCTTTTAAGCGAAACCAGCATCCGGGTGGCATTGTATCTGGGTGCGTTTTTTGTCGTCGCGGCGGCATTGATCCTGGCGGCCTTGGTGGAGGCAGCCAGACTGCCAATCCTGGCGGCTGCAACGGCGATCTTCGCCGGGATGGCATTGGCCTTCCGTAAACGGCTTCCGCAGCCGAGCTTCGCGCTCTTCATCGTCTTCTCATTCCTATTGACGATCACCGCCAATGTTCTCATCGAGTCGGCGCATCTTGCAGAGGCATCCAATTCTGTATACTGGATCTTCGTTTCATTCGGGATGACGGCGATCTGGCTGCTGGGAACCTGGCTGTACAATTCACGCTTGATCAGCGTAACGTCTTTCATCGCGTTGGATGCGGGATTTCTGAACATTGCCGAACTGACCAGCACGGGAAGTGAATACCAACCCGAGATCTACCTGTTGATGTTGTCCCTGGCTGCGGTTGCAGGTTTGGGAGGGGTAAATTTAATCAAGCGCTGGCGGGACATGAAGTTTGGATATCCACTATTCGGACTCGTGCAGCTCCAAACCCTCGGCATGATAATGAGCGCAGTTTCGTTCGTTGTGTTTCGGCTTGTTGACTTGAGCTCGCCTGGGTCATTCTGGCTGGCTTATGCAGCCACGTTTGCACTGGCTTCGGTAGTTTGGATCTGGTCGAATGGATTATGGAAATTTAGCCTTTTTCCCTATTTGGCCGCTGGCGCATTAACCCCGCTCTCCTGGCTGGCTATCCAAGCCATGAAACCGGAACCGATATTGAATATCGCGGCGATCATAGGTTGGGGATCGATCCTGGCAGTGATCAGTGAACTCGCGACACGATCTCAGAGAGCTAGAGGCTATGAATTGCCTCTGGTGATTGCTTCAGGAGTGTTATTCCTCACGGGCTCTGGATGGGGTTTAGTCGAGGACGCATGGTACGGATTCATATCTCTGGCGCTGACTACAGGCGTTTATGCAACGATGCATGTGCTTCGATCGCGAGCCTGGTTGTGGTTCGCGTCGTTGACAGCGGCTATCGGAGCCTACTTTACATTCTTCGAACTGCCTTTTATGCAAGGAGTGGACCTGTTCGTTGGATACAAATTAGTGATACCTGGTCTTATGCTTCTGGCAACCGACTTATGGATGAAGCCAGACTTCAAGGATCACCCGGAGTGGCGAACGCCGATCCGGGTCTGGGGAACAATATTATCTGGGATCAGTTTCATTTACCCGACCCTGGTGGAAGAGCCTCTCAGTGCCGCGCAGATCTACCTGATCTACACGATCGTCTTCGCCTTGTACGCGCTCCGCTA
>MGNL01000074.1:3039-3155 GCA_001796785.1 Chloroflexi bacterium RBG_16_51_16 | reverse complement strand
GACGCTGCGGGAACGGAATCTCTGGTCCGGCCTTCTGCGAAACAGTGCGTTCCTGCTGGGATCGATTCTCTCTATCGCAGCCCTGCTGGAACTCAAGGAGACCGGCGGTTGGTACG
>MGNL01000074.1:0-2967 GCA_001796785.1 Chloroflexi bacterium RBG_16_51_16 | reverse complement strand
CTGTTATGTTCTCAATCGCCTCATACCTAATCCTGCAAGACCTCAATGTGCATGAAACGGCGTACCTGTTCTTAATCCTGACCGGAGTTTGGTTGGGGCTGGATGCAATCCTGCACGCGACCTTTCGAAGTACGCGTCCGCTCAGGCAACTAACTCGAGGGATCGGAGCTTTGCTGGCTGGTAGCAATACGTTTTACATTCTGTCCACTTATGACATGACAAACCCGCGCACAGCGTGGATCTGTCTTGGAATTTCAGCTCTCTTCTTTACTGGTTACGCCTGGCTGTATCGCCGACCCCTACTCGGATATATAGCGACGGCATACCTCCCCTTGGCAATGATCTACCTGGCGCATGACCTGTTCATAATAGAATGGTTATATACGACGATCGCGCTTGCGGTGCTCTACTATGCAGCCGGGTGGGTCTTGAGGCGACTCTCGCCGGGTAAGAGTTGGGATAGCGTACTGCTTTTCAGCGGCCTCGGACTCGGAACGATCGCCTCGATCTTCGCACCGCTTCATGGCTGGTTGGATGCGTCGATACCAGTCGCAATTGCCGCCACGTTGTGGGCTGTGGAAGCCTTCTCGCGGCGGAATGTGTGGCTTGGATTTCCGGCCAACGCGCTGTATTTGATGTCCTATTTCATGATCCTTATTGGGTTGGATGTAAATGAGCCTCAGTTTTTCTCGGTGGGTGCGGCTTTGCTGGGACTGCTCATGCACTACCTGCTCAGCAGGGCAGGCGGCGGGACGGCAGCCCTCGTAACCGGGATGCTCTCACAGCTGGTGCTATTGGGTACGACTTACCTGCAGATGTTCGAAACGGAAAAATTCTCATTCTTCCTGGTCTTGTTCCTGCAATCGCTGGTTGTGCTGGTCTACGGACTGGTGGTCCGGTCACGCAGCCTGGTCTTTACACCGATCGTGTTCGCAGTACTGGGTGTGGTCACCGTGGTGTACGGGCAGCTGAAAGGATTGGCTCCGATGTTCCTGATCGGGTGCACAGGCGTGATCCTGCTTGTATTGGGCATCCTGGCAGTTATACTGCGGGAGCGCATTACGAAATTGGGTGATCGTTTAAGTGGGTGGCATTCATAGGCGGATGCAGAGTGGAGACCGCTGGAAGGTAGTCCAGTTCATAAACAATGGTGAATAAGAATCAAAAAAATTTTCGCTATTTCGATATCATCCTTGTCCTATTCGTGACCGTGCTTTTGGTCAGCAACATCGCCTCATCAGCCAAGATCATAGATTGGGGGATGGCTATCCTGGGACTCCCTTTGGCATTCGATGCCGGAACGATCCTTTTTCCAATCTCTTATATATTTGGCGATGTTCTGGTCGAGGTATACGGTTATCGTCGATCCCGACGCGTGATCTGGTTGGGTTTCTTCTGCCTGGCGCTTGCTTCCTCTATCCTTTGGCTGGTCGGACGAATGCCGGGTGAATCTACCTGGCAAACTTATGCAGGCGATGCTGCCTATTCCGCGATATTGGGAGGCATGAGCTCAGGTGGGATCGTTTTGGGAAGCCTGGCTGGTTATTGGTCGGGTGAATTTAGTAATTCTATGATCCTGGCTCGCCTCAAGGTGATTACGAAGGGGCGTTGGCTCTGGTTGCGCACAATAGGCAGCACATTGGTTGGAGAACTCGTCGACTCAATCATATTCGTTACAGCAGCCACTTTATTCGGTGTCTTCCCTTGGTCACTGTTTATGACCCTGACCCTGACCAACTACATCTTCAAGGTTGCCGTAGAAATTGGTTTCACTCCGCTCACTTACAGCGTGGTGAATTTCTTAAAGAAAGCCGAACAAGAAGACTTTTTCGACAAGGGCACCGATTTCAATCCGCTTATTTTTAACTAACACTGCCTTCGCTTCTGATCCAAAAAGGAATGCTCTGGATAAATGTTCGGCCGGATCCGAATTGGTTCGGAAGCATTTTTAGTCGAGCATATAGCTGGTGCAAGAGATCGTTGATCCCTGCGGGGTTAACACGGAAGTAGTCCAGTCTTCTACTTTAACCTGATATTCATCCAGGTCAGACTTGATCGATTCCAGTGCTTGAGCAGCAAAATAACGGGAGAAATGGAACGATTGCCAGCTCGGACCCCTCTGATCGAAGCTGTGTTCGAAGCGCAGGCAAGCCAGAACGCCGCCCAGTTGGACTCTTACCGGGTCGCTTAACCGCTGGTTTTGATACGCATCAACCAGCTCAGGGATTGCATCATTGGATAATCCAAGGAAATAGTTGACATCGAGCCCGACATTATCTTTTACGCTGGAAGCTGTACCCTTGTTTTGCAATTCCCGTTCGATGTTCTGGCGGACGATGAATCGATCGACATTTAACGCCGTCAGGCTTATTGAAAATCCGAATGCAGCCAGAATGGCAGCCAGGGCGAAAGCACGTTCCCTCCTTACCATTTCCAGAATTACCGTTATTGCAAGGAGTAAACCTATCCATAACAGAAATATATGCGTATACGTCCGAAGTCGCGAAAAGCCATAAGCAGCTTCATACAATGCAAGCCTTTGATATGCGGATACCAGCATCACAGATACCAGGGCTACGATCACCGCGCCCAGGGCAGAAAATACCCGTTGTTGAAGTCTATCCTCACGGCGCGTGATCGTGCTCAAGCTGAGGATCAGGACCAGGCTGAAGAAGGCAACGGTAACAAGTTCGCCAAATCCTCTTCTCGCATACTCGGAATAGGTGTAACCCTCCAGGTTGATGTTCGCCTTGCCGCCGAAAAAATATTGGAATTGGACGAAGACAAAAAGACTGAAAAGGACCGCCACGCTCCCCAGGATGATCGCCGATTCAGTGAAACCCAGGAATTTCTGCACGAGGGGTTTATCAACCCCAAGCAGCTTCTCATTCTTCGAATCAAGCGCTGCATGGAGAATGACCCCTGCCAGTGCATAGGCTACAACCAGGATATAAAACAATCTGAACA
>MGNL01000073.1:6883-8099 GCA_001796785.1 Chloroflexi bacterium RBG_16_51_16 | reverse complement strand
GGGATGAATGGACCAGCCTGGCGGCACTCTTCGAATCCAGGGAGCACAATGCCGCAGCAGTGCTGGACGGCAGGATTTGGGCTCTGGGTGGACGCTGGCAAGGCCGGGGAGAGCTTGGTTCTGTGGAAATCTACGAGCCCGCTGCCGATCGTTGGATCAGTGGTCCGAGCTTAAACACTGCACGCGCGGGTTTCGCGGCGGTGCCATTCAACGGCAGTCTTTATGTGCTAGGTGGTGAAATCTTAACCGGCAAGAATCAAGCCTTAACCAGCATGGAAGTCCTTGATCCCGCTGGAGGCAAATGGGAGTTCGGACCCAACCTGCCCCTGCCGCTCCACGGAGTGCCAGCGATCTCGGTTGGGGAGACTTTATATGTAATCGGTGGCGCTGATAAGCCGGGTGCGATATCAAATCAAGGATTGGTATATGCCTACCGTCCGTGAAGAAAATCAATCGTTTGATTTTTAATATAATCATGGGATAAAATCGAGTTCTAACAGAGAAGCTGACCCCAAAGGATAATTAAGACTAGGAGATTTACTATGATGAGCAAAAAAACCCTGCGAGCGTTATTCGTTAGCCTGATCCTTATGTTGGTGTTGACCCAAACGGTGTTCGCGGGTAAACCCGGACCCGGGACCAGCACTGGCACCGGACAGGTGTTCTTCCCCAATCCGGTTGCGTATTTACAGGACCAGTCGCTGACCGATCAAAAGGACGCCAATTATCCCGCACTTGGACCGGCATATGTATCCGTCACATTGTCCAACCTGGACGGAAGCGGGTATCTCGTCGGGGATTGGGCGAACATCACCAGTAAAACCGGCGATCAGGCATATTCACCCGATAATACCTTTGTATACACGCGGGATGACGACCGATTTGAACAAGTGATGGGGTATTTCTGGGTGACCGAGGCGCAAAAATATATCCAAAGCCTGGGATTCGGCTCCGGCCTACGCGCAGTCAACATGGAATCACAGGACGTGCGGATCAACCAATGGGGTGTGGATAACTCCTATTCATGGGACAAGCATGACGTCTTGCGTTTTGGAAAAGGCGGTGTGGATGATGCCGAGGATGCCGAGGTGATCCTGCACGAGTACGGGCACGCCATCCAGGACTCGCAGATGACACCCTTCGGATTCGGCACATCGGTTGAAGCAGGATCAATCGGTGAAGGTTTTGGGGATTACTGGGCGGTGACTGTGACGGA
>MGNL01000073.1:6759-6867 GCA_001796785.1 Chloroflexi bacterium RBG_16_51_16 | reverse complement strand
TATACATCCGGCATACCGCACTGCCTGCGCCGGGTGGATGCCGACCTGCACTATCCAGAGGATCTGGACGGTCGCGTCCATCATGACGGGCAGATCTGGTCGCGAGCC
>MGNL01000073.1:6546-6709 GCA_001796785.1 Chloroflexi bacterium RBG_16_51_16 | reverse complement strand
CCTCGAAGCACAGTTCAGCTTTGCACCGGATACGGGCATGCCGGCTGCTGCCCAAGCGACAGTAGATGCTGCCGAGGCGTTGTATGGAAACCACACCGCCAAAATCGTCCTCGGAATATTCCAGGAACGCGGGATCCTTCCTTGAAAGTTATCTAAACATTAA
>MGNL01000073.1:4877-6362 GCA_001796785.1 Chloroflexi bacterium RBG_16_51_16 | reverse complement strand
TCCACAGGAAGGGCAGGGTGATGATGTCGATGAAGATCATGAACGGGTTGGCCGGATTTGCGGCCATCAGCTTGAGCAGGAAGCGCAAACCGATGAGACCGATCAGGATACCGAATCCCAGAGTAATGAGGTTGGTAATGCGTCGAAGGTCATTTTCAGAAATGATGGTTGCGTAAGGAGCAGTACGACCTGTAGAAGCGGGCTGGGAGCGTCCAGTATCGCTAAGTTGTGTCATTGAAACTCCTTTCTTGATATGACCCTGGCGGATGCCAATGGGGTCATCCCGTCCGTGAGGACGGTTAATTATGTTGACGATGAAAGGTGAGGGTTGTTATGGGTGTAGTAGAATCCCACCGCCTACCATTCCCCTGAAGGGGAGGGGTGGGGAAGAAATAAAGGTGCTAGCGGCGCTCCTCGCCATCAGCGCCTTTATTTTTCCCAATTATTATTTTCCTTGAGGCATGATTTAAATTTAATTGTTATAGGGCGGCCAGGGAATTTCGGTTGGACCGGCAAAGCCGTGTTTATCCTGCACGAAGATGCGTCCGTGTGAGGGTTGCTGGCAGCCGGGCTCGTCGATGAAGGTGATCGAGGCATCGTTGGTGGCAAGAGGTTCGAAGACGTATTCACCCGCCTGGCAATGCCAGACTTCGATGATGTAGTGAAGCATCGATTCGTCTTCCTCGTCGCCCGGGCGGAGGGGGTAATCGATCCAGGTAACCGTAACTTCATTTCCAATTCTAGAAGACGACAGTACTGATGTAGGTTGGTAATAAGCTGTCTTCAGGAGTTTTGCCCCGGGATACATAACAGGCAGGTGCCGCCAATCCCCATCGATCTCGAGAAAATTAGTATTCACCCAGCAATGGTTTCCGCCATCCACATATACCCAGTGCCAGTTGTCCGCATCGGTGCGACCGATCAAGATGATGTTGGCATCCCGGTTCAAGGCGTAGAGATACAGGTATTCAGGACCAGGCCCATAACGGCAGGAGAGGAATCTTTCCGCGATCACTTTTGCCCTGAGGCTTTCGACCGTTGGGATGGGAGAGGGAATGGGTGTATCGGTGGGAGCAGGTGTGTTGGTGGATGTAGGTGTGAGGCTTGAGGTTGGAGAGGCAGGAATGTGTGTGAAGGATGGTGAGGGAGTTACGCTTTCAAATGTGTCTGCAAATGGTGTTTTAACGGGATTGGGTTTATAGGCGAGGCATGAAGGAAGAAAAATTAAACTGCCGATGAGAATAGCAAGTTTATTTATCCCTCACTCCCAATCCCTCTCCCACTGGGAGAGGGCAACGTAGCCGGTTTGAACAATTCCCAATAAGTACGCGGGGTGAAGAGGTCGAACGGTTTCACCAAACCAAAGCAAGCGTCGATGACGACGCGGTGCAGATACGGCCGGAACTGGACGCGACCCAGGATCCGGTCTATGAGGCCGTCGCGAAAGTAAAGTTTCTGGACTAGATGACCGAGGGCAAAGGGGAT
>MGNL01000073.1:0-4841 GCA_001796785.1 Chloroflexi bacterium RBG_16_51_16 | reverse complement strand
TTGCAAGGTGCCAGGTGATAAACCCACCTGCCAATGGCTAAGGATGGTTTCGGCTGCAAGCTGGGCGGATTCGAGGGCATAGTCTATGCCCTCGCCTGTGATGGGATTGACCAGACCGATCGATTCACCAGTGACAAGGACACGACCTTGACCGCTCAATGAGGGTGAGAAATCCGTCCGCAAAGGATAACCCTTGATCGGACCCACCTGCCTGGCATTTTTCAAAATTCTTTGTAAGTAAGAATGCTCTCTGACCAAACGAGCGAGGTGCGAGGGTTGGGGAGTTGAACTGTCAAAAAAAACGCCGCAACCAATATTGGCGACACCTGGGGCGACCGGAAAAACCCAGCCGTAGCCAGGCTTTTCCACACCATCAAAAAATAACATGATCGTGTCGTCCAAACCGTCGACATTTTCGAAATAGGCGCGGGCTGCAAGATTGGAAGGAGGTGCGCGTCTGAGTAATCCAGCGGTTCGAAGCAAGCGGGAGTTCGCGCCGGTGGCGACGATCGCCAGGTGGGATTGAATGGATCTTCCATCCTCGAGCTGGAGGGAAACGACATCGTTAGGCTTTTGGACGAGGTCGAACACTTTCGTATTTGGAAAAAATTGTGCACCAGCCGCAACCGCATGATTGAGAAGGATCTCATCCAACTTCAACCGGGGCAGGACGAGGATGTAATGCTCCGTTCCGCCAGGAGGGGTAAGCTCCATGCGATAACTGACATCATCGGAGACGCGTACCGTCATGGCGGAGACACGGTAAGCATCACGCTCTATTTCGGGGAGGATGCCAAGCGTATCAAGCACGCGCACGGCGCGCGGGGTCAGCCCGTCGCCGCAAGTTTTATCGCGGGGAAACCCGGATTTATCCAGGATCGCAACACGCAGCCCGCCATGCGCGAGCAGATAACCTGCGGTGGTGCCCGCTGGGCCCGCGCCGACGATGGCGACATCGAAGATCGAATCCGGCATAAGCTCAGCGTTTGGTATAAGAGGTGTAGAGCTCGGAGAGATTATTGGTATAGAGCTCGGTGTAACCGCATTTGGCGCAGATACAGGCTGAAAGCTCGCCAGCGGAGGAACCCTGAATCCAAATCCGCCCATGGCTGGGAGGTTCGGGTTCGTGTACAAGAACCTTAAGAGGATGGCTGGACGAGCGACCGTCATCGCGGACTTCGACGTCCGTCATGATTTGTTTTGATCCACATTTGGGGCATTTGCCGTGCTTCATAAAATATTCTCCTGGGGATTGAAGCGGATTATAGCAGGAGCGGGAGGAGTTACCCGACCCCACCCCCTGTCCCCTCCCCTAAAGGGGAGGGGAATTCCACAAAAATGACGTGAGCGGCGCTGCGCCGCTCACGTCATTTTTGTGGAGGAAATTGCGCTGGAGATTACACTGAGGAGTAGAACATCCTACACCCAATATTCCACAGGTCTGGAGCCCTGCAAAGAATTCCTCAAATGGAGAACACCGGTATCTCGCTACCCTCGACAAACGCCGGGACTTCGCGAGGCAGGTAAACATCTTACGCAATGACATAAAAAAGAAAACACCGGGATGGACACGAGTGTCTCAAATATTCCGAGTAGTAATAAATAAGGAGATTGCCCCGCTACGCGGGATCTTCGACATCGTCGCGGATCCTTCGCCTTCGGCTCGGGACCGCTCCTCGCAATGACTTATGAAAGAAGACGCCGGGGCAGGCAAACGCATTAGCCGAGGAATACCTGGTCGTGGGTCGATCCAAAGGACTGAGGGCAGGAGGACTCAGCCGCTGAAGGGTGGGAAGTCCCCGCCTCAGAAGGGCGGGAAGACCCCTCCCCTACGAGCATTAAATTAAGGCACCCAGATGGCCTGCTGGATGCGTTCGCCCAGATCACCCTGCAACCGAGGCGTGAAATCCGGGTAGGCAGCTTTATAAAGAGAGCCATCCTGCAGTGAGATCAATAATGTATCCCCTTTGATCGGATCCCAGATCAAGCCAGCTACCGAAATATTTTCGAGAACGGCACGCCAATCCCGGGTGGTATCTTTTACAACCACACGCCCCTGGAAATTCTCAATGACCTCCCAGGCCTGGTATCCCTGTTTGGAGATGGCTGGATGGAAGGACTTATCAATTACAGGAGGGTCGTACACGGTTTGTCCGTCTGCCGAGAAAAGCCCGCGTGGATAGGCATGGAATACTTCACTTTCGGGCAGCCAACTGGCTTCATAAGCGCTTGTATCATGAAGTTTCTGAGGAACCGAACTGCCCGGGATTAACAAATACACCCCCTCACCTGGCGAGGAGAAACAATCTGCTGAGCCAGAGAAAAGCATGGCACGATTGCGAGGGGATAGGGCGAGCCCGCCGCTAAAGCTGTAGTCCATCACCGGCTGGGCTTCCAGGGTGGCTACATCTATGGTGCGGAGATTTAATGTATAACAACCAAGTGGTTCCAAGACATCCGTATCGTGTGTGATGTAGTGAGTGTCATCCCACCAACCATCGAACGCGGCGCGTTCGCCTATGGGCTCAGGCTGGTCGATAACCTCACCGTCCGAGATGCGGACAGCGTAAACACCATCCAGGCGGTTGTAACCTACGATGGCACCACCGAACGGAGGCGTCCAGCTAACTCCATAATGCAGGATGTACTCGCCATTTGGCGACCAAGTGGGGAAAATTGCCTGCGAAGGTCCGTCTGTAAGGCGGGTGATCTCAGCGTTCGAAAAATCATAAAGATATAGATCTGCGCTGGGTCCATCCATGGCCCCGGTAAATGCAAGCAACTGACCGGATTCGGGCTGCCAGGCAAGGCTGTCATAATCCTTGATGGCGTAGTAGGCGATCGCTTTGGCGCTTGTCGGATTGCCAGCCACTTCGTCAAACGTGATATCGAGAAGTCGGGAAACGATATTGACCTCCCCGGACGGGATCTTCACCTCAGTGAGATCCAACCCGGTTTCATTCTGTGCAACATATACCAGACGATCACCCGAAGGGGAGAGGAGCTGATGAAGATCACCTGCAGCTGGACCGGAATCTGTGAGGCGAGTTGGGAAACTACCATCTGGATTGGTGATCCAAATGCCGTCGCTGCCGCTGAAGACAACATAGGGACCGGTGGGATTAAAACCTGTTGGTGGAGTTGAGGTTGATTTGGCAGGAGGAGAGGTGCCTTCAGGTTGGGGACTCTCGACTCGAGGCGTTGTTGAATTTGTCGTGAATAAACTGCAGGCCAAGATGGGCAGGAATAATGGGAGGAATATTTTAATTTTAAATTTTTGACTAAATTTTGGAAGTTTAATTTTCATTTCGTTATCATTCCTCACGAATATATTCTGAGATTGCCCCGCTGCGCGGGATATCGCTTCGATCAACTTCGCTGCGTTACCCAGGAACCCCGGATCGTACGCCGGGGCAGGCGAACCCCCGGGCAGGCGAATGCTCCTCGCCCCGGAATCTCGCTACGCTCGACAATGACATGGATGGCGGGAGGACTCCGGGCTTACAAGGGACTTTGAAAAAGACAGAAAGAGTAATCTCCTCAGTCCGCCTTGTTTGCTTGAAGGATTATAGCGGAATTTGTCTATTTGACATCCCAACCCTTTTTTGCTAGACTCTAACAAAGTTGTCAGACAATTGATACGCCGCACGGCGGTGGGCAAATCGGATGGGAACACTCCTAATTAAGCACGCATTTGTCGTCACGATGGACGACCACCAACGGGAAATTGCCGAAGGTGGTCTTTTTATCCGCGATGGTTTCATCGAAAAGGTTGGAGCCGACGACGAGTTGCCGGTTGATGCGGATGAAATGCTTGATCTGCGAGGACATATCCTCCTACCGGGACTCGTCAACACCCACCACCATTTTTACCAAACGCTGACGCGGGTAATCCCCGCGGCACAAGACGCCAACTTATTCAACTGGCTGAAAACACTCTATCCAATCTGGGCTAAGCTTAGACCTGAAGACATTTTCACTTCAACTCAAACCGCACTCGCAGAATTAGCTCTTTCGGGATGCACAACTGCTTCCGATCATCTATATCTATATCCCAACGGCTCGAAACTCGACGATGAGATCGCGGCAGCCGGGGAGATCGGTGTGCGAATCCAGGCATCCCGCGGATCAATGTCCCTGGGTGAATCCAAAGGGGGGCTGCCACCAGATTCGGTGGTTGACGACGAGGAAACCATCCTTAAAGACTCTCAAAGACTGATCGAAAAATTCCACGATGCCAAAAGCGGTTCCATGGTGCAAATCGTACTTGCGCCATGCTCCCCGTTCAGCGTGACAGGTGAGTTAATGAAGCAATCCGCCAAGTTGGCGCGCCAGTATGGTGTACATCTGCATACTCACCTGGCTGAAACCGAGGACGAAGAGCAGTTCTGCCTGCAAAGATTCGGCTATAAACCGGTTGCGTATATGGAGACCCTGGATTGGGTAGGTGAGGATGTATGGTTTGCGCATGCCGTGTGGGTCAATGCCGAGGAGATCAAGACTTTTGCCCGGCACAAGTGTGGAGTGGCACACTGCCCGACCTCCAATATGCGACTGGCATCGGGGATTGCACCGATCAAGGAATATCAAGCGGCAGGCGTGAACGTTGGGCTAGGTGTGGATGGCTCGGCTTCCAACGACGGATCCCATCTGCTGGCTGAAGTTCGTCAAGCCATGCTGCTGTCAAGGGTTAAGGAAGGGATCACTGGTTTTTCATTGTCTCCCCCACCCCCTACCCCTCCCCATTTTCAAAGTACGAAAATGGAGAGGGGAGAAAGTAAGTTAATGACCGCGAGGGAGGCATTATGGTTGGGAACACGCGGTGGAGCAGCAGTCATCGG
>MGNL01000072.1:6220-10327 GCA_001796785.1 Chloroflexi bacterium RBG_16_51_16 | reverse complement strand
AATGCGCGCAGGCGTATGCCGGCGAGCGGCATTCTTTACGCCAGCGATCTCATCCTGACTGCGGACCATGTTGTAGAACGAGAAGAAGATATCAAGATCGTATTTGGCGACAACACAGAGAAGTCTGCCAGCCTGGCTGGTCGCGATCCGGGATCCGACCTGGCCGTACTCAAAGTCAATGGATCAGCAGGAATTGTCGCTGCAATGACCAAGACCCCCGGCCGTGTTGGACAGATCGTGCTTGCATTGGGTCGCCCAACAAACGAAGGGATCCAGGCCAGCCTCGGTACGATAAGCGCCGTAGGTGGACCGGTAAGAACTGGAAGAGGTGCGATCCTTGAGCAGTACATCCGCACGGACAGCATCCCTTACCCGGGTTTTTCAGGCGGTCCGCTGGTCGCCGCGGACGGTTCGGTCGTTGGCATTAATACATCCGGATTGGGACACGGTGCCAGCCTGACGATACCTGCCGCACTTGCCTGGAAAATAGGTGAAACCCTGGCCAGCCATGGGCACATCCGCCGCGGTTATCTCGGCATACGTTCTCAAACCGTCGAAATCCCTGAGTCAGCCCGGAGCAGTTTGAAGTCACAACAGGAAACAGGGTTGTTGATCGTGGGGATTGAGAAGGACAGTCCATCATCCAAAGGTGGATTGATGGTTGGTGATATCCTGACTTCCGTTAATGGGACGCCTGTGCTTCATCACGACGAGTTGTTTGCAATCCTGACCGGCGAAATCGTGGGTAGATCGACACCCATCGAAGTTTTGCGTGGAGGTACGAAGGCAGTTGTGAATGTGGTCATCGGTGAGAGAAAGTGAACCTTAAAGTAATGAATTGAGGTATGAATGGATTTCAATGGCAGTTTTAATAAGGTAATCGAAGAATTGGTGATGAACGTCCTGCCTTCCCTGGTGATTGTACGCGGACACCGTTTCGGTGGGGGTGCGGGAATGATTTGGAGCGCCGATGGATTGGTCCTGACCAATAACCATGTCGTCGGTCGTCGGAAGCCCATAATCAAGTTGAACGATGAGAGTGAACATGAGGCGAGGTTAATTTCCCGCAGCCCGGAAGAGGACCTCGCCTTGTTAAAGATCGACGCTTCGGATCTAAAACCTCTCGAGCCAGCGCCGGAGAACCCGCGGGTTGGAGAGCTGGCGTTCGCGTTTGGACACCCGTGGGGTCAGCGTAACTCGGTGACCCGCGGCATTGTGAGCGCGCTTCTCAACGCCAAAACCAGTCAGGGAAGGACTCTGCCGGTCATCCGAAGTGATGCACCGCTTGCACCTGGAAATTCGGGTGGACCACTGGTTAATTCGCGCGGCCAAGTGATCGGGATCAATGCCATGATCATGGGCGGGGATCAGAGCCTGGCGATCTCGGTCCAGGCTGCGCGCAATTTCGTTTTAAAAGTTGTTGGGGAAGAGAAGATAGGGGTGGGTGATCAACAACCCATACCGGAAGGCGTGCTTTGATCCGTGTTGCGATCCTTTCACCCAACCCTCTCACGCGGATCGGACTGCGGGAATTGCTTTCCTCAAGTCCGGATCTGGAAGTAATTAACGAAGGCTCTACTCTCGAAGAGATCAGTGGAGACCAGGAAGCCGAAGTGCTTGTAATGACTTCGGCTCCTGCGGTATATGGGCTGGGTGAACTCGACGGAGGCCAGGCTGTACTGTTGATCACTGACGATCCTGAAGCTGCACGGAGTTTAATGGGCGCAAGGTTGAAAACCTGGGGCGTGCTTACTCCCTCGGCAGCCCGGGAGGAATTGAACAGCGCTATTCATGCGCTCGCGGAGGGTCTCATCGTTGGTTCACCTCAATTGATGGATTCCCTCATTGAATCCAAACCAAGAGTGGAATTGACTTCCGGTGAGAACTTGCCTGATCCGCTCACGGCGCGCGAGAATGAAGTGCTTCAGATGATCGCGCTTGGCCTGGCAAATAAACAGATCGCGGCCAGGCTGTCCATCAGTGAACACACGGTCAAATTTCACCTTTCTTCTTTATATGCGAAATTAAATGTGTCATCCCGGACAGAGGCTGTTCGGGCAGGACTAGGATTGGGTTTGATCAGTTTATAAGGGGTTTAATTTTTCGACCACGTTTTGCGCTGCACCAGGATGGGGGTAATAACAATGAGTCCGATCAATAAACCCAGGACTACAATGCCATCCGTCGATCCAATTTCAGAAATATCCGGAGGCTGCGCTGTAGCGGTTAACTGGACTGTGTAACCCGGTTCATTTAGCTCGCCGTTGGCAGACGTGAACCGGTGTGGTACCGCAGCAACAAGGACAAGTATCCCACCCAGAATAATCCATGCGGCCGCGCGTGAGAGTCGCGTGAAATTCTGCATTCCTTAATTAATTTAGTATATCATGTTCAAAATTGAACAATGTTCATCTCATATATGTACTTTCAAAACTTTTTATTGTATAATGCGGCGGTCGGTGGGGTTTCTACCCTGGAGAGAATCTCTTGCACCAACTCAGGAGCATCATGCAGCGTGTATATGAATGGTTGAGACAACCACTTGGCCTGGTCGCAGTTGGGATCGGTGTGTTGGTCATTTTCAGTGCTGCAGTGTATGGTATCTCGTTAACCCAAAGAACTCCCGAACAACCCATACAATTTCCACATTATCGCCATGTAGCCATGGGCGTCCAATGTTTGTATTGCCATCCCGGTGCTCTGCGCGGTCCTTCTCCCGGGCTTCCAACCCAAACAAAATGCTGGGGCTGTCACCAGCAGATGGCCATCACGAAAACCAGCGTCCTGCTCCAACCCCTTGTTAAGGCTGTCGAGAATAATGAACCCATCGTGTGGGTCCCCGTCGCACAAGTGCCGGATTTCGTCCATTACAACCACCGGCCGCATATCGCCGCCGGGCTGAACTGCGAGGAATGCCACGGCGATTTCAGCGAAGTTACTATTTACGAAAATCCTCAATTGATCAATATGGGATGGTGCCTGGATTGCCATAAGTTGAAGTCAAAGGATGATCCGGAGCTGCGTGCAAAATTGATCGATTGTGGCACATGCCACTATTAAACCATCCATGAATTTCGCTGCGGACAGCCGCAACTCAACGGAACGAAGTCAAAATGGACGATCTGCGCGATGAATCAGATGGTGATCATACCGTGAAAGGAATTTGGGATGAGTGAGAAATTAACCCGGCGGGATTTTTTAAAGGTAGCCGGCATGGGCGCTGCAACAGGCGCCGTGCTGACCGGCTGCGGTCCGGCTTCGAGATACGTGAAGCGGGAACCGTATATGAAAATGCCGGAGTATAACTACAACGGTTTGAGCACCTTTTACGCGACCACCTGCCGGGAGTGTGCAGCAGGCTGTGGGATCGTTGTCCGCACCATGCAGGGTCGGGCGATAAAAATTGAGGGGAATGCCAATCATCCAGTGAACCTCGGTAAGACTTGCGCACGGGGTCAGGCTTCCCTTCACGGGTTATACAATCCCAATCGGGTGCGCGGACCAATCCGACACGCACGTGGCGAGCCGCTGATGGATGGAAATATGGAAGACCTTCCAGCCAATATGACCTGGGAGGAGGCGGTGGATGTGGTCTCGGAGGCGATCGGTCGGAATCGGCCGTCGGAGATCGCCTTTCTTTTAGGAAACTCCCCGGACCATTTGTACGATCTGGTTAAGGATTTCGGTGAAGTTACCCATGGAAATCCACCTATCCGGTTTGGTGCATTGAACCTGTTTGAAGCCCGCGCGACCTTGAGCAAGGCATCCGAGAATGTATTCGGAGATTTTCGTTTGCCGTATTTTGACCTTGGAGAGGCGCAGCTCGTCTTTTCCTTCGGCGCGAACTTCCTGGAAACCTGGTTATCTCCGGTTGCCAACACACGCGAGTTTGCAAAAATGCGGCGGGGAGATCCAGATCGCCGGGGTTACTTCGTCCAATTTGAAGCACGCCTATCCCAAACCGCTGCCAAGGCAGACGAATGGATTCCCGTGCGCCCGGGTACGGAAGGTTTGGTTGCACTGGCGATCGGCAAGTTGACCGCGGAAGCCATGGGGGGAGCGCTGCCGCGAGCGTTCGCCGCTGTTAACCCGCAGGATGCAGCCGCC
>MGNL01000072.1:1608-6165 GCA_001796785.1 Chloroflexi bacterium RBG_16_51_16 | reverse complement strand
CCGATCGTCCATTGGCCATCCCGGGAGGAGCGCCGCTTGCCATGAATAATGGACTGGCAACGGCTCGCGCTGTTCTGACCTTGAACGCCCTGGTGAACAACCTTGGACGGGAAGGTGGGGTATTTCTATCCGCCCCGGCGCCAACCGAAACTCCCGACCAGCAGCCAGCGAGTATTCAGGAGATCATTTCATTAATTGAAAAAATGAACCAGGGTGTGATCAAGGTTCTCTTTATCCACGGAGCAAATCCAATCTTTGAAATTCCGCAAGTCCTTGGATTTGCGCAAGCGCTCACCCGAGTCCCTCAAGTCATATCATTCGCCACGTTCCCCGACGAAACTGCCCAGGCTGCAGATTTCGTTTTTCCTGACCATCATGGGCTGGAATCGTGGGGGTACGAGCGTGTCCTCACTGGGACAAAACAACCCGTATTGTCCGGCTCACAGCCGGTAGTATCACCCTTTGTCGATACGCGCGCAACCGTTGACCTCCTGTTAGCGGCCTTACAAAAAGCAAATGCATCCTTATTATTGGCGTTCCCTTTCAAGGATGAAGTTGAATTCATACAAAATAAACTCACCAGCTTGTCTGATGAATCTGATGGATTTTTCTACCAACCCGAAATTAATGCGTTCACAGCCTCTTTTCAGCAGAATGGCGGCTGGTGGAAAACGGTCGACGCGGTGTCCACACCGGACGGTTCGGATGCATTGAACGGCAACCTGGATATCGGAGAAGCGCAATTCCAGGGTGAAGGTGAATTCTTCCTGGTCCCGTTCATGTCTCCGACGCTTGGCGATGCCGGTGCCAACAAGCCCTGGCTCCAGGAGTTGCCGGATCCAACCACGACCGTCATGTGGAACACCTGGGTGGAATTAAATCCAAAGACCGCAGAGGAGCTGGGTATCGATAACGACGATGTGGTCTTGATCACCTCTGCGGCGGGAGCCATCGAAGCACCGGTGTATCTCTACCCGGCTATCCATCCGGAAACGATTGGAATCCCGTTTGGTCAGGGTCATACAGCTTATGGTCGATTCGCTGCTGGTCGCGGCGCCAACCCTGCGAATTTATTTGGAGCTCAGTTGAATGAAGCCGGCGACCTGGCTTTTGCAGGAATGAAGGTCCGCATTGCTAAGACCGGCCGAAAGCAATACCTATCCAGGTTGGAAAGCAAGATCGGTGTTTATAACGAAGGCCTCGAAGAAAGCTAGAGGAGAGAATAATGGGTATCGACCTGAATGAGATGGGCGCCAAAGGCGCTATCGCAGAAGAGGCGGAAGGCAAATGGGGCATGGTGATCGACCAGGACCTGTGTACTGGATGCCAGGCTTGTGTGGCTGCCTGCGCCATGGAGAACAACCTTCAGTTTGTGGGTGAAGAGGATGCGGGATATGGTCGGACGATGCATTGGATCAGGATCGAAAGATTTTGGGAGGGTGAGTATCCGGAAGTGAAGCTGCCGACCTTCCAACCCATGTTGTGCCAGCAGTGCGGAGCTGCCCCATGTGAACCGGTCTGTCCGGTTTTCGCAACAGTCCACAGCCCATCCGAACAACTCAATTTGCAGGTCTACAACCGGTGTGTCGGCACCCGCTATTGTGCCAATAACTGTCCCTACCAGGTGCGGGCATTCAACTGGCGCGATTACGCGATCGATCCTTTCAGGGCAAACCATGTAGGCGGCCAGGCAGTCTTTCCGCTCCATAACCAATACAATCCGGATGTCACTGTCAGACGCCGGGGTGTGATGGAAAAATGCACCTTTTGCATCCAGCGCATCCACCGGGCAGAGGATACGGCTAAGTCCGAGGGCCGTGAGGTACGTGATGGAGAAATGATGCCAGCATGCGCGCAAGCCTGTCCCGCGAACGCCATCACGTTTGGGCGATTGGATGACCCGGAGAGCATGGTCTCCCAACTGGCGCGACAGAAGCGGGGAGTCAAGCACCTCGAAGAATTGAACACCCTGCCGCGCGTGACTTACCTCAAGGAAGGTTGATCATGGCAGTCCTGTCAAAATATTTTTCCCGGGACAAGGCACAAACAAAACCTCAAGAAGAGCATGACCCTCGCGAGCACCTCATGCTGGATCCCAAACCGCGTGGTGAAATGAACGCGATGGTGATGGAATCCATGCAAACCTCCTCGTGGAGATTCTGGGTTGTGTTTGCATTATTGATCCTCCTCACGGCGACCTGCTTCTTTTTCGCCTGGGGATATCTGATCGCTAAAGGGTTGGGGGTGGCTGGAGTTAATCGCCCCGCTTACTGGGGTATCTTCCTTGTGAATACGGTATTTTGGATTGGTATCAGTCACGCCGGCACCTTCATATCAGCGATCCTGCGGGTGTTCAAGGCAGAGTTCCGCCGGCCTTTCACACGCGCGGCTGAACTCATGACCACTTTCGGACTGATCCAGGCCGGGGCCAGTATTTTTATGCACATGGGGCGAACCTGGCTGGTGTACTGGATGCTTCCGATACCCAACGTCCGACAGCTGTGGCCAAATTTTCACTCCCCTCTTATGTGGGACCTGTTGGCGATCACAACCTATGTCTTGGGCAGCACCATGTACCTCTACCTGCCATTGATCCCCGACCTGGCGATGGCGCGCGATCGATCCACTGGATGGCGGAAGATCTTTTACAGGATCCTGGCTCTCGGCTTTCGCGGCACAGAAGGGGAATGGACTCACCTGCGCACGGCAATGAACATCTTTGCCTTTGCAATCATACCGGTTATGTTTTCTGTTCACACCATTGTGTCCTGGGATTTTGCCATGGCCATGCGTCCGGGTTGGTCATCCACGGTCTTCGGTCCCTATTTTGTCATCGGTGCGCTGCATTCGGGAATGGGCGCGGTGGCGATCGTACTGTTCGTCATGCGCGGCACGATGAAGAATATGAAATATTTCATCCGTCCCGAACATTTCGAGGCTATCGGAAAGCTCATGCTGATCATATCCATGGCCTGGGCGTATTTCTTTTTCAACGATTACCTGGTGCAGTGGTACGGCGGCGATAAGTGGACGGATCTGCTCCTGCACTGGCATGAGAAAGGACCCATGGGCTGGATGTGGTTATCCATGCTGATCCTGAATATTGCAGTACCCTGGTTTGTGCTTTGGAATAAAGCCTGGAGATCGACTCCCTGGCTGCTGGCCAGCGTTGGTCTATTGATCAACGTAGGCATGTGGTTCGAACGCTACATGATTATCCCGGTCACACTCTCAATCAACCGCATGCCATTCACATGGCGCTTGTATTTCCCGCGTATTGAAATTTTCCTGACCATTGGCACGTTTGCCATGTTCCTGCTCTTCTACCTGATCGCCTCACGACTTATACCACTTGTTCCAGTCTGGGAAGTGCAGGAAGGTCAGATGGCGCATTCCATGCGGAAGGTTGGGAAGACACATGTTCCATCGGTGAGTGAGCTCGAGTAAGGGAGACAGAATGGCAGACACCACTCTACTGGCATTATTTTCTGACCTCGACCCGGCTGCCGAGGCGATTGAGCGACTTCACCAATTGGGATTGAAAGACGAGCAGATCACTGTCATTTCCGGCGTGCCTGTCATGGAAAGGATCCTGGGCCGGCCGATCCAGTGGACGAATGTCTCCAGGCTTGCGATGGGAGGCGCGGCTGCCGGATTTCTATTTGGAGTGTTCCTTAATTATGGGACTCCCAAGCTTTATTCTGTCCAAGTAGGCGGCCAGCCGCTCCTGCCCATTCCCATGGGGATGATCCTTATTTTCGAGATGACCATGCTTTTCCTGCTCCTGGCAACCTTTCTGGGCGTCTTCCTGGAAAGTTATTTTCCAAATTACCAGCCCCTCGAATACGTGCCGGAAGTAAGTGACGGCAAGATCGGAATCTTTTTTAGATGTCCGGAAGCTGAACGGCAGGCATACCAGGATGCCATGAGTAAGGCTGGTGCGGAAACGGTCAAACCTGCTGAGGCTCGACAGCTATGAGACTGATCAAACAACTTTTCTGGGTATTCGCTGTGCTGGGACTGTTGTTCGCAGTAATGCTGCTATTTTCGTATGATGTCATCAAGCTCGAGTGGCCCAGCTTTATGGAGATCCAGCCTTCTTACAAGCCAATGGAGCATCCGTTGCCACCTCCAGCGCGTTCGATACCAATTGAAGGGCCTGCGTATATTTCACTGGCGACACCGCCGGATAACCCCGTGGGAGCAGATGAAACCTCACTGGGGCGTGGTGCAGAACTTTTCAACGTACACTGCAAGATGTGCCACGGCGAAACAGGCGCAGGCAATGGTCAGATCGCGCCCTTTTTGCTCACTAAAAAACCTGCAGATCTGACCAGCGCAGCAGTCCAGGATAAAAGCGACGGAGAATTATTCCTGACTGTATCAAACGGTATGCCCAACACGATGCCGGCATTGAACGAGAACCTGACCGTCCGGGAGCGTTGGGATGTGATCAATTACATCCGCACACTTCGAAAGACGCAATAGGTAGGGATTTAAGATGGATGACGTTCGAAGAATGATCTATGGCACCCTGGCGATTTTCGTCACGGGCAT
>MGNL01000072.1:1304-1488 GCA_001796785.1 Chloroflexi bacterium RBG_16_51_16 | reverse complement strand
CCATCAGCACCTCCGAAAATATCCAATCGCTGTGAGGTTAACGCCACGGATCTGATCGGCGCCTGGGTCGAAGCGAAATACCCGGAGGTGGCGCCGTTTGAATTCGTGGACCAAAAGGGCGTGGAGTGCCTGGGAACGTACACAGACGATATCCAACCCGTTTTTACAAAGGCGGATCTGTGGT
>MGNL01000072.1:823-922 GCA_001796785.1 Chloroflexi bacterium RBG_16_51_16 | reverse complement strand
CTCTCCAGTTACCCTTAGTATCTTAAGTGTCAGGGCGGGCGAATTATACACCGACTTAGGGAGTGCCTTCTTCAGTGGGTATCACTGTTTCAGGATAAA
>MGNL01000072.1:0-808 GCA_001796785.1 Chloroflexi bacterium RBG_16_51_16 | reverse complement strand
CTAGGCTTGGATCGGATTCCCATTGTCCGCAGAATTTAACAAGCCTGCCCGGATCCGGCAGCAGCCTGGTTGGGACGACCACGAGCGCAGGCTGTCTGGATTGAAAATCCAGGCCATAAAAAAGCGTGTTGGATGCTTCAATACCTCCCATCAGCCTTATCAAATTCATATCCGTATTGCCGTGCATGCTGCGGCGGAAGGTGCCTTGATGGTAATTCGGCATCCAATCCAGCAGCGGGACGTTTTGACCGATAATATTGACAAAGGTTCCACGGTCATAGTGTATGGTGATCGAATCCATGGCTTCCGGACAACCCGCTTCGACTGGAGCAGGCGGAGAGCCCATGAATTTCAATATTGGAGGTGGGAAAATGGTTAAGATCATGATCAAGACAGAAAACACTCCAGTAATATTCGGATCCTGACGCGCCCCGTGAATATCGGAAGCTCCGGTCGGCCTCAATCTTTCAACGATGAAGTTCAATCCCATAAGAGGCAGCAGGCAACAAAAAGGTATCGTGGCAGCGTACAATCTCACCCGATAGGCATCCGCTGGTGGTACAAAAGGCACGGAGATCAAGACACCCAGGGTGGAAATTACAGCCAGGCTGCCGTAGGGATCGTACCGATTCGCCACCCAGCGGACAATTCCCAAAACACTCAAGCCGTATAACAACCAGCGAGCCCATAACCCCACGAGGTAGTTTTCGCCGCTGACAAACGAAAAAACGTTATACCAGGAGTTTGAGAAGAACATTCCCCAATTATGGAATGCACCTTTGACGATCAGAGCGGGATCCTGTTTGAT
>MGNL01000071.1:6824-14880 GCA_001796785.1 Chloroflexi bacterium RBG_16_51_16 | reverse complement strand
GGATGGGGACGAGCTCGTTTTTTTCAGTTCGCGAACTGCCCGAAAGATCAAACATGTCCAATCTAATTCCAAAGGTGCGGTAACGATCGGCGGAGATCCTTACGGGAGTGAAGGCTATACCATGAAGGGCGATTTTTTCATCCAAGAGGACGATCAACACCGTTGGCTCAGGGAAATCACCTATCGTTACGAGCCGCGCCAGCTCGCGGATGCGTATCTCGCGGAGTGGATGCATGACGATCTGGTGGTGATGCGCTTCAAGCCAAAACAGGTTATCCGTGTATAACATCTGACCATTCACCAAGCTCTGGATATTAAAACAAATGAAAATTCACCTTGTTGACGGTACCTACGAACTATTTCGCAATCATTTTGGTGCACCACCGAAAAAAACATCGGATGGACGCGAGGTCGGTGCCACCCTCGGGTTACTGAGAAGTTTGTACATGCTGTTAACCTCACCCGGTGTCACCCACGTCGCGTGTGCCTTTGATCACGTCATCGAATCCTTCCGCAATGATCTCTTTGCCGGCTACAAAACCGGTGAAGGCGTTGATCCGGACCTGTTAGCCCAGTTTCCCCTGGCGGAGCAAGGTGTAGCAGCACTCGGTGTGGTCGTCTGGCCGATGGTCGAGTTCGAAGCCGATGACGCCCTCGCTACCGCGGCCCTGCGTTTCTCGCAGGATAAATCCGTCAAACAGGTCCTGGTCTGCTCACCGGATAAGGATCTGGCCCAATTGGTCTCTGGTAAACGGATCGTCTGCTGGGACCGGCGGCGGGAAATCGTGATCGACGAAGCGGCAGTCGTTGAAAAATACGGAGTCCATCCGGCATCCATTCCAGATTGGTTGGCCCTCGTGGGTGATTCCGCGGACGGGTATCCGGGTGTTCCCGGATGGGGAGCGAAATCCGCTTCTGCGGTACTGGCGCGCTATAAACACCTGGAATCGATCCCGGAGGATGCAGGTAAATGGCGGATCAGCGCGATCAGTGCTGGCCGGGCAGCCAGCCTGGCGGCTAGCCTGGCTTCGCATCGCAAGGAGGTCCTGTTGTACCGGAAGCTTGCAGCGTTGCGAGAGGATGTCCCCTTGAAGGAAAAACTCGCAGACCTCGAATGGCACGGAGCACACGAACGCTTGAAAGATTTCTGTCACGAATGGGGGGAAACGAAGCTGCCATTACGGATCACCCGCTGGAGATCGTAGCCTGGCTAGCGAACCGATATAACCTTCATGTCATTTCTCGATACCCTGGCTGAGAATTTCCGGGCTTACCCGGACAAACTTGCGCTGGAACTCCTCGATTCACCCCGCCAGCGCGTCACCTATTCCGAGCTCGAGTCCCTGGTCCGAAGAAGTGAATACTATCTTCGGACCCTTGGATTCCAACAAGGTGATCGGGTTGCGCTACAGCTGACCAAGAGTCTCGAGTTTATTGTTCTTCATTTAGCTACGGTACGACTGGGTGGAATTTCGCTGCCGCTGAATCCTGCCTATCCACCGGATGAAATCGAATATTTCCTCAGCGATTCGGGGGCCAGGTTTTTGTTTGCGCTTGAGTTAAATCGGATTAAATTCCAATCGTTCATTCACCGTTTACCCAGCCTGGAACATTGCATATTCCTCGATCCCGATGATCCGAAAAATTTTCTTGCAATGCTGACACCAGAATCGACTCCGGGATCAGCAATCACCAAGAATGCTGGCTATTTCCAGCCAAACCAGGATGACACCGCCGTGATCATCTATACCAGCGGCACGACGGGTCAGCCAAAGGGTGCCCAGATCACGCACGGCAACCTGGCTTCAAATCTACAGGCTCTGCACTCTGCCTGGGGTTGGCAGCCGGAGGATGTGCTCCTGCATGTGCTCCCGATCTTCCACGTCCATGGACTCTTCGTTGCCCTGTATGGTGTGTTGTATGCCGGGGCGACTGCATTGATGCTGCGTGACTTTGATCCTAAAAAAACACTTCAAGCTTTGGTTGAGAATCGATGCAGTGTATTTATGGCGGTACCCACGATCCACAGGCGGTTGATTAACATGCCGGATGCAAATAATTTTGATCTTTCTCACCTCCGCCTGATCACCTCAGGTTCGGATCGGCTGCCTGACGAGGTGTTTACAGGTTTCCAAAAGACATTCGGGTACACACTAATCGAGCGGTATGGAATGACCGAAACCGGAATGAACACCACCAACCCACTACATGGCGAAAGGCGGTTAGGCTCCGTGGGAAAACCTCTGCCGGGAGTGGAGGTCAGGATCGCAGATACTACTACAGGCGGGCAGCTCATTGCGGGGTCGGTAGGCGAGGTGCAGTTGCGCGGTGCTAACATTTTCAAGGGCTATTGGAATCAACCTCAAAAATCATCCCAGGCGTTTACGCCCGAGGGTTGGTTCCGAACGGGTGACCTGGGATTCCTTTCCGAGGATGGATACCTGACCCTGGTCGGAAGGGAGAAAGATCTGATCATCAGCGGCGGGATGAATGTCTATCCTCCCGAGGTTGAACGCGTCCTGAACGAGCACCCTGACGTTGCCGTCAGCGCGGTCATCGGCTGTGAGGATAAGGATTGGGGCGAACGTGTGACCGCGATCGTCGTGCTTAAACCAGGGCAGCATTCAACGTCCGAGGAATTGATAAGGTTCTGCCGTTCGAGGCTGGCACCTTATAAAACTCCGAAAGTGATACGCTTTCGGGACAGTCTGCCGATGAATGCGATGGGAAAGATCTCGAAACAGGAGCTTCGCAACCAGGATTGTGCACCTGAAAAATAGCTGTTGAATGATTCCTGATCGTAAAAACACCATCCTTTGGGCAAGGTTATAATCGACGCCTGATGGTCATCAATCTCTCGCACTCGGTCGGGGTAATCCTTGTTCTTCTGATGGTTTCCTGTCTGATCATAGGACTCCGCTCATTACAAAGAAGCCGATCTACAATAAATTATCAACACCGGCTGCCTGCTCTACGGTTGGCGCGCCAGCTATTCATCTTCAGCGGCCTGATCGCGACGCTTTCCATCTACGTCTTCATCCTAAAACCGATCAAGGCTGCGGTTCCCCAGGAGGTGAGTTCTTTATGGTTTGTTTCCAACACGCCTACGATCACCTCGACGAGCACTCCTTCATTCCGACCTACGGCGCTGGTTACCTCGTCCAAACCACCGGAGTTTGCGAACACCAGTGATCCATCCAATCCCGGTTTAACACCAACTCCAATCCTACCCATCCCTCTCCTCGCCCGGTTCACGAGCACGATCACGCCGGATCCGAATACCAAGATTGATAATGTACGCTTTTCAACTGAACTTAAGAACAATCAACTGGTCGCTCCCGGTGTTCGGTTTCGCAATCCCGTCCGGTCAATGTATGTCATCTATTCATTCTCGCACATGAAGACAGGTGTGCAGTGGACGGCAGTGTGGTACCGGGATGGTGAATACCTCGACTACGAGACAAAAACCTGGAACCTGGATGAATCAGGTGCCGGAATTATCGAGTACGAGCAGGATGTGGACAAATGGCTGCCGGGGGTCTATGAACTGCAAATTTTCGTCGGGGATCAATGGAAAGCCTCAGGGAGTTTCACTCTGGCCGGAGATCCGCCGACCTTTACTCCCACACCCACACCAACAATCACGAATACAGTTGAACCAACGATAACCCCGACCGTAACCTCCACCAAAATTCCGATAATACTGTCCACCCCTCTATAATCCAGCCTGGAATAATAATTATCTTTCGGCCTTTAAACAAAAATGCCTCGGCGGTTGGAGGAGAGAGGGCAACCGCCGAGGCAGGGGAGAAATCTAAATTAAATAAACGCGTAGGTCTTCAAATATCCTGCCAGTGGTAATCGATCCGAGCAGGCACAATCACGCTGCCACTGAAATGCTTATTTCGAATATTCAGAGATCAGCTTGGAGAAGCGTGGATCCTTGCGGATGAAGTCCAAGTCTGGATCCCGGACCACCCAATCCACGTAGGTCTGTTTGTTGTCCAGGGCGATCCTCAGAAGCGCCAGGGCCTGGTCAATGTTCCCGCTGATCGCCTCGAGGCATGCCCGGTTATATTCGTTTTCGCTGTCGTATATGATTCTCATGGCTTTTCCTATATGTTGCTTGGCAAGATCTTCTAAACCCATTTTTCGAAAGTAGCCGCCCAATGCGGCGTGTGCCAGTCCGTGTTCCGGTTCGATCTGGATGACCTTCTGGTAGGTGCGGATGGCATCCTCATCGCGGCGCACGGCTGCATACACCAGGGCGAGGTGGTGCAGGTAGATCGTTTTTTCCGGATCAACGTTGACAGCCTGTTGATAGGCAAGGATGGCATCGTCGTATTGGCCGGCAGATTTGTACAAGTTTCCGAGCATATCCCAGGCTGCGGCGTTGTTGGGATTGACCTGAACCACCCATTTGTATCTTGCCAATCCGACTTCGATTTCCTTCTGCCGGGATTTTTCAGCCTTCTCTGCGGCTGATGCATCGGTCCGAGTGGGTGTAGGCTTGAGTTCAACTTGTGGCTCTTCATCAGCTAATAGGAAAGACGGAAGCGGGACCGCCTCGTCGAGGGCAACCTCAGTCTGGGTGAATTTTCCAGGGACTTTTTCTTCCGATTGGTTAATATTCCTGTCGTTAGTGGTTACGGGCAGGTAGTTTTCAACCGCTAATTCCCATTGGCGGGAGTTAATTAATTCCGAACCCTCGAAGACAAGATCTTCGGTGTCATCAAACTCTTCCTCATCCGACTCGAAAGGTATCGGGATCGGGATCCATTCACTGAATTCATCCTCAAGTTCTATGGGATCCTGAGGTTCGTCGACTTTCGCCGGCAATTCATCTACCTCAGCAGCGTTCAATAGGGACGGTGTCGCTTGAGTTTCGTTTTTGGCTGTTGAGTGGTCGACGGGTTGAGGTGAGACGGTCTCAACCTTCTCATCCGGCATACTTTCCCAACCGGGATCATTTTCCAATACCTGTTTCAGCAAAGCCAGGTCAGCCTCGCTGCAGCTTGATCCACCGTATAACAACTGGCTGGGATTTTCCCGGCGTTGAGAACCATCCGGATCAAGAAGGTCTGCCTTCTGATACGCCTCAACTGCCTGGTCGTAATTTTTTAGCTGCCGGTAAACGGCTCCCAATTGACTCCAGGAACTTGCTCTCTCTTTGTCATCGGTGAGCAGAGGGATACCGGTCAGGTACAGCTCGACGGCCGCTTCATATTTGCCCTGCTGTACATAGGTCAAGGCCATGTTGCTGTACGGTTGGCCGAATTCGCGATCCATTAGAATGGATCGGTTGTAGGCATATACAGCCTGGGGATACGCCCCGGACATGTAGTACAGGTTGCCCAACTCATTCCAGAGTTCGTGTTCGCTCATGGTTTCCTCCTGCCTAGGATGCGTAAGCCGGTTTCTGTTCCATCGTGTAATTGCCCAGCAGGCTGAACCTGGATTGGAGTGAAAGTGTGGTGTTCTCCGGATCAAGTTCGTCTGCCCGTTGGTAAGCGGCGATGGCGTGATCGTAATCGTTCAACCTGCGGAAGACGTTCCCGAGCCGGTTCCAGGATACGGCCTTATCTTTCTCCGAGGTGAAGAGTTCAATACTGCGCTGGTACAGCAGGATGGCTTCCGCCAGCCGGCCCTTCTGTACATAAGCCAGCGCCAGGTTGCTGTAAGGCCAGGCGAACCAACGATCCAGCTCGATGGCTTTGCTGTAGGCGACGATGGCGTCATCATAGGCTGAATTATTGAAATACACATTCCCTAACTCATTCCAGACGTGGGCATTCTTGGTATCCATTTCGATCTGGAATTCGCCGGCTGTGTCTATTTTCGAGTTGGGCTGCTGGAGTTCGGGTTTGTCCGCCGTCTCGGCTTCAACCTGCTCGGGTGATACGGAGAGCATATCCAGGGTTTCGTGATTGTCCTTCAGATACTCCTCATAAGCTGCGTGTCCTGGCACGAAATCGTTTGGCGCGAATTCAAGTCGGATGGACTCATCTTCTGCATTCTCGTCTGTTTGGATCCCAGCCTGAGCTGAGGCCGGATTCAAAACTTCATCCACTGCATCTTGCGGCAACTTGGAGTTCGTTGCGTTTTCTTCTTCAGCAGGTTTCTGATTTCCTAGTTTTTCCGCCTCACCTTTGCTGCCGGACTGGATAGCTCCAGTAAGGTCTGGTCGGTTTTTTAGATCTTTCGCTGACGGCACGATCCCGGATTTTTGTCCTGGAGGAGTGTCTTTCGGACGTGAAGGTCCACTTTTGGGTTCGACGGATTCGAGCGCCGAGGTGAAGGTTTCGAACATGAATGGATCCGGTGCAGCAAGATCAGCCTGAACTCCTTCAGCCAAGCCCGGTTCGAGCAATTCTGGCTCAGCAGGTACGCGCTTATCTTTTTCTTCCGACGTTTGGCCGCGTGGTCCAACCGGTACAGACGTTGGATCCGCAATCTGGAAGTCTGATAATCCTTCCAGGTTGCTCATTTCGAGACCATCGAAGGAATCGGCGCCTTCATTTGACATCCCGGGTTCGAGATCTTGCTCGACTCCGGCTTGATCGTTATGTCCTGTTTGTGCTGGCTCTTCCTTCACGAGCAACTGGATGGGATTGGAAGGAATAGCGGAGAGTTCGATCGTGACCTCAGGTTGTTCCGCCAGGGGTTGTGGATCGGGCTTTTCGTCCAGTTCATCCCTGAAACCGGAATTTTCCGCGTCCAGCTCGTCCGCCTTGTGGAACGCATCCAGTGCATCTTCATACCGGTTCAATTTACGATAAACATTTCCCAGGCGATTCCAGGCCATGGCTTTATCTTTGTCTGTATCAAGCAGTTCGATGCTTTTCTGATAAAGGGGGATGGCTTCCTCATGTTTGCCTTGAGTGGCAAGTGTTAACGCGAGGTTGCTGTAAGGCCAGCCGAACTCCGGTTCAATCTCGATGGCTTTCTGGAACGCATCCACAGCCTGGTCATACGCCTCGGTGTGGAAGTACAGATTGCCCAGCTCATACCAGCTGCGTCCGTCCGTTGGATTGATCTCGATCGCCTTTTGAAAGGCTTCGATCTCCGCGCGTGTCCGGTCGTGTTTGTCGAACACGTTTCCCAGTCGGATCCAGGGGTGGATGAAAGCCTTGTTGAATTCGTTGGCTTTGTCCTGGTAAGCCTTCACGGCATTGAATATTTTGCTTAATTCATCCCAGAACTCATAGTTATTCATCATGACCTCCAGTGCTGAATGACGCAGTTTCCATTAATTGGATGGGAGATTGCTGAGCAAGCTGAAGCGCGTCCGGGTGAGCAATCCTGCATCTTCATCCGTGAGCGCAACAGCCTTCTGGTAAGCCTGGATGGCTCGCTCGTAGTCATTCAGCTTTCGATAAACGTTACCCAGGCGGTTCCAGGTTACGGCTTTGTCCTTGTCTTCTCGCAGAAGCTCTATGCTTTTCTGGTAGAGCGGGATGGCGAGTGCATACTTGCCCTGGGATGCCAGGGTACGCGCCAGGTTGCTCATCGGCCAACCAGCCAGGGGTTCCATGCTGATGGCTTTTTCAAATGCCTGGATCGCCTCATCATATGCTCCGGTTTTGAAAAAGATCTCGCCCAGGTCGTTCCAGGCAGGTGCGCTTGCAGGCGGCTGGCTGGATTGGGACTGCTCCACGCCGTCGCGCATCCCTGCGGTCACCGGGTCCAGCTCCGCCGCTTTCTGGTAAGCCTGGACCGCATCGCCGTAATTTCCCATCCGGCGGTGAGCGGTACCAAGGCCGTTCCAGCAGAGGGCTTTATCCTGGTTGTTTTCAAGCAATTCGATGCTTCTTTCATAGAGCAAAATGGCTTCCGTGTATTGACCCTGGGCTACGTATGCCTGGGCCAGGTTGCAGTACGGCCAGCCAAATTCCGTATTGAACTGGATGGCTTTGTTATATGCGTTGATCGCCTCTTCGATGGCGCCCTGCTTGAAATGCAGGTTGCCTTTCTCGTTCCATACCACCGCGCTCGTGCTTTCCGACTCGAGCCGGTCGGATTCATCCGCCTCTTCCGGTCTTGGATCAGGTCTGCC
>MGNL01000071.1:0-6799 GCA_001796785.1 Chloroflexi bacterium RBG_16_51_16 | reverse complement strand
GCGGCAGGTTTGAGCGACATTGGCTCGGGTAAGCGATCCAATCCGGCTGGCCGTTGATTGCGGGATTGAATTTTCTTTGAGATCGATGGACCGCTCTCTTCTGTGGATGGATCGAACAACCAGACCGGTGTATCGGAAAAGACCTGCTCCGCAGATCGGATTGCCGCCTTGTTACTTCTTACAGGCTGAGTTTCAGTCACCGGCGTTAGATTTTCTTCGGTGTTGTTATGGATCACAAGCATGTCAGCCGTCTGGTAAGCAGCGATCGCATTGTCATAATCGTTGAGCTGGCGGTAGGCATCCCCCAGCCGGTTCCACGAGGTTGCTTTTTCTTCCGGATCCTCGAACAGGTCTATGCTGCGCAGGAATTGGGAGACACTCTCCTTGCTGCGGCCCAGGTGGGTCATTGCAATACCCAGGTTCCTGGCAGCCTGTGCGTTGGACCGGTCAAGGTCGATCGCTTTGAGCAGACACTCTTCAGCCTGCTCGTAAGCGCCGTTCTTGATATCCAGGCTGCCCAGTTCGTTCCAGATCGCGCTGTCGTTCGGATCCAGAAGCAGGGCTTGCTTGTAAGCCTGGACAGCCTGTGGAAAAAGATCCTGCCTGGCATACAACCTTGCTTGCTGGAGCCAGGGTTGGGCATCCTTCCCGTTCAATTCAATGGCTTTCTGAAAAGCCTTCATGGCTTCCTCATTTCTGCCGGACTCTGAGTATGCATTTCCCAATCCACACCAGGGAAGCGCGAAGGTCGGCAAACATTGAATGGATTTTTTATAGGCGGCAGCGGCATTTTCCGTATCGCCAGCCTTGATGAACACATTTCCCAGTCCGTTCCACGCAACCGGGTCAGATGGTTTGACCTGCACTGCCTTTTGATAAGCTTTCAGGGCTTCGCTGTTCTTACCGAGCCTGAGATACAAATTTCCAAGATTGCTCCAAACAAATATTTGATCCGGTGCCAGTTTGATGGCTTGATGATAGGCCTCGATCGCCTCGTCCGCCCGGTGCTGGCTGGTCTTCAGTAATGCCATGGCGTTCAAGCATTCCGCTCGGAAAGGCGCATCTTGTTCTTTTTCTGGACGGCTCATCACCTCGTCCAGGTAGGTTTCTGCTTTGTCGAGGTTGCCCATGCGCCAGTTCATGACTCCCAGGGCCAGCAATCGATGCGCCTGGGCAGACGGTGATTCAGGTCCTGCTGGATCCGCTTCCAGCATGTCTTCGCCCATCGAGATCATCGCACCGGTCGCCATGAGGTTATCCTCGTACAAGCCGGGCCACTGCCACGCAGAACCTGAAGATTCCTTCATCACTTGATCAGCTCGCGGCGCTTCAATAAATTCAACGGCTCGATTGCGGTACACCCAGAAATCCGGCGCCTGGTGAGCCAGGTCTTTGATTTCGCTGCAGGTAAGCCAGAAAATTGCTTTGAGCTGCTTCTCATCGAAATTTTCCTTGAGGCAGTCGAGCCGGGTATAAATGCTCGGTTCTGCGTTACTAGCCCAGCGCAATCCTTGTATGAAGTGCACGGTACTAACTCGATCGGCCGATTGCTCCAGCAACGCGGGTAAATCTGCAGTCTGTTGGTCTTTGATAGTATGGTGGATGATTTTCTGGCCGAGGTCAACCAGGTGGTTTTCGATGGCAGCCTGCACTTCTTCACGAACGAATTCCGAACCGTAGACGACGAACAACACACACGCGCGCCCCCAGCGAATCGCCAGTTCGAGCTCTCTAGCGAGCGATTCAACTCGTTCGTCGAAGGAATTGTTCTCCGGCAGGACCATCAAACCTTCTTCAATCATCAAGTAATTTCCTCAGCACCGGGTGGACATCACACCAGTTCTCACCGTTCCGGTATTCAAGCAGCGCCAGAAGCTGAAGCAGGGGGGTCAATCGATCGTTATATTCAAGCCGGTTGGTCTCAACCACTCTCTTCAGCAGCTTGAGGTCTTCTTTGTCCAGGATACGGCGGTATTCATTGCGGATCTCCGTGGCCGCCCATTCCACATCCTCCCCGTTCAGGCAGTTCCCTTTCCGCCGTCTGGCGCGCCCAATCGCTGTCCGCATGATGCGGGCCATTTCACGGAACACGCCTCCGCTGTATGTGATCGCCTGGTTTAGAGCGTTATCGTCCAGGAGCTTTTGATCCATGCGCACGTGTACGAAGCGCCTTAGGGTTGCATACCCCTCTTCATGATGGTGATCGGGCTCCATCGGCGGGTGCAGGTTGATATTGGGGAGGAACAAGGCCTGGTCACGGATTGAATCGAATTCCTTGCTGTAGAAGAGGGCGCTCGAAACCGTGTACACAATCGCACAGTTAGGCTGCATCATGATCTCCCGACGGTCATGGAAGATCTTCCGCGCCCGGTCTACATCCGGTTTGTCCATGTCGTCGATGAGGATCAGCGGGATCAGGTGTTCCCGGCTGTAGATGGCGGTGGCGATGTGGTTGATGATCGCGATCAGCCCGGTGATGTCGTTCTCAACCACCTGGCGCAGCTCAACCCGGGTAGCCGGTTCGAGCTTCATTTTCAGGCCGGCGTTGGCAAAGAATGCATCAATGGAAGCGCCCAGTTCGATATTGGACATGCGCCCTTCCAGGATGGTGGATATTTCCTTCTCCACTTTGCCCTTCCAATTGTTTAATTCCTTCAGGAGTTGGTCAGGCAGCTGGCCGCCTTTTTTGCGATATTCACGGAACAGTCGTCCGCCGATCGCCAGGAGCACGTCCCGGAAATCGATATCGATGATGTCGGCTTCCTCGCGGATACTGAAGTTGATCGGCCAGTATTTTTTCTGGATCTTCGGATTGGTTAAAAGGTGCAGGAGTTCGGTGGATTTGCCGCAGCCGCGATGACCGGAAAAGAAGAACTTGGGCGGTCGATAGAACGGTGCCAGCAAAGCATCCGTAAGCTCAGCAATGGGATTGCCGGGGCGGTCGATATAGAAGGGATTCGGTAGACCGTTCTTCTCGGGTTTGAGAGGCAGGTCCAGTTCAAAATTCAACCAGGCCCGGTCAAAATCAGTCGCTACGATATAGTCAAAGTGATTCATGGTCGCCTCGGTTGTCCGCCCCATCAACCCGGGCTCGCAACGGTCAGTCCTTCTCGCAATGCATACAGGGCTGCCTGCGTGCGGTTGCTTACGTGCAGCTTGTTCAGGATGCTGGACACATATTTGGCGATCGTCCGCTCATGCACGACAAGCTCCGCGGCGATCTCCTGATTGCTTAAGCCGCGGGCGATCAGGCGCAGGGTGTCCATCTCTCGCCGGGTCAGGGTGTCGTTCATGTAAAAAGTCTCATTCTGGTGATCGAAATCCTGAATGACCTTGACCGCGATGGACGGATGGATGGAAGCCTGTCCCGAGGCTGTGTTGCGGATGGATTCCAACAACTGCGTTCGGGTGGCATCCTTGAGCATGTAGCCCAGAGCGCCAGCCTTGATGGCCTGGTAGACCCGGTCGTTATCCTGGAAGCTGGTCAACACCAGGATCCGAGCCTCGGGTGCAACCGCCTTCAGTCTGGGGATGGCTGTCAGGCCGTCGTGAAGAGGCATGACCAAGTCCAGCAGGATTACATCCGGCCGGGTGGCTTTGGCCACTTCAACCGCCTGGAGTCCATCTTCAGCCTGGCCAACCACCTCGACGTCCGGCTGGAACGAAAGGATGGCAATGATGCCATCGCGAACAACATTCTGGTCTTCCACTACGAGGATGCGAATTTTTTTCATATCAACCGCCTTTTTCCTTGATCTATTCTTATCCTTTAGAATTTTTCATCTTGGAAAGCAGTCCATGACTGATCTGTTCAAATTGGATCGCCATGCTCCTGCCTGTGGCTTATCGTGTGGCCAGGGTCAATCCGGCAAACCTGCTTGTGTTTTGATCAGAGTTTTTCAGCTCCTCTTCCTGTTGTTTCCATCCTTCCATGGACCAGATTTCGATAAAATCACCCAGCCCGACCAACACGGCGTTCTCCTTCAAATCAGCAAACTCGGTCAATTCCATGGGTATGCTGAGCTGGCCGGCATCGTTCAGTTCCAGTTCACGGGCGGTACTGAGCACCAATCGCTGCAGCAGGCGGACGAGCGGATCAGCGATGTTAAGGGTCATCACTCGTTTGTAAATCTCCTCGAATACGCTGCCTGTCAGGATTAACAGGTTCCGGTCAAATCCCTGGCTTAGGTACAGGCTCCCGGACAATTGATCCTGGATGGCTTGCGGTGCCAGCAGACGATTTTGGCCGTCCAGCGTACATTGGTATTTGCCCAAAAACAATTTCTTCTCCAGGACACACTTGGGTTATCCAGATTACTAGGCATCAGTATATGGATTTAATCCCGGGCGGGAAACCGTATTAGCCGAACTCTTCCGCTTGTTAGAAATGCCCTCGACCCGTGGTCAATAATGACCACTATCGTGAATCATGCATACACGTACCCATTTTTCTTGAATTGCCCAGTAGTTCAGCCGGGGAATAGGTTACGGGCAAAAAGTCAACGTTTCTACGGACCACCTCCTACGAGCCAAAGAGGGAAATAAAAAAAAGCGAATGGCTTCCGCCATTCGCTTCTAAGTTGAGATGGAGTTTTGGTTCGATTACTTGTTGGTCACTGGCTGGTCGTTCATCAATCCTTCATGGATGGCATATAAAGCTGCCTGTGTCCTACTCGCAAGTTGGAGTTTACTCAGGATGCTCGATACATGTTTGGCAACCGTTCGCTCATGCACGAACAAGTCTGCAGCGATTTCCTTATTGCTTTTCCCCTGGGCGATCAATCGCAAGGTTTCCAGTTCGCGCTGGGTTAACGGATCCGCGGTGAATGCAGGTACCGTCGGATGTTCTATCTCGTGGATCACTTTCATCGCGATGGACGGCTGGATCGAAGCCTGGCCCTCCGCGACCTCCCGGATCGATTGCAGGAGCTGCACCCGGGTTGAATCTTTCAACAGATAACCGAGCGCCCCGGCTTTGATCGCCTGGTATGCCTGGTCCGCTTCAGAAAATCCCGTCAGGACCAGGATGTGGCTGTCGGGCAGGATTTCCTTGAGTTTTGGGATCGTAGTGAGGCCGTCCTGTTCAGGCATGTGCATATCCAGCAGGATGACGTCCGGTTTTGTCCTGTCGGCCGCGCGGACCGCTTCGATCCCGTCGGCAGCTTCACCGACCACTTGGATGTCATTATGGAGGCTGAGCAGTGTGACAATCCCCTCACGGACGACGTTTTCATCCTCAACCACCAACACCCGGATTTTCTTTACCGGCGCCGATTTTTTCTCGCTGCGGGATGCATTGTTCTTAACCTGCTTGTTGGCCCCTTTCGCGGTTTTTTTTCCTGGCGAAATTTTGGTTTTTGATTTCGATTTGGTTTTGGATTTGGTTTTACTTGTGGGTGTCATTTCAAACCTTGGATTGAATTATTGGACATAATCCTTGGGGACAGTGATCACGACTCTTGTCCCTTTATTCGGTTCGGAGCTTACAGCGAGGCTCGCATCGATCAGGGCAGCTCTCTCTTTCATGTTTCGCAAGCCGTGCCCACCGCGTCCGATTTTCTTCGCATCAAACCCGCATCCATCATCCTGGATTTGCAGTATAACATTCCGCGGCCCCTCTTTTAATGTGATGGTCACTGTTTTAGCCGAAGAATGACGCAGCGCATTATTTAGCGCCTCCTGCGCGATGAAGTACATCGCCACTTCCTTTTCTTTCGAAACGGAATCGTCCAGGGTTACTTTTTCACCGGCGTAAAAGGTGACTTTGATATCCGCCCTGCCTTCCACAGCTGCCAGGCGGTGATGGATTACGGAGATCAGCCCCTCCCGCTCCACATCCAGGGGCTGCACCTGGAACAGGAAGAGGCGCATTTCCTTGACAGCCTGGCGGGCATGTTCGCTGATCTTGGTGATAATGTCCATCGGATCGACCTTGGATTCGATCGCGGCGTAAGCTGCTTCAGTCAGGGTGATCAACCCGTATAATTTTTGGCTGACGGAATCATGCAGGTCCCTTTCCAACCTCTTTCGTTCGACCAGGGTGATCTGCAGGTTGCGCCTTCGTTCGCTGTCGATCAGTGTGGCAATCCGATCAGCAATGTAGGTCAAGCGCACAATTTCAGTCGAGCTGAAAACAGGTTTGTTGTTCCTTCCCAGGCACAGAAATCCCAGGGTTTTTTTCAATTCGCCAACCTTGGCGATCAAAGGCAGCACGAGAAAACATACGGCCTCCAGGTTGGCAATAGCCTCCGGGACTCTGGCATCCGCCTGGGGTCTTTCGATTTGCATTGCCTCCCCGAGTCGATGTACATCAGCAAAGATTGGCGCACCCAGTGTCAGGCGGGATAACTGCTTGATGGACTCCGGCGGCAGGCCGAAGTGGGCTTCCAGGGACAATCCCAACTCACCGTTCTTCCGTTTCTTATCTGAAATCATGAAGATTGCTGCAACCTGGCTGTGGAAGGGATGAATGACCTGGTAGATGGATTCGGACAGGAATTCCTCCAGTCCCTCCGTGTTGCTTGCCGCGCTGGAAAGCGCGTTCAGGATAACCAGTATTTCATCCCGTTCCCGCAGCTTGGCTTCTTCAGCGAGTTTGCGCTCGGTATTGTCGTGCAGCAGGATCAAGTGGCCGCTTAATCCACCGTCAGGGTCAGTCAGGGACGAACTGCGGACGCTTACATTCGTGAAAATATTCTGGGTGCGTTCGGTGCGCCGCATTTCCAATTCCTGGATGCCTCCGGGAGCATTCCGCGGCAGTTTAAGGTCTCCCAGGAACTCATAAATGGGTTGGCCGAAC
>MGNL01000070.1 GCA_001796785.1 Chloroflexi bacterium RBG_16_51_16 | reverse complement strand
GGGAATTGGAAAAATGAACTGGCAGGATTGGATGATCATTGCCTGGTTGGCAATTTTCAACACTGCCATTGCATTCACCTTATGGAATCACAGCCTGCGAAGTCTCAGTGCTATTGAATCAAGCATTATCAACAGCTTAATGTTGCCTCAGGTAGCAATACTGGCTTACATCTTCCTTGGTGAAGTCCTTACTTACAAGGAGATCGCAGGATTAATAATGGTCGGCATCGGTGTGCTTATGGTACAGTTACGGAGAGAGCATGGGCATGGCTGAAAAAACGATCCAAAATCTTAGCCAATCCTCTTTACAAGATTTCGTTGATTGCCCGCGCCGGTTCGAATTGAGATATCTGAAAAAATTGAATTATCCTGCCGCTCAGACAGAACCAATCCTGGAAAATGAAAAACACATGCAGGAGGGAGCGCAATTCCACCGGCTCGTACATGAACATCTATTAGGCATGCCAGTGGAAAAACTCCACTTACTGGCTAACACCCCAAAATTGCGACGCTGGTTCGAAAATTATCTCAATGCAGATCTACGCTTGGCGGACTACACCCTCCATCCTGAATTTACCTTATCCGCTCCGCTCGGGAATCTAAGGTTGGTTGCGAAATACGACCTGGTCGCTGTACAGAAGAACGAGGGTACGCGAGGCGCATCCCAGGTAATCATCCTTGATTGGAAGACATATCGGAGACGACCGAGGGATGAATGGCTTGCCACCCGACTCCAAACACGGGTTTATCGCTCCTTGTTGGTTCAAAGCGGAGCATATCTCAACGAGGGTGTACCGTTCAAACCTGAACAATTGGAGATGATCTACTGGTTTGCAGATTTTCCAAACGAACCGGCGCGATTCAAATACGACGCCACCCTTTTTAACCGGGATTGGGAAACCCTCGCCAAATTGACCGAAGAGATCGTCTCGGCAGCCGAATATCCCAAGACCGAGGAACTGATTCGCTGCTCCTACTGCCCCTTCCGATCCTATTGCGAGCGTGGCAGCCAAGCTGGTGCTTACGAAGCTCTGGAATCAGAAATGGAAGCTGAAGAATTATTCGATATCCATTTCGAACAGATCGGTGAGATAGCCTTTTAATTAAAGGCTCGTCCGTTAACCCACCGGGACTTCATCTTCCGCCATCCGCATCGAATTAAATGATTTAATTGCCACTTCCAACATGGATGGATCAGGCACTCGGGTGGTTAAACGCTGCAAGGCAAAGTTGGGCTGAATCAGCCAACGGACGAGAGGACTCTGCAAATGATTGGCCGTCCAGCGGATGTATTCCACAGAGATCCCAGCCAGTACCGGTATGAGCAGGATCCGGCTGGCCAACCGCCACAAAAGCGGTAGAGGACCCAATCCAGTAAAGACAAGGATCGATACTAGCACAAGGGTGAGCATGAAGCCCGTACCACAACGTGGATGTTCAAGTGGAAAGGCTGCGACCGATTCAGGGGTTAATATTGCACCAGCCTCAAAGGCGTTAATAGTCTTGTGCTCAGCACCATGGTAGGCGAACAGCCTGCGCACGTCGGGTAAAAATCCTATCGCCCAAATATAAGTGACGAGTAGGATCAGCCTGATGAGACCCTCCATCAAATTACCGATCCAAACAGCCGATCCGTGAAGTTCAGGTGAATTGACAGGGAACAGGGAAGCACTGCCTCCACCTAAAGTATTTGAGCTGATAAGAGTTTCGATCCAACCGCCTGCTGCAGCCGGGAGAAGAAAAAACAATCCTACACCGATCAGAAGTGAAATTCCAACGGTCAAATAGAGTAATGGACCTTCCAATTTTTCATCTTCACCCGTCTGTGTATTTGCAGATAATGTAAGTGCACGCATTCCCAATCCCAGGGCATCCCATAGCAGGATGACACCCCTCAGGAAAGGGATTTTTGCCAACTTAGAGCGATAAACTTTGGCCAGCGTTTCCGTATGGACAACAATATTTCCATCCGGTGCACGCATGGCAATCGCGTACGCTTTTTGACCGCGCATCAGGACCCCCTCGATAACTGCCTGACCGCCATAGGTGATCATCCTGTCTTCAGCCATAATCCAATCCTGTCTGTAATACTAAAAGTGGTTCACTTCCGTCGGAACCTGTAACCTTTGAATAAAGGTTAAAAATTATGAAAAAAATGGATCAAGGCTTCGATGCCTCTGCGCCAGGTTGGCAGGTGTAATTTTTCATTTGGTGAATGGACGTTGTCTTCCGGGAGACCAAACCCGGTAAGCACCGATTCAACACCCACATATTCCTGTAATTGGACGACAACGCCGATCGAGCCGCCTTCGCGTTTGAACAAGGGGCGCTTGCCCCAGACCGTTTCAAATGCCTTGCTCATTGCCTGGACGCCTGCGCTCTTAATATCCGTTATCGCTGCTCCGGCTGTATGAAGATTCTTCAACTCCCAGCGGATATCCCGGGGTGCATTCGCTTCAAGGTAAGCCTGCATACATTTGAAAATCTCCATCGGAGTCTGATCGGGAACCAACCGACAGGAAATCTTTGCCATAGCCCAGGCTGGTAGGACCGTCTTGCTGCCCTCCCCGGTGAAACCCGACAGCAATCCATTTACTTCCAATGTCGGTCGGCCGCTGGTGCGCTCGATCGGGATGAACTCCGGTTCACCCCACAGGGCTGGAACACCGGTTTGTTCCAGGAAAAATTTTTCGTTGGTGGGAAGTTGCGCCATATCTTTCCGTTCCTGGTCGCTCAACTTACGTACGTTCGCATAGAATCCGGGGAGGGTTATCGTACCATTTTTGTCGTGCATACCAGCGATCAGTTCGATAATCGCCTGGGCTGGGTTGTGAACCGTGCCTCCGAAGAGTCCCGAATGAAGATCCCGGGATGGACCATAAATACGCAGCTCCATATATATAAGTCCGCGCAATCCGTAAGTAATCGTCGGCAAATCTGCGGAGATCATTCCCGCATCCGGATTGAGACATACATCCGCCTTGAGCAGTTCCTTATGCTTTTGAATGAATTCACCCAGGTGTTCCGAGCCGATCTCCTCCTCACCTTCCAAAAGCCATTTGAGATTGACCGGCAATCCGCCTGTGTTGATGATGGACTCAACCGCGCTCAATGAGGCGACAACCTGCCCTTTCATATCGGAGGTGCCTCTTCCGAACATGTTATCGCCCCGGGTTATTGCTTCGAATGGAGGCGTATCCCAGAGATCCAACGGATCCACAGGCTGCACATCGTAATGCCCGTAGACCATCACGGTCGGTCTATTTTTTCCAGCATCGAGCCACTCGCCGTAAACAACCGGTGGTCCGCCTGTCGGCATGATCTGGACATTGTTCATTCCTAAATTACGCAACCGGGAAGCCATCCACTCTGCGGCACGATCCATATCGGATTTATTTTCGGGAGTCGTGGAAATCGATGGTATGGCGACGATCGCTTTAAGGTCATCCAAAAACTTATCCTGGTTTTTACGTGCATATTCAACAGCCTGTTGAACGGTGGACATAAGCCTTCCTTCCTGGGGAGAATAAGAACTGGAAGTTCAAATCAATTAGACACCTGGCTAACCGGATCATGGATTCTTTTATTAATTTCCTTTAGCGTATCTGGCGCGAATCTTCACTCTTTTGGATTTTTCCAATTACCTGGAAATGGTTGGCTGTGGAGTCTGTTCCAGTGTGCGCCGTGTAACGAGATACCATTCCGAAATGAACGCCAGTCGATCACTGATGTCGTATAACGGTGCCACCTGGACACCCTGAACTTGTGAATCAACGGCAAAGGTGTACACTGGGAAATACAAAGGTAATGAAGGCATTTCCTTTGTAAAGATAACCTGGAAGTTACGGTACAGCCGGGCACGATCTGAGAAATTCGCCTGTGTCCGGGCAGTTTCGAGGTACTCGCTCGCGGTGCGATTATCCCATTGCGAGTAATTTTGCCCTCCTGTGCCTTCAGATTGGTGCCAGAAAAGATAAGGATCAGGGTCCGGTGTTCGAATAGTATTCAGATCGGCGAGTGCGGCTGTATAGCTCCGAGGAACAAGATAACCATTTACCAAGGCATCGTAGGAAACCGGAACCAGCTCGACCTTGACGTTTATCATTGCCCAATCGGCTTGAATGGATTGGGCGATCTGCGTGTGGACCGGATCATCTGGATGGACCAGAGGAAAACTTAACACTTCATTATCTTTAGCCCGGGCTTCACCACCACCGACAGGTATGACATAGCCCTCCTCCTTGAGGAGATTGGCAGCCGCCTCGGGATCGTAATCCATGCGTTCAATTCCATCGTAGTATGCCCAGGAGCCGGGAAGGATCGGTCCATCCGCAATAATCCCTTGTCCCTGCAATGCCCTGGAGACAATCGCAGACCTATTTAATCCCTTAAGCAATGCCCTGCGCACATTTTTATTCTGGAGGTAGGGCGCAGCGGGATTATTTTGATTCAGAAACACAAGGCTAAGCTGCGGCAGACGGCTTGTGTATGCCGACAGGTTCGGATTCGCAAGCACATCCTCGATGGTCTCGCCCGTCACTTGGCTTAAACCAAGAACTTCACCTTGTTCATAGGCTTCCAGGCTGGAGATCGAATCGGGATAATACTGAAACACGACCTGCTCGATGAATGGTTTTTCAAGGTAATAATCTGAATTTATTTTCAGAACGACGCCTTTGATCTGACCGCTTTCCACAATCAGATGGTCGAATTTATACGGACCACTGCCTACGGGTGAAAGGTTAAAATCAGCACTGGCTAACTGGTCTGCAGGGAGATCTCCGAGAATGTGACTCGGCAGAATACCGAAAGAAACATAATCCATGAAGGGGGCAAAGGGCTCTGGCAATCTGAACTGCAATATGCCATCGGGGAGCTCTTTGATCTCGATCTCGGACCATAAATCCTTGATATCCTGCGGAAACAAAGAACCGCTGCTCTTGATCATTTCAATCGTAAAGAGGACATCTTTCGTCGTCACAGGTTTACCATCATGCCAGAGCGCGTTCGGCCGAAGTGAAAAATTGTAGAGGATTCCATCCGCTGAAACTCCCCACGATTCGGCCAGGTCAGGCTGAGGCAGCCCGTGTGAATCAAAGCGGACAAGACCGCTGAAGAGCAGGCGGTCGATATCCCGGTCAGCCGGATTATTCCAATCCAACATGGGATTGAGACGACCCATCGAACCAACCAAGGCTTCGGTATATACACCACCCGGGGCAGCTTCCGGAAGCAAGGGAGCGATCACAGGCTGTTGGCTAAGCAGAAGAACTGCCACAACCACCAGGCTGATAAGGACCACCAGGATTTGTAATCGCAGTTTTTTTAACATCCCAATTTTATCTTGAACAAATAATTACGAGCGGGTTTGCCTCACCCGCTCGCATCTTCTTCCATGATTCTACTGTTGCATCCTGAGCAGACCTGACTTAAATATTTGCCAGGTGAAAAAGGGTCTTTAAACCGCAATCGTACCTTTTCAACTCACAGTCTACAAACGATTAACGACCCAGGATGATTATAGTCAGAACGAGGGCAAAAAAGATGACGCTTAATACGATCGTAATCCAAAATAAAACTCGTTCAATCCCTCGGCGGGCGGTGAACACCCCGCCGCTGTCCGCACCGGTGAGCCCGCCACCCAGGCCGGCTCCCTTGCTTTGCAGGATCACGCTGCCGATCAAGGACAGCGAGGTTATAATCAAAGCAATATCCAGTATTCTCGACATACGAATTCCTCCAGAAAATTAGCGGGCAAATTATACCTGTATCAACGTGAAATCGTCAACGCAGACCAGGGAACTGGAGGCAACAACCGCCATCCGGCGGTTTTTTCTACTGATTCCCTTGCCATTTCCGATCGAGAATGGTGCATAGCATCCAATATCCAAACGAAGGTAACAAAACCCCAGATCTAATGAATGAGATCGTCGTAAACCTCCATATGCATACCCGTTATTCCGATGGAGCCGGATCACACCGGGACATCGTCAAAGCCGCCTTGAAGAGCGGTTTGGACGCGGTGATCGTAACCGATCACAACGTGCTGGTAAGCGGTTTTGAAGGATATTATTCTGGACACGGGCGTCGCGTACTTCTCCTTGTCGGTGAGGAGATCCATGACCGGGGGCGGGATCCACAAAAAAATCATTTGCTGGCGCTGGGAGCAGACCGCGAGCTGGCTGAATTTGCAACAGATCCACAAGTTTTAATTCATGAGGTGGAAAAAGCCGGAGGACTTTCAATCCTTGCCCATCCGTTCGATCCAGCCGCACCGGCATTTAATGAAACCGACATCTCCTGGGTGGATTGGTCTGTTGAAAATTTCGACGGTTATGAGCTTTGGAATGCATTGAGTGAATTAAAGTTATATGTGCCGACCAGGCTGCATGGGTTGGTATATGCTTTTTTCCCGTCCCTGGTAGCCCACGCTCCACATAAAATTGCCGTTGAAAGGTGGGACCAGATGCTGCTTGCCGGTAGGCGGGTGACAGCCATTGGAGGTTCGGACGCGCATGCCACACCCATGCGACTTGGACCGCTGCGCCGGGTGATCTTTCCATACGAATTCCATTTCCACGGTGTCAACACTCATGTGCTAATTCCAGGGCCGCTCAGCGGGGATGCAAAGCTGGATAAGAAAATGATCTACTCTTCCATGAAACAAAGCCGATGTTTTATTGGCTATGACCTACCAGCTCCAACTCACGGATTCCGATTCACGGCCCAGGGTCGTGAACAGTCGGTGAGCATGGGTGAGGAGATCCCGGTCAGGGGCGGGATCACTCTTCAAATCATTCTGCCGTCATCCGCCCAGGTCCGATTGATCAAGGATGGAGCGCCGGTGCAGATCTGGAAAAGGCAAACAGCGTGCGCATTTATCGCCACTGACCCCGGGGTATATCGAGTTGAAGCCTGGCGAACTTATCGCGGTCAAAATCGAGGTTGGATCTTCAGCAATCCTATCTTCCTACGGTAAATGGTAATAAGCGCCATAGAATCCTCTTTTACACATCCCTAGTCTGATTCTGTGGTAAACTTCGCCCGCTTGACTGGCACAATCGGAGTGCCTTTCCGTTTCCAACGTACCCACGGTGCGGATGGAATCAAACCCAAGGAAAGGAGGATAACCCTCATGCGTAAATACGAATTGGTCTGTATTATCCAGCCCGATCTGGATGAAACCGCTTTTAATGGAGTCGTCGATCGCCTCAAAGGATGGATCGGTGAATTAGGTGGAACGGTCGATAAAGTGGATGTCTGGGGCCGCCGCAAACTAGCCTACCCCATTCGCAAACAGCGCGATGGACAATATGTCTTGATCAATGCGTCCCTCGAACCCTCTGCCACATCGGGATTGGAGCGCAATATTCGATTCCAGGAAGCTGTGCTGCGCCATATGCTTTCCGTTGTAGGATAAACCAGCCGATCCTGAAAGATCCAAACGGACATAGTTATTCGCTTTTTTTTGTTGTGCCTCCCTTTGATGTGACGCAAAAGTTTTAATAATAGCGGTTCTAACTTAAGGAGAAGAATATGAGCAGCCGAGGCCTGAATAAAGTGATGATTATTGGTCATCTCGGGAAAGACCCTGAGATGAGATACACACCTTCCGGCCGTCCAGTGACAACTTTCACCCTGGCCGTCAGCCGACACTGGAACAGCGCCGACGGGGAACGTCATACCGAGACAGAATGGTTCAATGTGGTTGCCTGGGGTAACCTTGCAGAGATTTGCAAACAATACCTCGTCAAAGGCCAGCAGGTGTACATCGAAGGCAGATTGCAAACGCGCCGCTGGGATGACAAGGAAGGTCAGAAGCATACCAGCGTTGAAGTGGTTGCCAGCGAGATGATGATGCTCGGTGATCGCCGCGAAGCTGCAGCCCAGCCTCAGGATTCCGAGGCTGCCCAGGCTGAAAATAGCACCGCACCCGCTTCCGAGGATGAGTTCCCTTTCTAAAAATGATGCAATCCCTAGAAAGATATTACTAATCAGATCCGCGCTGGGTAAACCCCTCAAGGGTTCAAGCCCAATGGACCTCGAATCACAAGCATGGAGAAAAAAAATGGCCGATGAACGAATTCCAGCAGGACAAGAAATGGGAGGCGGGGAACGAAGATATTTTGCCCGACCGAAGACCTGCCAGTTTTGTGCGGACAAGCAGCTTACCATTGATTACAAAATGGTCGATATGCTGCGCCGCTATATCACCGAGGATGGCAAGATACGCCCTCGGCGGCAGACCGGTGCCTGCGCCCGCCACCAACGGGAGGTAGCCGCGGCAATCAAACAAGCCCGTCATATAGCCCTGCTTCCTTTCACAGGAAGGTTTTGGGAAGGGGAGAGATATTAGGAGACCTCATTCATTCCCCATTTGCATGAAGGATATACGAAATGATATCCTTCGAACACTTGGAGAGTTCAGCAGCAAGACTTTGACTTAGAAAATATTCCCTGAGAGTTAATCGGGCGAACGCGATGATCCGCCCGGATAAGATCCGTGTAGGAGAAGGCATCCATGCCAGACGAACAAGATAAGAAACCCGTGATTCACACCAGAAAACATCTCGCCCGGCTGGAACGGGAACGCATTCAAACGCGCCTGATCCTGGCCGCGTTCATAGTCACCGTGGTTGCGGTTTTAGGGCTGATCTTGTATGGATATCTGGATGTTAAATTCTTCCAGCTGCGTAAGCCGATCGCCAAGGTGGGTGAAAACTCGATCTATCTCAATGACTTTGAAGCGCGGGTTCGGCTTCAAAGACTCCAAATATTAAATCTTTACGCGCAATACTCACAGTATGCACAATTTGGATTGGATGTTTCTCAACAACTGCAATCTTTCCAACAGCAGCTGGATGACGCAGCAGGTTTGGGCGCAAGCATCCTGGATCAGATGATCGATGAACAATTAATCCGCCAGGAAGCGGAAAAACGAGGTATCTCCATCAGTGATGCCGAGTTGGAATCCGAGCTAGAAGCCAATTTCGCCTTTTTCCCTAACGGGAGCCCTACTCCGACCGTTACGCCTACACTCGTTATTACACCGACCATTCCCGAATCAGCATTCCTGATTGTGACAATTACACCGACAAGCGAGGTTCTGCCGACAAGTCTGCCAGAGGGCATCCCAACCCAGGATGCCTTCCCGACTGCTACGATAGTCCCCACCCTTACAGCTACACCCGGTCCAACCTCAACACCATTCCCTACAGCCACGCCATATACACAATCCGCGTATGAGCAGGATTTCAAAGATGCCATGCAGCGATTCAACAAACAGGGCTTCCGAGAAGCGGATTATCGCAAGTTGATCGAGGACAACCTGCTGCGCGATAAGCTCATGGATGTGATCACCGCAGATGTCCTACCTGTACAAACACAGATATGGGCACGCCACATCCTTGTAGCCGACGAAGCCATAGCGCTGGCTACCATCGATCGAATCAAAGCGGGCGAGGAT
>MGNL01000069.1:15890-16034 GCA_001796785.1 Chloroflexi bacterium RBG_16_51_16 | reverse complement strand
ATTACGATTGATAAGGTTCTCACGCGATTATGAGATTGCCCCGCCTTCGGCGGGATTTCCCCGGCAGATCACCGGGACTTCGCGCTTCGCTCAACTTCGTCGCGTGGCCCCGGAGGACGAGATTGCTTCGTCGCGTAACATACG
>MGNL01000069.1:15482-15684 GCA_001796785.1 Chloroflexi bacterium RBG_16_51_16 | reverse complement strand
GGGTGCGGTTGGAGATCTGCGGTCCTTTATTGGTTTCAAATTTCAGGCGGCCGCCGAGCCAACCGGATATGAAGGCACCTGCGATCGCGCCAACGAAAACCGGGATGATCCAATCATCGAGCGGGTTTTTGTCACCGCCTGCCATTTTGAGCAGGTAAGGAGTGTTGTCCACGTGACCTGGAGCGAAAGCATCCTCGATGGC
>MGNL01000069.1:15063-15370 GCA_001796785.1 Chloroflexi bacterium RBG_16_51_16 | reverse complement strand
TCAGGAAGACGAATTTGCGCTTATAAGTTGTCATTTCCAACTCCTCGATTAATCGTGAACTTCAACATTTTCATATCCGGTCACCATGCCGCGGATCGATTCCAACGGGGAGGCGCCGGTGGTTGTCAGGTACACATGCCCCAGGATGAAGGTTGCGAAAATCCAGGCGATCAGCGTATGGATCGGAGCAAGACCCTTCAGACCGCCAAACCAGCCTGCAATTTCCGGCCAGCGCTGCACACTCCACATCAGAATGCCCGTGAGGCCTTGCAATGGCAGGAGTACATTCAGGATGCCAAAGTAGGTA
>MGNL01000069.1:14005-14995 GCA_001796785.1 Chloroflexi bacterium RBG_16_51_16 | reverse complement strand
ACCCGAGATGTAGAACTTGACCTGGACGATCGCATCATCGAAAAATCCATAGGGATGGGGGATGTACTGGCGGATCTGGCCGGTCGTGAGGTGATAAAAGAGCGACAGGAATGCGTTCACGGCCAGGATGGCGGCAAGGACATTGTGCAGAATTACCGAACCGCGGAAGGAGAACATGCCAAAGATATCCGGCCGGTGAATGATCAGACCAGTGAACAGCAAGATCACGATCGCTGTGGTTTGCAGCCAGTGCCAGAATCTCTCATAGGACTGGTAAATGAATTTGCGTTCGGTCTTCTTCACGGAGTTGGTCTTCCGGCGACCAGAAAAATAACGCAGCGTACCATGGGATGCCACGCCGACCAGGGTCAGAGCAAAGAAACCGGCGCCCAATCCATCCAGCCAACCGTAACGGGTGTGACCGAAGATGTAGAGATCATCATTTGAGGGCGCGGGTTGATAATACAATCTGCCATCCGCACCTTTTTGGATCTGACCTGAATTGAGGACGTTGGTACCCTCCCGGAATTCGGGCAGGACGCCACCCGGAGCGTAGTCAGCGAGTTTGATGGATTGATTCATTCGCGAATCAGTCCTGTGGCAATCCTGGCATTCCCTCACGGACCACGATCCCAGGGTTACATCATGGTTGAGGCTGTACGGCTCGACCATGCCCTCGATGCGAGGGTCGTTCAAACCCTGCTCAATGAGCCGGTCTTTTACAGTGTCTTCCTTTAGCTTGCTGTCGATCACGAGCTCCGTTGAGCTGAGAATGCCGTCGGAATTCGAATCGAATGCAGCCTGGATCTCGGATTTGTAATTGCCCGCTGAAAGGAACGCCGCTTGTAAATCAAGCTGGCGAACCGGGCGTTTATTGCCATTCGCGTCCGTGTAAACCCAGTAAAAGCTTGTGATCAAGTTATATGGAGCCAGGATCTGGCTGCCATTCAGATTCTCGCGGTCAAGGAGAACCGGTTCATAACCCGTGAC
>MGNL01000069.1:13759-13946 GCA_001796785.1 Chloroflexi bacterium RBG_16_51_16 | reverse complement strand
CTGGTTCGATACCGCGACAAACCGTAGCGGGATTTCCATCCTGTTTCAAAACCGTCCAGTCATAGGTTTGGATGGCAGGCGCATACAGTTGAGGAATATGGCAGGTCTCGCATGCTACCGCGTTCATATGTTTTTCGGTGTACGGCAGCCAATCTGTATGGTTCTGTGTGGCGTCATGGCAGGACTC
>MGNL01000069.1:13558-13700 GCA_001796785.1 Chloroflexi bacterium RBG_16_51_16 | reverse complement strand
GGGTGATGTTATGGTCCGGTTTTTCAAGATATTCACCAATCTCCAGCGTACGCGGATCGTAGAGCAGGTTGTCCGGTGACTCCTCGGTCAACTGGGCAGCCTGGGCTGGGTTATTGGGAGAGTAGTGACAGTCGGTGCACAT
>MGNL01000069.1:11560-13547 GCA_001796785.1 Chloroflexi bacterium RBG_16_51_16 | reverse complement strand
CCGCGTGGATGTCCCATGAGCGGGTTTGGACATCCTTGTCCGAGATGTTCATACCCGAATCGGACACACGCTGCGAGGTGATGATCTGCCCGGTGGTACCCGTTTCCCAAGTGCAGCCTTCCAAGACTAGCGGAACGTCGACCTCTGTGTGGACCACACCATGACAGGCGGCGCAATTTTCATTGGTTGGATCCTGAATGGTGATGAAATCTTTTTGAAGTTCACCATTTTCGTCGAATGCCGCCCCGTTCCAGGTGAGAACGCCATCTGTTAGCGCAACAATCCTGCTGCCAAACAGGGTAGCAGTGTTCGCCAGCCCAAAATCACCTGAGCGTATGGCAGCAATCCGCTGTTCATTGTTGGGAGATTCGGTATGACAGAGGAAACAATTCATCTCCATCGTGCCGGATTTTTGCCAATCCCAGACTTCGATCTTTCCGGTTTCCGGATTCAGGTAGCTTGTTTCAGGATTTTGAGTGCTCGGAACCAGACCGGTCAGTGGTTTTCTCTCACGGGAGAACGAAGCCGGCCCATCCCCAACGACCCGATCACCGTAGAGCATGATCCAAGCCGCAGTGGACAAGTCAAGGCGTTCATCGCCTGCCTGGGTTAGATAGCGGTAGGCGAGGGGATTCCAACGACCGAACAGACCATTGCTAGTGTTTAAGGAGGCTGGATCGGAGATGTACTCAGTCAAACCGAGGTCCGAATGGTAAGCATGAGTCGTAATGAACTCCGTATCATGGCACTGACCACAGGTTTTTAGGGTGGAAACGGGAGCTGCGCTGGTGAGTACATTTTCCCCATTGGCATCAAGCATGGCGAAGGTGGGGTGAATGCTCGAGGATTGAATCTCCGGAGTTTTGGATGCGTTCGCGAACACGCTTGGAACGATTAAAACAGTCAGAAGGAGCAGCAATCCAACGGGAATAAAAATCCATTTTAATAGGTTCTTGCTCATGGGTTGATTCATACTAAACATCTCAGCGTCCTCCCCATTCCATAGGATCGCCTGGATATCCAAGAGCTGACCAATCCATCCGGCTGTCTTCGGAATGGCAGTCTGTACACTGCAGGGTGTGTGCGACCGGTTGGACCATGTGGGTCGTAGGCCAATACATGTAGGTCTCGGTAAACGCGTACTCACCGCTGTACTTCAAACCGGTAAAGGGTGAAGCCAACCCGAAGGCGCTATCCCAATTGAAGTTAGTCCAGAACCCGTCCTTGCCTGAGGTGACCGGCTGCAGGAGATAGTTATTTACCTGGTCGTAGGGCTGGATAGCCTTGTGGAGCTTGAAGGGAAAGATCTTTGCGGTCGGGTCATCGATATTTCCAGCGGGTTTATTTATATAAGTGATGCCACTAAGATTGATCTGGTCGCCAAGCAGGTAACGATATTCATTGTTCCCGTTGAACCACAGGTATTCGGGCTTGTAATTTTTCTCGTACAAAAACTCGCCTTTGATCTTCAGATAGGTGAAATGATCATCCGCGCGCCCTGACTGACCGGCTTTGGACCAATCCCAGACAACCTTGGTCGGATCTTCGAGGGCGACCGCGGGGATATGACAGGTCTGGCATGCTACTGATTCAAGGTGGGCGTTCAAGCGTTCATCGGTGTGTTTTTGGTCGACGTGGCATTGAGTGCAGGAGACCTGCTCGCCGGGCTGGATGGTGTAATTATCGGAAAGCAAACGACCGAGTATCTGATGGTCTTTTGTTGTGTGGCAATCTGTGCACTGAAAGTCAAGGTCGCCGCCCATATGGACGTCCAGGTTTTCACTCGGGAAGTACAGGCTTTCATCCAGATCACCATGTTTGACGCCGTTGCCGCCGCCACCATCGAAGTGGCAGGAGCCACAATTCTCGCGGGTGGGTGAGCGGACCGATCGGGCTGCAGCCAACAAATCCACGCCTTCGGCCGGATTGCCAAAATCACCTTTAGAGTACGAAGCCGGATCTGCATGACAGACCAGGCAATCAACAT
>MGNL01000069.1:7671-11528 GCA_001796785.1 Chloroflexi bacterium RBG_16_51_16 | reverse complement strand
GCTTCCCAACCGTAACCGGTGTGACAGGACATGCATTGGTTCTCATTGCCCTGGGTTCCGATACAAAAGTTATTGATCTGGTTGATCTTACCGATGGTGACGGGCGCCTGACGCCATGGGACGAGGACTTCTTTGCTTTGCCAGGTCCAATGGGTGGTTTGCATGATCTGGCTCGCGGCATCCGGATGGCATTCCAGGCAAGACTCGGTGACATCCTGCGCGGCCTTGAATTCGCCCTTGATGATATCGGTGTGATCGACATGGACGAGTTTGTCCGGCAGATGAGCGGCCGGATCCATTTTCGTTTCTGATTTTGGAAGGAAATAGAACGCCGGGATCAGGATCACCAGCAGGATTCCTATCAAACCAAGGATCCAATAGGGGACGCGGATTTTCATATCGAGGAATCTCCTTAACCTAATTCATTGACCAGGCTGGCTTGGTGGGTCAACTGGTCGCGCATAATGGATCGAAGGATATCCAGGGCTTCGATAAGTCGATTATCGGAAATCTGATAAGTTACGGTCGTGCCCTGACGAGAAGTTATAACCAAACCCCGATCGCGCAAGACTTTAAGATGTCGTGAAATCGTCGGTTGATTGGTGCCAAGTTCTTTCGTCAGATCAGATACATTGCGGGGCGTCTCGCTTAATGCATAAAGGATCAAAATGCGTGTTGGCTCCGAAAACGCAAAGCAAAAATTCGCTTCCAATTGAGATATCTCTTGTTTTAGGCTTGTGCTTATCATCTTTCACACCATATATTCGCATGAACGGATATTCGATGATTCATCATAACTTTGTGATTAATTGTACAAAAGTGTATGATGTCATATTAAGTATCGTTTAATGTCACTTTATTTAGTTATAATAGGAGAAGATAGGTACAAATTATTGGATGGAGGTTGGATTGGCGCTCTACAAACCAAATGCGCTTTCTGTTAATGTAGGAAATAAATTGCGAGAATTGCGCGAGGCGAGGAATATGTCCATGCGGATGCTGGCCGGTAAAAGTGGACTTTCCGCGAATGCACTTTCAATGATCGAACGCGGCAAGACTTCGCCTTCGGTTAGCACTCTGTACAAACTATCCGATGGGCTGGGTATTTCCATCACCTCATTTTTCGGTGTACTACCCGATAAACAGCAGGTTGTGGCGTTACGATCTGACGAGCGAACCCGGATCAGTTTCAGCCGGGGAGTCTTTGAGGGATTGGGTGGGGAGCAATTCGCTGGTCGGGTCGAACCATTTATGCTTACCCTGGAAACAGGCGCGAACAGCGGACCGCACCCCATGACTCATTCCGGTCATGAGTTTGTGTTCTGCTTGCGTGGACAATTGGATTACGTCGTTGAGAACCAAGCTTATCAGCTCGATGCTGGGGACAGCCTGCTATTCGCGGCCAATCTCAAACATAAATGGAGAAACCGTGGCGACCAGGTTCTAAACGCCATTATCGTAATCTCGGGTTACGAGGAGGGCGAACAACCTCATGCAATGCATTGGAAACAGAGTGAATAAAAAACGGTGCAGCTCATGTGAGCTGCACCGTTTTTTATTTTGCTTTGAACAAAAACCTAACCGTACATCCCCCAGTCCAGAGCGGATGGATCTTCCATCATCGAGAAATCCCACATATCCATACCCATTTCGATCGTAACAGGCATATCCAATCCCTCGACGGCTTTGGCTTTCGTCATTTCGATCATCGCCGGACCGTAAGGGCAGAAGGGCGTCGTCAGGATCATTTTCAACCTGGCGATATCGTTTTCTATCGTAACATCCCGGATCAAGCCAAGCTGAATGATGTTCATACCTATTTCCGGGTCTATGACTTCGGAAAGTTTCTCTCGGACGAGTTTTACCCGATCAGGATGGGTATCATGAATTGTCCATTTGATTTCCTGGACGGTTTCTTTTTCTTCGCTCATCGCACCTCAGAAATTATTACCTCGTGGTTGTGTTAGATAATTTGCCAATCAGTTTTCCGCCGTCACAGCGGGCTGAACAACGTACGTGCAGTGGGTACCACCATCCAAAATGCATTGCACTTTACTGGCGGGCAAAGCCAGCATTTTTGATATCAAAGTCTGATCTACTGTGCAGACCTCAGGATGAAGAACGCCAATTTGATAATAAGGGCAGGAGATTTCATGGATCTCATACTGGCTGCCGTTCTTTTCCCATTCCACAGTGAAACCTTCCTGGGAAAGAAGTTCCTTAACGGAATCCAGTCTTTCTTCCATACTTAGACCATGCATTTGATCGGCGTACTCGCCAGCCAGATCCTCTGCAACCGAATTGAACAGGTTGCGCACGACCGGGCCAGGCATGCTTTCTTTCATCTGGGCTAGAAGCCTCGTTGTTAACCTTAAGTACCTGGTGGGGAATTTCTCCATGCCCGCTTCGGTTAACGCATATATCAATCGTGGTCTGCCGACGCCATGTCTCTCTTCCACGCCAGAGATAAGGCCATCCATTTCCAAATTTATTAAATGGTGGCGGATGGAGATCGGGGTGATACCTATCACCTCAGCCAATTCGTTGATTGTCCTCCGCGGCTGCTTTAGCAGAGTTTGGAGAATTCTTTCTCGGGTTAAACCCATAATTCACTTTTTTGGTCTCACTAATGCAACCTAATTAGGTCAATTAAATTGTCGTACTTCAACAAAAAGTATACCTATAGCTCGATAATTTGTCAATATTCTTTATAAATATCATAAAAATCGGTGTGAGAGCAGGTAGAAACCAGGCTAAACACTTGTTTATTTGTTGTGTAGTTAGAGAAGCAAATAAAACCGTAATATACTAGAAAAATATCATAAATATTGACTTTTTCGCTGTACCCTGCTATAATTTCAAAGCCAGCAGGCGAAAAATATCGATAATTTTGTCGTATAACCATAGAAGTGTCAGGAGATCTGGTTAATGTCACAGCTTGAGATCACAAATTTACACGTCAGCATCGATGGAAAAGAGATTTTAAAAGGTGTTGATTTGGTCGTTAAACAAGGGGAAGTACATGCGATCATGGGACCGAACGGTACTGGAAAATCGACGTTGGCGTATACCTTAATGGGTCATCCGTCGTACCAGGTTACTAAAGGGAGTGTCTTGTTCCAGGGAAAGAATATCCTTGAGCTGGAAGTTGACGAAAGAGCACGGCTGGGGATATTTCTCGCATTTCAGTATCCGGTTGCCATCCCCGGTGTAACTGTGGCAAATTTCCTTCGAACTGCACTTAATGCGAGAAGACGGGAGAAAAATCACGAGGACAAGGGGATGCCTGTCCCGGAGTTCAGGAAATTACTTATTGAGAAGATGAACCTGCTTAAGATGGATCACGCTTTTGCCGGGCGTTATTTGAACGAAGGATTCTCGGGAGGGGAGAAAAAACGGGCTGAGATCCTGCAACTGGCGACCCTTAAACCTGAAATCGCCATCCTGGATGAAACCGATTCTGGGCTGGATATTGATGCGCTGCGGGTTGTCGCAGACGGCGTCAATGCCCTGACTGGGCCAGACCTGGGTGTGCTGGTGATCACACATTACCAACGTTTGCTGAATTACATTAAGCCTCATTTTGTTCACGTGATGATCGGTGGACGCTTGGTCGAATCGGGAGGTCCGGATCTTGCGCTGAGCCTCGAAGAGCACGGCTATGACTGGATCAAGGAAAAGGAAAAGACCGAAGCTTGAAATTGATGATCAGCTGCTCCACAGAAAAAACGGATGGTATGAGATTTAACACCTGCATACCGCAGGATCAGATATCTTTACCGGTTGGAAAGGAAGGTAAATCCTATGACTAAAAAAAACTAAAAAGTACTTGAAGGTATTGGAGAGTACAAGTACGG
>MGNL01000069.1:0-7638 GCA_001796785.1 Chloroflexi bacterium RBG_16_51_16 | reverse complement strand
ATCGGTTGTCGAAAACATATCGCACATGAAAGGTGAGCCCCAGTGGATGCTCGATTTCCGGTTGAAGGCGCTTGACCACTTCATGCAGCGACCCATGCCGAACTGGGGTCCTTCCCTGAAAGAGTTGAATTTTGACGAGATCTACTTTTATGTCAAACCAATGGAGAAACAGGAAAAATCCTGGGAGGACGTCCCGGACGACATCAAGCGGACCTTTGACAAGCTGGGTGTGCCCGAAGCCGAACGAAAATTCCTCGCCGGTTTGGGCGCGCAATACGAATCAGAAATGGTCTATCACTCCATCCAGGAGCACCTCGAAAAACAGGGAGTGATCTTCGTATCGATCGAGGATGGATTGAAAAACTATCCTGACATGTTCAAGGAATACTTTGGCAAAGTGATTCCGATCGAAGATAATAAGTTTGCCGCGTTGAATTCAGCGGTGTGGTCCGGCGGATCCTTTGTGTATGTGCCCAAGGGTGTGAAGGTAGACCTGCCTCTTCAGGCTTATTTCCGCTTGAACACTGCCAACGTGGGTCAATTCGAGCGAACAATGATCATCGTCGACGAAGGTGCCTCGGTCCATTACGTGGAAGGCTGCACGGCACCGCAGTACACCACCGATTCTTTTCATTCAGGCGTGATCGAAATTGTGGTTAAGAAAGGTGCCCGATCCAGATACACCACGATCCAAAACTGGTCAACCAACGTTTATAACCTCGTGACCCAACGAGCCAAGGTGTTCGAAGGCGGATCCCACGAGTGGGTGGATGCCAACCTGGGCTCGAAGGTAACAATGAAATACCCATCCTGCTACCTGATGGAGCCCGGAGCCCGGGGTGAAATGCTCTCCATGGCTTTCGCGGGAGCCGGTCAGACCCAGGATGCAGGCGGAAAAATGTATCACTTTGCACCCAATACCTCCAGCAAGGTGACTTCAAAATCCATCAGCAAATCTGGAGGAAGAGCTTCGTTCCGTGGATTATTGAAAGTCTATAAGGGTGCGAAAGGTGTGAAATCGAATACAGTTTGCGACGCGCTTCTTCTGGATCCACAGTCACGCTCGGATACTTATCCATATATCGAGATCGATGAAGATGATGTGACCATCGGACATGAAGCTTCCGTCAGCAAGGTAGGCGAAGAGCAACTGTTTTATCTCATGTCACGCGGATTAAGTCAGGAAGCAGCAACGACCATGGTGGTTTCGGGTTTCATCGAGCCGCTCGTGAAGGAGCTTCCCATGGAGTACGCGGTCGAGATGAACCGCCTGATCCAGCTGCAAATGGAGGGTTCCATAGGCTGATCTGGTTCATCGAAATCCACCCAGGAATTAAAAATGCAAGAGAAACCAAGAGTTGTCGTAAGCAAGTCCCGCCGAGTTGAATCCAAAACGAAGGATTTTACTTTTACCGCTGCAGACCTGCCCAGCGGTCAGCCTGAATTCGAAAAATATAACTCTGCGGCGTGGAAAGCGTACCAGCGCTTGAGCATTCCGGATGTGACGATGGAAGCCTGGAGGCGCACGGATCTAAGATCCATGCCGGTTGAGGCTTTCAAGTTATCCAAAAATGGCGTTCACGCAGACCTACGCGGTGTCCCGCTCGAGCTGTTGAAACCTCTGGCCGCGGATCAGCATGGCGGTCAGATCGTAATAACACCCAACGGGTCACAGATCGATTTGGATGAGACTCTCATCAGGCGGGGTGTTGTTTTTACAGACTTACGAACCGCCCAGGAGAAACATCCAGACCTGGTTTCCAAAATCCTTGGACAAACGGTCAATGTTGAGGAAGGTAAGTTTGCAGCTCTTGCAGGTGCATTCGCCCAAAATGGAATCTTATTGTATGTCCCGGCGAACGAAAAAATCGAAGCACCATTTCACAGCATCCTATGGGGACCCGGAGATAGCCTTGCGCATGTTTCACACATCCTTGTTCTCCTTGAGGAGGGAGCCAGTGCGGTCTACGTGCACGAATCGGCTTCACCGGCAGAAGGCAAGGACGCATTCCACAGTGGGATCGTGGAGATCAAAGTGATGGCTGGTGCAAACTTGAAGTTTGTCGAGCTTCAGTCCTGGGGAAGGAAAATCTGGAATTTTAGCCACGAGCGCGCTCGTGTGGAACGGGACGGGCAAATCGACTGGATCTTTGGAGCGATCGGTTCGCACCTGACCAAGAATTTCTCCGAGCTCGACCTGGCGGGAGAGGGAGCCAAAGGTAGGATGTCCGGATTTTATTTTACAGATGGGACGCAGCATCTTGACCATGATACGCAACAAAATCACCTTGCCCCCCATACAACCAGTGACCTGCTTTTCAAAGGCGCGTTGAAGGGAAAGAGCCGCTCGGTCTGGCAGGGGATGATCTATGTTGCAAAAGGTGCCGAAAAAACCGACGGCTACCAGGCGAACCGAAATATCGTCCTGGAGGAAGGCGCCCGAGCCGATTCAATCCCCGGACTGGAGATCCTGGCTGATGACGTCCGCTGCACCCATGGTGCAACGGTCGGTAAACTCGAACAGGAACCGCTGTTCTATATCAAAAGTCGTGGAGTGCCACAAAAGGAGGCTGAACGCATCGTCGTGGAGGGATTCTTTGACCCGATCATGCAGAGAATACCCTTCGAGGGAGTGCGGGAAAGATTTCATCAAGCCATCTTGTCAAAGATGGAATAAAACGATATTGAGAGAAAATGGCAGGCAAATCAAAAACCACGCGTAAATCAAAACCAAGAGCAAAAGTAAAGATCAAACCCGCCGGGCTGATGGGTACTGCGGTTAATGCACGCCGCAATGGGAGACGGTCGGAAAAAGCGAACCAATTCGCATACATGAAGCCGCCAGGTAGCGAGCATGCCTTCATGGTCGGGGATACGGTCGAGGTGTACTGCGATCATGAAAAAAATAATGACCGGATCCGCGGCTGGATCAAGGGCATTGTCGTACAGATGGACAGCAAGATGATTGCAGTGCAGTTCCGTTCGAACGTTTTCCTGACCGATGGATGGATGGTACCAGACCGGATCCTTTGGTATCCGGTCCATTCCGAACATCTCCGGCAAACCGCTTCCAAGAAAGTTTTACGAAAAACCATACCGGAATATTGATTTCCAATGTTAGACGTAGAGAAAATTAGAGCTGACTTTCCGGCGTTAAGCCGTGAGGTACATCCCGGTGTACGGTTGGTCTATCTTGATTCGACGGCAACCTCCCAAAAACCTGATTCAGTCATTGAAGCAATGAACACTTTTTACCGGCGGAATAATGCCAACGTACATCGAGGTGTCCACACCCTGGCCGAAGAGGCTACCTCGTTGTTTGAACAAGCTCGTGAAAAAATAGCAAGATTTATTAACGCCGCCAACCCACGTGAAATTGTCTACACACGTAACACTACGGAAGCCATAAACCTGGTTGCTCATACGTGGGCCAGGAAAAACCTGCAGGCTGGGGATCTGATCCTGCTCACCGAGATGGAGCATCACAGCAACCTGGTGCCGTGGTACATGGTGGCAAACGAGCGCAACCTCAGGCTGGAATTCATACCGATCACACCAGATGGGCTATTGGATCTCGAGAGCTTTGAAAAGCTGTTGGAATTAAAACCCAAGCTGGTTGCGTTCGCACACATGTCAAATGTATTGGGTACGATCAACCCTGCTTCCGAGATCATAGAGAAAGCGCATCAAATCGGTGCGATCACAGTCATGGACGCCGCTCAATCGGTTTCCCATTTGAGAGTTGATGTCCAATCGCTGGGGGTGGATTTCATGGCATTCAGTGCGCATAAGATGTGCGGCCCGACGGGTGTCGGCGCCTTGTATGGAAAACTAGCTCTGTTGGAATCCATTCCACCTTTCCTGGGTGGCGGGGAAATGATCAAGGAAGTGAAATTCGGATCATTCACGCCTAACGATGTACCACATAAATTTGAGGCGGGCACACCCGCGATCGCAGAAGCAATTGGATTTGGCGCGGCGGTGGATTACCTCAACGGCGTGGGAATGGAGGCGGTGGCTGCACATGAGCACACAATCATTGAGTATGCACTCGACCGGCTGGAAGAAATTCCAGGTGTAAAGGTGCTCGGGCCCAAGGCTGATAAGAAGGGTGCAATCGCAGCCTTCACATTCGACGGCATCCATCCGCATGATGTGGCGGCGATCCTGGACCGGGATGGGATTGCCGTGAGGGCGGGGCACCACTGCGCGCAGCCACTCCACAACAAGATGGGCATCCCTGCCTCCACCCGGGCAAGTTTTTACCTCTATTCAACCCGCGAGGAAGTGGATGCCCTCGTAAATGGCATCTACAAAGTTAAACAGGTATTTTCTTAATGGAAGACCTGTATCGGGAAAATATCATCGAGCATTATAAAAATCCGTCCTATCGCGGCAAGTTGGACCCCCACGATATTTCATTCGCAGATAACAATCCCCTTTGCGGAGATCACATCCAAATCGATCTAAGAGTGGATAAGGAAGGGAAAGTGAGCGAGGCGCGTTTCGACGGCCACGGCTGCGCCATATCCCAAGCCTCTGCTGATCTGCTGCTCGAATCGGTGATCGGAAAATCAATTGAGGACGTGAAGAAGCTGACCAGGCAGGATATATTGGATATGCTGGGCATCGACCTGGGACCTGTACGTATGAAATGTGCCCTGCTCTCTCTCAAGGTTTTAAAAGCGGGAGTCTATGGATTGGGGGAAGCGACTGACGAACTGGTCGAATAGACTCTGTCTTAAATTTTAGTACAGCGGTCAACAGGGATCGGGATACAATTCAGCCAAGAAAATCCGTTTCAATGTATAACTACACTCAATTGAAAGAAACCAAAGTCGAGTTCGTTGAAATCGCGCCAGCGAGCGATCTGCCCAATGGCGAAAGGCTATTCGTAGAGCTGGGTGGCACGATGATCGTCATCTTCAATATCGCTGGGGAGTATTTCGCGATCGCAGATGTCTGTTCGCATGATGACGGTCCGGTGGGCGAGGGCGACCTTGAGGGTTTTTCGATTACCTGCCCGAGACACGGTGCTCAATTCGATGTACGCAGCGGAAAAGTGCTCCAGATGCCGGCTGTGGTGGATATCCCCGCTTACCCGGTCCAGGTTCGGGATGGAAATTTATACATCGGGATCCCTAAAGAGTAATCCCGTTAATTACATCGTTCAAAGCTGCCGACGATCCTGAGGATGTCAAATCCTTCGGCAAAGGGTTTTTCTGCCAGCGCGCCGTGACGCACCATGATCGCGCGTGTCAGTTCAGGGTTGAAGTAATATTTTTCCCGGTAGGTCTCATACTTGGACAGCGCTTCAATCTTGGCCTGGACATCCACTTCACTCACCTCGACCAGGAAATGCGGAAAAAAATCATGGGATGAACGGACGACATCATAACCAAGCAGCGTGATGCCTCGGTAGGCTCGCAGGGCTTCTGCGGTCATGGTATTGTGATCCTGGTGAATATCCTGGCGGCTGTGGACAAAAATGATATCCGGATCGAAATCCGTCCTTAGTTTTAGAAGATATTCGAGGATCTCCTGCCGGTCGTGTGGAAATACGCGCGTGTTGAACGGACCAAAGATCGCCTTCTTCTTTGGAACCCCCAGCACGGCCATGGATCGAAAATGTTCATCAACAACCCGGGTGAGCTCCGAGTTTTTTTGATTGTCAGAAAACGTCACGCATAACACATCGCTAATGGGGACGATATGATGGATGAGCGCGCCGCACCCGATTTCAATGTCATCGGGGTGGGCGCCGAGGAATAAAACGCGCTTACCATAAAAAAGCATGGGTTCTCCGATTGGACTTTTGACTTTGATCCCGCAACGTTGAATCCGAAAAGTCCTGCGGGGAAGGCCGCCGCTGAGTTATTTGACGGCCAGTATCCCGCCTACGACCTTGGTCATGACCAGCTTTCCATCGCGTTTGAACCAGGTCGCTGCGACGGATTCGATCTTTCCCAGCAAATTTGCGTACTGCTCCGGTCCGTTGAACATCGAAGTCCATAACTTTCGGTCCTCGCTGAGGGAGGCGCGGACGTACTCCATGAACGGCGCAACCTGCGGAAAAGTTATCGGATTTTCGAAGGTTAGGAGTTGGGTGTTTGAAAATAATTCCTGGATGGTCTCAAATATTTCCACTTTGAACCGAGACGATCCTGGCATAGGAGGGATCGGTTTATCAGTCGCCTCCCGGATGATCTCATAGAACATCTTCTTATTTTCCGGCAGGGGACCGGTTACGAACAGCCTGCCTTTCGGTTTCGTAACACGATGGGCTTCGCCAAAGGTAATCCGCAGGTCGGAAGCATAATAGATCGCAAACGCAGAAGACACGAGGTCAAACGTACTTTCGTCGAATCCGAAGCGCTTATTAAAATCCATGAAAGAAAAGGAGATGTTCGCGCCGCGTCCAGCGGCAGCTGCGCGTGCTTTTTCAAGCAGCTCCTCAGAGAAATCGCCTCCGAAGATGCGGGCTTGACCTTTGGTAAAATCATCATACAGGAAACATTGTTTTCCGGCACCGCAACCGACATCGAGGATTGTCATTCCAGGTTTGGGATCAAGGACCTCAATCGTCCACTTATCAATGTCCCGCGCTCCATATTTTTCGTGGATGCTGATGCGGGTGAGAAGGTCCTTGCTGGTTTCCTGATAATTTATTTCCATTCCAATTCCTGTTCGTCAGATAAGTGAAAGAAATTATACCAAAATAAAATTCATTCATTGAATTTTGGATGGAGCCGTATGAGAAAAGTCGTCCAATCCGTAAAAGGAACCCGCGATTTTTACCCGGACCAAATGGCCGTGCGCACATGGTTATACAACACCTGCCGGAGTGTATCCGAATCATTCGGTTATCAGGAATATGAAGCACCGATGTTGGAGACCCTGGAGCTTTACGCAGCAAAATCTGGAGAGGAGCTTGTTAATGAACAAGCCTATATTTTAGAGGACCGCAGCGGTTCCAAGTTAGCCCTTCGTCCCGAACTTACTCCGAGCCTGGCACGCATGGTCGCCCAAAAGCAGAACGAGCTCACCTTTCCAATACGCTGGTGGTCGTTCGGTCCGTTCTGGCGATACGAGCGTCCGCAGAAAGGGAGGACCCGGGAATTTTTTCAATGGAATGTGGATCTGCTCGGGGTCGATTCACCGGAAGCTGACGCAGAAAACGTAGCGGTACTGGCATCTTTTTTTGACAAGGTTGGACTAAAACCAGACCAGGTCATGATCCTGGTTAACGACCGCCGGTTGATGGAAGAACAATTCACATCCATGGGAATCCAAAAAAGGAACAAGGACCAGGCTTTTTCCTGGGTCGATAAGAAGGAAAAGTTGACACCGGAGTCCTGGACCGCTGAGGGAGAGAAGATCGGTTTGAGCAGCAAACAAATCGATCAGATGAAATCCATTTTGGATGATAAATCCTTATGGCAGCAGTCCGACAGCCTTAAGAGATTCTTCTCTGCGATCCAAGCCATGGGCCTTGAAAGATTTGTGGCGTTCGATCCGTCCGTTGCACGCGGACTCCTTTACTATACCGGTACCGTATTCGAAGCCTGGGAGGTAGCGGGTGATATCAAGCGATCCATCCTGGGCGGCGGTCGCTATGATAACCTGCTAGCTGATGTT
>MGNL01000068.1 GCA_001796785.1 Chloroflexi bacterium RBG_16_51_16 | reverse complement strand
ACCTGCCGAGGGAGGTCCTGGTTTCTGTGATGATCAAAAATCAAAGGTATTTCCCGGTTGAGAAGAATGGCCGCCTGTTGCCAAATTTCATTGCCATTCGGAATGGCGACGATCAGCACCTGGACCTTGTACAGCAGGGTAATGAACATGTACTCGGAGCACGCTTCGCGGATGCAGAATTTTTCGTTCGGGCAGATTTAAATCACAAGCTCGAGGAATTTCGGCCCAAACTGGGACGACTCATGTTTCAAAAAGATCTGGGATCGATGTTGGATAAATCCGACCGCATGCTCAAACTGGTGCGAGAAATCGGATCCATGCTCCGAATGAAGGACAAGGAGATTAGCGACGCAAAGAGGGCTACCTTTCTTGCCAAGGCTGATCTGGCGACCCAAATGGTGACAGAGATGACCTCCTTGCAGGGCATCCTCGGTCGGGAATATGCCATTCGGTCAGGTGAAAATCAGGTGGTGGCCGATGCCATCGGTGAACATTATTTACCGGTGCCCAGGACGAAAGTTGGTGTGGTGCTTGCTCTGGTGGACCGGCTGGATACCCTGGTCGGCTTGTCTGCAGCGGGGATCAGTCCAACGGGTGCAAGGGATCCATTTGGTATGCGGCGCGCAGCGCTCGGCGTACTCCAACCGCTGATTGAGCATGGGATTGATATTGATCTAAGGATCGCGATCAAGAAGGCTGCCGGCTACCAGCCCATTAAAGTCGCTCTTGACGTACAACAGAAATTGCTCGAATTCATGGGCGGACGACTGGAGGTCTTGCTTAAGGAAGAAGGTTTTAAACATGATGTGGTTGAAGCGGTTCTTTCCGAGCAGGTGCATAATCCGAATGGAGCCAGAAAGGCAGTAAACCAGCTACAAACCTGGGTGGAGAGATCCGACTGGCGTGAAATCCTTCCCGGTTTTGCTCGCTGCGTTCGCATTGTGAGGGATCAGAAAAAAACCTTCAACGTGTCAAAACAACTATTAGTTGAGAAGGAAGAAAAGGAATTGCTGAAGGCACTCGAAAAAGCTGAAAAGACCAGGCGCGTTCCGGGATCAGCTGACGATTTATTAAATGCCTTCTTGCCAATGGTTCCAAAGGTAAATACATTCTTTGATAATGTATTGGTCATGGCCAAACGGAAGGACATCCGGCAGAATAGACTTGGCTTGTTGCAGCGCATAGCCGGATTGGCGGAAGGCGTGGCGGATTTATCGAAACTCGAGGGTTTTTAAGGTTTCCTCTCTTATCTCCCAATAAAAAAAATTAATCATTCCCTGTTTCGGAATGAAAAAACACTAATCTTTGGGGGTACTTATAGAATGTCCAAAAAACAAGGCAATTTCTATCAGATACACCTATAATTTAATGGATCGTTTTTTGGTTTCCTGTCTACATAACAATTTCTCCCTTAAACCGTTTTAATAAATGGACGTAATTAGAAAAACTGCCGGGATTTCACCGCAGAAAAAACAGGTCAACGAAAAAGACCTGGTCCACAGGGCGAAGGCTGGCGATCCAGAAGCCTTCACCGCCTTGTATGATGCCTACCTGAGCCACGTCTATCGTTATGTTTTCTTCCGGGTGGCGGATGACCAGACTGCCGAGGACATCACTTCCCAGGTCTTCCTACGAGCCTGGGAGCATCTGAAGCGTTACCGGCAGGATGGTTCATTTCTTGCCTGGCTGTATACGATTGCCAGGAATGCCGTGATCGATCACTACCGCACTCGCAAAGAGGTTGTCCCATTGAACGATGCTTTACCTCTCCCGGTGGAAGGACCGACGCTCCAGGAACGTGTTGAATTGAAAGTCGAAACAGAACATGTTCGCCGCGCCATGTTGCGGCTGACCTCGGATCAGAAGGAAGTCCTTTCGCTCAAGTTCATGGCAGGTTTTTCGACGGAGGAGATCGCCCGTCACCTGGGCAAACGCGAAGGAGCGGTTCGGGCGTTACAAATGCGTGCGCTGCGAGCGCTGGCGAAAGAGTTAAAGCTTGAGGTTGGATAATGATGCAAATGGATGAATCGGAAATTAACGAAGATCAGCTGGCTCTGGTATTGGATGAATGTCTGTCAGCGATCCTGAGCGAAAATGCCAGCCTTGATGACTGCCTCGCACGCTATCCATATCATGCAGAGCAGTTGAAACTACTCCTGGTTGCGGCCTCGAAAATTAATCGCCACAAAACCCTGGAACCAACCCAGGCGTTTAGAAATCAGGCGCGTCACGAGTTGATGAAATACATCAGTTCGCATGAATATAAATCGGTTCCGGTTTATAGGTTTGCGCTGATCCTTGCTTCCCTTGTTATTGGATTTCTGACCACGGGAACAGCGCTGGCACAGGGTGCTCTTCCTGGAGACCGGTTGTATGAATGGAAACTTGCCAGTGAACGTGCCTGGCGCTGGACTGCTACGGATCATGTCAGCGTTGATATTAAGCTAGCGGAACGCAGATCCAGGGAGGTTCTCGCAGTATCCGGTGATCCGGAGCGCAGCCTGCGTGCCCACCAGGAATATCAGTATGCCGAGATGGTATTAATTTCAGAGATCGTGCCAGAAAATAAAGCCAGGATAACTTCAGTCATACAGACCCAGCGCGAGTCGCTGGAAAAGTCTGGCATTACACTAACGCCTGTTGATGAAATTACGCCTCTCCAACCCGAGCCGGTGGAAACACCCGCCGGTCCTTCGGAGTTACGAATGCCCTCGCAGATTCCTTCAAGCATACCTTTTGTGACCGTTGTTGCCACTCCAGATCTGATGCCCACTGCGATGTCTGCGGTGCCTGCGCTGACCGAACCAGCGGTTCTACCTCCAGTTGTTTCAACCCCCAATAAATAGATATATTAAATATCTAAAATCCAACAGGCTTTACTCTCCTGTAACAGGATGGGGTTTCGCTCGTTAAATTCTATGACTGTTCCTAACTGAAGACTTTCAAGGTATTCAAAAAATTGGAGGAGTAACATGTCTCAGGCAATAACCCTTTTATTGATCCTGGCCATAGGACTTGGTCTATTCGTCTACTTCAATGCAGATGCCCGCGCTCAGGCAGATGCAGCATGGCAGGAGACTCGATCGACCTTAATTGACTTGTATGCAAATGCGTCCGTCTCGATTAAGGAGATGTTTAATAATGGTGCAGGCACTTCCATGGATCGTCAAAATGCTGGACATGCGACAGCTGCTTAAAAATGTGGGTCGGAGTCAACCTACCGGATCATAAAGGAAAGAGACCGGACCTTGAGGTAGCAGGATCGTCCAGGGTAGAAAGGTGAAATCAACGCAAGCTTTCTAACCGCCTCTTGTTAGGTGAAAATTGAGCAAGGGATGCACGGTGGAATTCGCCGCGCATCCCTTGTAATTATTCATCTATAATTCATCTATGCCTTCAGACACACAGGTTATCTATTCCATGGTCCGGGTGGGTCGAATCCGTCCACCGAACAAGCAAGTCCTGCGTGACATCTCCCTTGGGTTCTATTACGGCGCCAAAATCGGCGTATTGGGTTTGAATGGTGCAGGTAAATCCACCTTGCTGCGCATCATGGCTGGGATTGATAGGGATTACCTTGGAGAAATCTCAATGTCCAAGGGGTATACCGTGGGATTGCTCGAGCAGGAGCCCATCCTGAATGATTCAAAGACGGTCATCGAGATCGTGCGTGAGGGCGTCCAACCCATTGTCGATTTACTCAACCATTTCGAAGAAATCAATGCGAAGTTCAGTGAACCTGGAGTGAATATCGATGCCCTGGTTACCGAGCAAGCCAGGCTGCAGGAACAATTGGACAAGCATGATGCCTGGAATCTGGACAGCCACCTCGAACTGGCCATGGACGCTCTTCGCTGTCCACCGGCTGAAACACCGGTGAAGGTTCTCTCAGGCGGTGAAAGGCGGCGGGTGGCGCTCACCCGGCTGTTGCTAACCGAACCTGATATCCTTCTGCTTGACGAGCCGACCAATCATCTTGATGCTGAATCAGTTGCCTGGCTGGAAAATCACCTCCAGGCGTACAAAGGCACCGTCATTGCAGTCACTCATGATCGTTATTTCCTGGACAATGTCGCGGGGTGGATCCTTGAACTTGATCGGGGATATGGAATACCCTGGAAGGGAAATTACTCATCCTGGCTCGAGCAAAAACAGCAGCGCCTCGAGATTGAAGAAAAGGGTGAAAGCAAAAGGCAAAAGACCCTGGGGCGCGAACTCGAATGGATCCGCATGGCACCGAAAGCCAGGCAGGCCAAGGGAAAAGCACGCTTGACCGCATACGAGAAATTGTTGAGCCAGGAAGCTGAGAAATACCGCGAGGAGCTTGAAATCTATATTCCTCCGGGTCCCCGCCTTGGTGAGGATGTGATGGAATTTAATAACCTTAGCAAAGCGTTCGATGGGCGACTATTAATCGATAATTTTTCTGCCGCCTTGCCACCTGGAAGCCTCGTGGGTGTGATCGGACCGAACGGAGCGGGCAAGACAACCCTTTTGAAACTGATCATGGGAAAAGAAAATCCAGACGAGGGTTCAATCCACATCGGTGAAACGGTTAGATTAGTCTACGCCGAACAACTGAGACCACTCGATGATGACAAGACGGTATGGGAGGAGATAAGCGGAGGTGCGGATACCCTCGTCCTTGGCAGCCGGAAAATGAATTCCCGTGCATATGCAGCCTCGTTTAACTTCCAGGGTACAGACCAGCAAAAAAAGGTCGGCGCGCTCTCTGGTGGCGAACGCAACCGGGTCCATTTGGCCAGGACATTGGCAGCGGGAGCGAATGTGATCCTGCTCGATGAGCCAACCAATGATCTCGATGTAAATACCCTGCGTGCACTCGAGGAGGCGCTTGAGAATTTCGCAGGGTGCGCAATTGTTGTGAGCCATGACCGATGGTTTCTCGACCGAATCTGCACCCATATCCTGGCGTTTGAAGGTGACAGCCAGATCCGGTTCTTCCTGGGGAATTGGTCGGACTACGAAGATTTTATGAAAGAGAAATTTGGAAAAGACTTCACCCCGCACAAAGTGAAATATCGCAGCCTGAGGAGATGATCCTGGCCCATGTCGTGGTTCAAAGATTGGTTTAGCAAATTCTCAAAGGCAAATTCTCCTATTTCCGGTGCCGCAGATCAGCGGATGCAGCAAGCCGCCGATGAACTACTTGTGCTTTTGGACCAGCATTTCCAAACTACTTTTGAATCTCACCCAACGAGCATCCTGATAGCGTGTGCCTGGCTGGCAGGCGCGAGTCTGTTCAGATCGTTTCATTTTCCTAATGTTGGTGAGCCCGGTCAACCCGTACTTTCGGACAGAGCAAATGAATTGGGACCGGTGATTTTAGGCATTTATTTTTCCGCTTTGCCAATGAAGATCAAGATGAAGTTGGACCCAGCGGATTTAGCAGGCAGGATACCAGCAGAGGAGAAGCCCAAATTAGACTTGCTCACCACCCAAAAAATTTTCCAGGATTCCTTTCATCGGATCTTGAAGAAATACAAGATTGATTTAATCCAGGGTGCGAAGATCGGTATGATAGTCTGCTCCAGGTTAACGGAAAAATACTGCCAGCAACTCAACATTCTTGATCCAAAGCTTGCAGCTTTGGTTGTGTCGATTGGATTGGTAGAGGGATCGAAAACCAGACCATTACCTCTATGATGAAGCGCAGATTTGGTTAATTTCCCAGAGTCTTTAAAGTGAAAAGAAAAAAACAGGCACTGATGTGCCTGTTTTTGAATGACTCCTTCTCTCGTGCCGCTTGCCCCGCTGTGGGCACGAAAGAGGCTCGGAGGAGCTATTTAATCGCTGTCCGGTTAATTTTCTTCGATATCCAGGTTTGAGTCCTTTAAGGCTTGTACTATTACCTTGTTTCCTTTAACCGGATTAAACCGTTGACCAGCAAAAATCATGTGATCTCGATTGTCGCCTGATACTGTCACCCATAAAACGCCATCTTTGCATTCGATCGCCATGCGGGGTTGCGCATTTTCCAGGTTCAATAACTGGTTGCGGCGGAGCAGGAGTTCGATCCTGGGAGTTCTGGTTATAAGGTTCATGATTCTCTCCTTTCTCAACTTCCGTGCCTAGTATCTCTTAATTGTTGAAAAGAATACAGATGCATAAATTGTTTATTGTAACCAGTACAGTTCTGGATATAATAAACTGTACTGGTCGATCTGGCATTCAAGTGATTATTCATGGCTGAACATCAAACTCACCGTTATGTCGTGCTTGCGGATGAATTGACTCAACTGATCCGAAAGGGAACTTATCCTGTTGGTAGTCGAGTCCCTTCTGTACGACAAATGAGCCGCCAGCATGGTGTGAGCATCAGCACGGTTTTAGAGGCATACACACTCTTGGAGGATCGTGGATTGATCGCGGCGCGACCTCAATCCGGTTACTACGTCCGCCCTCAAACCGGAGAGCAGCTGCCGGAACCTGATGTTTCATCACCCGGTCGCGATCCGAGTCAAGTCAGCTTGCATGAACTGGTCATGATGTTGCTGCGGGATTCGACCAATCCAGACCTGGTACAGCTCGGAGCGGCATTACCCAATCCCGAATTCTTGCCCGTTCGCCGTCTCAACCGCATCATCACCGGTCTTACCCGCCAGGCGAATATGGATACGCATCAGTATCTCCTGCCTCCTGGCTTGGAGACCTTGAGGACCCTGGTCGCCCGCCGCCTGGTCAATGCCGGCTGCTCGCTCTCACCGAACGATATTCTGATTACATCAGGTGGGATCGAAGGGATTGATCTGTGCCTGCACGCGGTTTGCCGCCCCGGTGATATTGTTGCCACCGAATCGCCCATGTATTTCGGAACCCTGCAAGCGCTTGAAGTGCACGGTTTGAGGGTGTTGGAGATCCCCACCCATCCGCGCGAGGGAATTGACCTTGAAGCGCTTGCATTCGCCTTGGAGCAATATCCGGTCAAGGCAGTTCTGGTCATCTCGAATTTCAATAACCCCTTGGGCAGTTGCATACCGGATGAACGGAAAAAAGAGCTGGTTGGCATGTTAGCCCGTAAGCAGATACCCCTCATTGAAAATGATGTATCCGGTGAACTATATTTTGGGGACAAACGGCCGCTGGTTTGCAAAGCTTTCGATAAAAAAGGGTTGGTCATGCTGGTGTCCTCCTTTTCGAAGGATATCGATCCGGGGTTACGCATCGGTTGGGTTGCCGCGGGTCGCTTCCGCTCTGAAGTCGAATGGTTAAAATTCACCATCAGTGCAGCTTCGCCGACCCTGCCCCAAATGGCTGTGGCCGGCTTCCTGGAAGGTGGCGGCTACGAGCATCACCTGCGGCGGATCCGGAGAGAATACGCGCGCAACATCGAAGTCCTATCGAACGCAGTGATGCGTTATTTTCCGTCCGGTACCCGATTAACCCGTCCTTCGGGAGGATTTGTTTTGTGGGTCCAACTCCCTGAAACCGTCGATTCACTCGAGCTATATAAACTTGCCCTTAAGGGTGGCATCACACTCGCACCAGGATATGTTTTTTCGGCTGCCCAGCATTTCCCAAATTTCATACGCCTGAATGCAGCTGAATACAGCTATTCCACCGAACGTGCCGTGGAGCGATTGGGAGAGATGGTTTTTGAATTAAATAAAAGTTGAGCGCAGCCAGCACATTAACCCGCTTCAAATAATTGGTTGAGTCTTGGTTGGCAGGTTTTCAAGTAAAATCGGCCAATGCCTGTTCACAAATCTCCTCTGGCACAATTCATCCTGATCGTCCTTGGGATTATTCTTCTGGCAGCCTTCGGACCTGAAGAACGGACTCTTGGATCCAATGTCCGCATCGTTTACCTGCACGGAGCCTGGGTTCTGGCGGCGGAATTCACCTTTTTATTATCCGGGCTCACCGGATTGATCGGACTTATCACTAATCGAGAGGGATACCACAAGTGGTCCGCTGCGCTAGGCTGGGCAGCGGCCCTTTTCTGGCTAACCTACCTGCCGCTGTCATTGTGGGCCATGCAATCTAACTGGAACGGGTTATTCCTGGCTGAGCCGCGATTTCGGTTAGCGTCTGTCTTTGCGATCGCCGGTTTGCTTTTACAAGCCGGTTTGTGGTTTTTAAATAATCAACGTTTAACTAGCGCAGCAAATCTCAGCTTTATTACCCTCTTGGGCTTTGCCTTTTCCAGGGCCGAGTATGTCATGCACCCACCGCCTTCACCCATCTTTGATTCAGGCTTGCCGTTGGTCAGGCTGTTTTTCCTGGTGATTACCCTGGCATCCTGTGCTGCTGCCTTTTGCCTTGCACGTTGGTTTCACAGCCTAACGAGAATAGGGTAGCTCGTGCAGCTTCGGCTTCAGATCGCGGTTTTTACCCTCCTACAGACGATCATGAACACGATGCACAGGATGGTGTATCCATTCCTGGCTGTATTC
>MGNL01000067.1:5420-7088 GCA_001796785.1 Chloroflexi bacterium RBG_16_51_16 | reverse complement strand
CACTGAGACTTCGCAGGCTGTGATTCCATAAGGTGAATGCAATGGCAGTGTTGAAAATTGCCAACCAGGCAATGATCATCCAATCCTGCCAGGTGATTTTTCCAATTCCCTGGCTTAATAGGCCAATGATGAGCATTAGCATTGATCCTATGCCCATGCTCGAGACAGTAACGATCAAAGCGGGTAGCTTTCTTGTGCGGTTGATTTGCCTACCCAGCGAGGAGGCAATGGTATTCGTTAGAACGGCAATAATGGCAGCGATCAACCCAAAAACTTGAGGTTGTTGAAATGGGACCGGAAGGAAATACATACCCACTCCAGCCGTTGTAAGTATGACACCCAGACACTGTAAAGAAACGGGTCTTTCATTCAAGAATATTACACCCGCCAACCCAACGAGAACTGAGGTCAGGCTTAGGATAAGGTTCAATAAGGCAGCTGGCAGGTATGCAAGGCTGATAAATATAGCGCCCTGCGTAAGTGTGTAATTAAATACCCCAAGTATTCCAAGTCTCCACAAATCAGCGAGGGAGATGGATGTAAATGCGTCGCGTTGGACTGAATTTCTCGCAACGAAGGGAATAAGACACAGGAAGGCAAGGCTGTAGCGCAAACCTGCAAATGTGATCGGGGGTAGATTGCTTCGCAAACCAAATTTGATCAGAATCCAGGATGTGGACCATAGAAAAGTTACGAATACAGCGAGCAGGATTGCTCTAAGGTGAGGCTTGGTGCTATTTGCTGATTTGCTGTGCAAGTGCTATGGCTCCAAGTATCCCCGAACGATTTCCTAGACCTGGAGTAACAATGTAATCCTGAATCCCATCGAGCAAACTCAAATGGTCAAGATAACCGTTTAATTCCTGTTGTACATGTTTCATAATCCCTGGAAGCAGGAACCTTCTATGCATGACCCCGCCGCCCAGGATGATCCGTTTGGGTGAAAGTACAAGTATGTAAGAGGCCAATGCTGAGGCGATGTAGCTGGTTTCCAACTCCCAGAAGGGATGGTCATCCGGGAGGTTTTCCGCGTTTTCACCGAATCTTCTGGAAAGTGCCGTTCCGCTGGCCAGGCCTTCAAAACAGTCGCCGTGGAATGGACAAACTCCTTCGAATGGATCCTCTTTTAGGTCATGCCGAACGTGGATGTGACCCATTTCGGGTGTTAGCAATCCATGTAACGGTCTTCTGTCTTTTATATATCCCCCGCCAATCCCCGTACCGATCGTTAAATAGAGCAGCGGATCGTATCCCTTTCCCGCACCCCAATGAAATTCGCCGAACCCGGCTGCATTGACATCCGTATCCATGGTTACTCTGAGACCCAGGCGGTGTTTTAGGTCACCCATCAAGTCGACATCTCGCCAGCCTGGTTTAGGCGTGGATGTAATAAATCCATACGTCGGTGATTCAGGATTCACGTCAAGCGGACCGAATGAGCCTACTCCCAGGCTTGAAATCTTTCCCGATTCTGCAAACGGTTTGAAAAATTGAGTAACTTTTTCTAAGGTCTTCTCTGGTGTTTCGGTGCGGATGCGAATCTCAGCCTCAACATGTTGTGGATCCGACCCCACCATGCAGATAAATTTTGTACCACCGGCTTCTATCCCGCCGGTCATTTCTGTTCCAGGCATGGGCTCATTATAAGTCAAGCTGTTTTGTGCAAAT
>MGNL01000067.1:534-5386 GCA_001796785.1 Chloroflexi bacterium RBG_16_51_16 | reverse complement strand
ACGGAGATCGCTTGGCGGTGCTGCAAAGTCTGGTATTCAGGTCTCTATAAAAAGTTATTCGTTGATGTAGATTCCAAGGTGATTGGCAATCGCCCGTTCACGACCAGGCACATTGTTATCGATGGGCGAATTCAATAATTTGGGCTGCCCGTCCTCGCCTTCCATCACCATGGTCGATGATCCGCCGCCATCCAGGTTTACGGCGTTGAAGGCACCACATCGCAGGAATATGTCGGCCAGGTTGGACAGCGTTGCCCCAGAACTGTATCCGGGTTGACGGCCGTCTACAACCAACAAGATCAGGGTTCGTTCATTGCGGGTCATTCCAAGCGCGGTGCGAGGCTCGGGGACGTCATTCGTCAAGCCGGCTGCCGGTTTACCTTTTTCGATCAGCCAACGGTCGCCTGAAATGGCATTGTAGAGCTTGCCTCCGGCGCTGAATGAGACCGAATTGTTTTGACGGATGTAAACCACAGGCTGGAAACGGCTGCCTTTGGAGTAATCCTTCCCGCGTGATGCAGCAAATCCGTTCGGCCGCACCGGGTCCCCACCATTCCGGCAGTAATTTATTGGATCATACGTCGCCGGGCTGAGATAACTGAAGCCGTCTGCATTGATGGCTATTTGCAGCTTGCGTTCAGCCAGAAACCGTGACGTCGTGCGCGTACATAATGGCGCTCCATCGGATCGATCCGGTGGTGTGACGAGGAATTGAAGTCCTTTGCTGCGTAGATCGATCGTCAACATATGCACAACCATTTGCCGGGGTGAAGTTACCGGGATCCGTGAATAGTCCACACCGCGGAATAGGTTTTGCTTCAAAGGCGTGGAGGGGGGTGGCTGTGTTAGAGTCTGCGATCCAAGTTTGATGAGGTACTTGAGGCTTGACCAACCGGTCAACCCGTCCTCGCGGCGAATTTGCAGCCATTCACTGTCCGCCGACATTGCGAGTGCCTGGACCATCTGATCCTGTTTTAGAAGACCCACTACATCGTAGCTCGACGCTGGACCGGAACGAACATTTAACGCTGCAACCACGACTAGGAACCAGCTGCCGACCGGGTTATCAGCCGGTGGGGGTACGTTTGGATCGGGCAAGTTGGTCAGGAACTTGCTCTTAAACCATCCCATCCTCCCATCGCCCAGGCGGAGTTGCAACCAATCCCCTTCGTCTTCAACGGTGACCACTTCCACTTGATCGCCTTGCTTTAGAGTAGCGGTCGCAGGCGCCTCTACGTTTGCAGTATCTCTTACGTTCAACTCAACCAGGTACTTTCCAGGCAGTATCACGTCCGGGTCCGGTTCGGGTAGGCCAAATCGGCGGCGGAAAATACTTTCCTCACCGTTGAAATAATTCAGGTCGATCCCTTTACTTTCGGCGCCGAATGCCTTTCCATCACCCACGCTAGTGAATTGCCAGAAGAGCCACTCATCTCCGTCCCATGGTTCGGGAATGCGAGGTTGATCGACTCCGTAGTGGGCGATCCAGAGGGGATACCGGTGAAAATATTCGAGTTCGGACGCCTGGTTGGAAGGATTCGGGGCGTTCTCCCGCCAGTAATTGGGTGAAGAGTAGATACCGATTTCCTTGTCTCCGACCAATGTCCTTAATCGCTCGAGGAACGCATACCATTGCCGCCAACCGAAATATTGACCCGCGACCTGGTGTTCGATGTCTGCGAAAAGAGGTAGTTCTCCCAGGTCGCCTCCGAGTGTCTGGAACCAAAGCTCTGCCTGCTTCACGGGTTCCACCCGGTTGTCATAGAACCAGTAAGCTCCACGGGGTATACCAGCTTGTTTTGATCCGGTCCAGTTATCGCGGAAATCCGGATCCTGCCATAGATTTTGTCCGGCGCGGATGATGACGAAGTCAGCCGCGCCTTTCATTTTATTGAAATCTACACCCTGGGGCGTTTCGGGAAGGTCCTGGTAGTAACTGATATCAGTTCCGATGACTTTATTCATGGATATCCCGTTTTTAAGGCGAACAAGTGACAGGACTAAGCCTGGTGCAGCTATTTTAGTTGACTGTTTTTTTTCACAGGTGTTTATTTGGTCAGAATTGACCCCCACGAATCATCCGAATTTATTGGTGTGACTTTAACCCCGCAGTTGTTCAGCACAACCTGGGGAACAAGTTATCGTTCAAAAAGAAATGTTCGAGGTGAGTTGTAAATAATTCTTGAATCCATTTCATTAACGAAGAGAATTTCGTGCCTCAAGTTGATCCTCACGAAGGTCTCCTGAGTGCAATACCGAGGTGGTTGGCAACTGCACGTTCCTTCCCCGGGATGTTTGCATCAATCGGTGAATTGATCACCCTTGCCTTCCCATCTACTCCCCTTATGGCCAGTGTCGAGGATCCACCACCATCCATACTAATTCCGGTGTAGCCGCCGAAGGAACTTAACAGATCAGCCAGCTCTGAATAAGTGATCCCTTCACTTAAACCTGGTTGTTTTCCGTCTACCACAGCAAGTATGAGTGTTCGGCTATCTCCGCTCACTCCGATGGCCGTGCGTGGATTGGGTGTATTCACAGCCAGGTTTGCTGCCAATTTTCCTTTCTCAAGGATCATCCGATCCCCGGATACGGCATTGTAGATGTTACCGATCGGTTTCTTAAAAGAAATATTGTTATTGCGATTGATATACACCGTCGGTCCGCCTCTTTGAGAATAAATACTGCCTCGTGAAGCAGCCAAGCCGTTTGTGAATACGGGTTCGCCTTTGGAGCAGGGTTGGTTTGCAGGAGGTGGATCGATGTAGGAGAATCCATCCCCGTTGATCGCTATATCCATCCCGTACTCTTCCAGGAAGGCAGAAACCGTTTTAGTGCAAATCATCTCATTCGACGCCTCCGAGGGTGTTACCAGGAAGTTGTAGCGCGCTGCCCGCAGATCGATCGTTAATACATGGGCTAAGATGGAGCGCGGCGTGTCATAGATCTTGCGAAAATACGTGATCCCGGTGAAGATTTTTTGCCTTAAAGTACGGGGTTGTACATCGCCTAACAACTTGAGATATTTTCCGTGAGCCCAGGCTTGCAGACCATCAATGCGCTGCAGTTTGACCCAGGTACCGTCAGCCGAGAAATCCAGTGCCTGGAGGATGTCATCTGAACTAAAATAACCGATAGTCTTTCCTGCCGGCGAGGGTGCGTCTCGTGCCGTAAGCGCAGTTGCTTTGACCTGGTACCAATCTACAACGGGGGGTGGAGGTGGTGTGGGCTGTGGGGGTATTGGAAGGTGGTCGCTGAACAGGTCGTCGCGCCGCACCCATCCGATCTGTCCACTAGCAGACTTGACCTGGAGCCAGGCTTCGTCCTTCGTTGCACCCAACTCCTCAACGATGTCGCCGCTCTGCAGCATCGCCAGGGTTGGGTAGGCATTTCCAGGTCCTTCATGCAATTTCAATGGCAAGTAAACCCTATATTTTTTTCCCGTAGGTGGAGGCGGAGGGGGAGGTTTGGCGGGCGGTTTGACTTCCTCAACATGCAGATAGTCGTTCGATGCCCAGCCAATGAGCCCATCCACACATTTGATCTTGATCCATGACCGGTCGGTATTTGCTGTTATCTCCTCGACGAGGTCGTCGCGTTTGAGCCGGCCGATGATCTTATAGGAAGTACCCGGTCCTTCACGCACGCGCAGGACGGAGGGTATGACCTGGTGGGTCGTTCCCGGTCCAGCTTGCGGCAGGGGAATTGGCGGAAAATTCGTTGGCTCGGAGGGGAATCGAGCCTGGAAGACTTCCTGTGTGCCGTTGAAGTAATTTAAATCGATCGCATTGCTCTCGACACCATATTGGGCTCCGCTGCCCGTTTCGGTGAACTGCCAGAAGGTCCATTCATCTGCTAACCAGGGTTTGGGTACCTTGGGCTTGGGAGTCTGGTAGTGTGCGATCCATAACGGGTATTGATGAAAATATTCCAGGTTCTTGACCTGGGTGATCGGGTTGGGTGCGTGATCGCGCCAGTAATAATAGCCGGTGTAGATTCCGATCTCTCTTCCCCCGGTCAGTTGTTTTATTCTTTCCAGGAAAATGGTCCACTTTCCCCAACCGGCGAACTCTCCTCCGAACTTCTCTTCGAAATCAGCAAAGAGGGGCAGTTCCCCCATATCACCTTCGAGCAGCGAGTACCAGATCTCTGCCTGGCGTTTGGGGTGAGCCCGGCTGTCGTAGAACCAGTAACAACCTCGTTTTAATCCCGCATTTTTAGATTCCTTCCAATTTAACTTGAAATCGGGATCGGGCCACTGGTTTTGACCCGCACGGATAATTACGAATTCTGCGGCCGCCCGCATTTTTTCAAAATGGATTCCAGCCGGTGTGACCGGATCGTCCTGGTAGAAACTAACATCCGGGCCGATGACATTCGTCATGCGTATCTCTTTTTGAAAAAATATCGCGCTATACTGTTCAAGAAATAATTCCTGTTCTATAGATTATACGGGTGAAGCGGATTGATGATCGTTCATCAATTGACCATATTAATTCACACCTGAAGGGTGTCAAAAATGCGTACTCATCATTGCTCCTTAATTTTTCGAAAATTCATCGCGTGGGATTAATCATTCTGTGAGGTTTTCTTGACTATCATTGTCGCCGATACGACTTGCGGACTGCCGCATATCATGCTGGAGCGGCGCGGCATACCGCTTATCCCCCAGGTTGTAATTTTTGGGGAACAATCATTCCATGATGATGATGAAATGGATATGGCCGTCTTTTTGGGTAAGCTAAAAGCCTCCCGGGAATTACCCAAAACTGCCGCCCCAGAACCTGCATTGTATTTTCCTGTCTTTGAAAGGGCGGCTAAAAAAGGTGAAACCGTGATCGTCGTGGCGCCG
>MGNL01000067.1:320-459 GCA_001796785.1 Chloroflexi bacterium RBG_16_51_16 | reverse complement strand
CACCTTGACCGTTTCGTGCAATCTGGGGACCCTTGTCCTGCTCGCAGATGACCTGGCTAAGCAGGGGAGCAGCGCGGATGAAATAGTCTCCTGCCTGGAGAGCATGATCCCACGTGGTCGGATATATTTCTACGTGGAT
>MGNL01000067.1:141-212 GCA_001796785.1 Chloroflexi bacterium RBG_16_51_16 | reverse complement strand
CCGTTTGAACAGGTCAGGACGAGAAAACGCGCCTTGAACAGGCTTGTCGAAGTTGTTACCGAACAGTTGAA
>MGNL01000067.1:0-118 GCA_001796785.1 Chloroflexi bacterium RBG_16_51_16 | reverse complement strand
GTGTGCTGCAAGCGGATGCAGTTCAAGAGGCGCATGCACTCGCGGCAAATCTTATGACGCGGCTCTCAATCCCAGAGCCGCCTATTTACGAACTTCCGCCAGCGATTGTTGTTCATGC
>MGNL01000066.1:18487-36959 GCA_001796785.1 Chloroflexi bacterium RBG_16_51_16 | reverse complement strand
ATGATGAACCTTGTCCGTCAGGTTCGCCGGGATGGGAATCCTGGCTTGTCATACCGCATCCTCGTGACCATGCTTGATTGTAAAAACGATTCACATAAAAACATACACGCTCAATTGCGGAGTACATTTGGAGACGGAGTTTTAACAACGGTCATTGAGATGGACACAAAATTACGAGAGAGTCCCATTGCTGGATTGCCGATTACTGTTTACAGGACTGCCACGCGAGGTGCTGTCCAATATCGCGTGCTAGCCCAGGAGCTTGTCGAACATGCAAAAGAATTCGAATTTAGACAACCGGCTTGAAAAATTATTCAAGGGTTTAATTCCTGAGGAACTCGAACCAGAAATTCGGCCATCCCAGGATTCCCCGGAGTTGCTTACTACGCCGGTGTACGAAGCAAGGGAAGCAATCAAAACCGCCCTGCCTGAGGAACTCGATTCGGAAATTCAACAATCACAGGATTCCCTTGATTCGCACACTCCGGCTATCTTCGAAGATGCAAAAGAGATCAAACCCGGTATCTCTGAGGAGACTGGCTCTGATGCACAACGAGAGGCAAACATACCGGTTGAACCGAATTCCGATTGGCAACCGCTCACTGAAACACCTTCTACCCCCCTTGAAGTTCCGGAAGAACTCGAATCCGTAATACCTGAGGGGCCGGGATATGATGAACAACGCAGGTCGAACTTACCGGCTGAAGAGTCAAATCCTGTTTGGCAACCTCTAATCGATAATAAAGATGCATCGGCAACCGATATACCTAAAAATACACCAGATCTATTAGCGCAATCTCACACTGAACTCCCTCCAACTCCAATAGTAGTTCCGGAAGAAATCAAACCTGTTACATACGAGGAACCCGAGTTGGGGATTCGACCATCCCAGGATTACCCGTATTTGCGTACTCCGCCGATTATCGATTCCGCGGCAAAAACGAAACCCGTTATAAATGAGGAATCAGGATCGGTTGCTAAGGAAGGATCGAATTTACCAGTTGAACTTAATCCAGATTGGCGACCTCTGGATGAAAATAGAATTCCATCTGTAGTCGCTCTACCGCGAACCACCTCAGATATTGTTACCAGACCACTCGATGAACCATCACTTCCTCCAATACAAAATAAAGCTACGACAGAATCAAAAGACACGCCTCTAGATAGGTTGATCAATCAACCGGAAAATCCCATCCTGAGCGAACCGAGATTAACTCCGCAGATGACAGTACCGGATACAAATAAAGTTATCGATCTGCCGCCTCTGCCTGTATTTCCAAAAGCACAACCCTATAAAAGACAGACTTCTTCGCTGCCCAGCCTGCCAGTGGTTCTGCCGGTAAATGATGGAAATGAGTCAAATCTAGCCATGGCGTTTCAGATGGGCTCTGAAGATTGGGCTACCCTGCAAATCATTGATGAAACGGAAACCAGAACTTGGTCAGAGGATGAGCAGTTACTCGTCAAGCAGGTGACCGAGCAGCTTTCGCTTGCGTTGGAAAATGCACGGTTATTCCAGGAAACCAAACTTAGAAGCGAGGAATTGCTCAAATTCAGACTTGGTATTGAACGAACGGATAATGCTATTTTTATTACGGATATCGCTGGCAAGATCCAATATGCGAACGAAGGGTTTGAGAAGGTCTATGGATACAATCCGAATGATGTGATGGGAAAAACACCCCGGATCCTCAAATCTGGAATGCTAACGAGGGGAGATTACGAGAATTTCTGGAATACGCTTCTGAATAAGCAAACGATTACAGAAGAAATCGTTAATAAAGCCAGGGATGGTCACTTGGTGACGATTGCCGGTACAACCGCACCCATCCTTGATGATATGGGCAATATCCTTGGTTTTCTGGCGGTTCATGCTGATATTTCAGAACAGAAAAAAGCTCAGGAAGTTATCCACCGGCGTAATGAATATCTGGCTGCCTCAGCTGAAATTGGACGCCTGGTAACCTCCACCTTGGAGCTTAAAACAATTTTCAGCAGGACGGTCGAACTTATTTCAGAGCATTTCGGTTTTTATCATACGGCAATATTTATTGTTGAGGAAACTGGTTTTAACGCTAAATTACAAGGTGCTTCCGGACAAGCCGGTGAGGAGATGATGAGGCAGGGTTATGTAATCCCTGTCGGCAGTAAAACCATTGTTGGGAAGACTGCGGCCGAGGGAATTCCAGTCGTTGTCAATGATATTGGGGCGGATCCAATCTATCACATCAATCCATTGTTACTTGCCACCCGTGCCGAAACAGCGATCCCCCTTCGGGTCGGAGACCGAATTATCGGCGCGCTGGACTTCCATTCCACGGTCGCCGACGCCTTTCCGGAGGATGAGATTTCAGTCCTGCAAACCCTCGCAGATCAGATCGCAGTTGCGATAGATAACGCCAGATCATATGAGTTATCCCAGAAGGCGGTCCTTGAAATTCGAGAGATCGATCGGCTGAAGAGTCAATTCCTGGCAAATATGAGCCATGAGCTGCGAACCCCGTTAAACTCGATCATCGGGTTTTCCAGGGTCATCCTCAAGGGCATCGACGGTCCGGTATCAGAACTCCAGCAGCAGGATCTTTCCGCGATCTACAACTCCGGTCAACACCTTCTGGGTCTCATCAACGATATCCTCGATATTTCAAAAATCGAAGCCGGAAAGATGGAACTAGCGTTCGACGAAGTCAACATGGCTGAACTGACCAGCAGCGTCCTTTCCACCGTGACCGGTTTGATCAAGGATAAACCTATCGAGCTAAAGCGGGAAATTCAACCTAACTTACCCACGGTTCGGGCGGATGCCATTCGAGTCCGACAAGTCATGATCAACTTATTGTCGAACGCCGCCAAGTTCACTGACGAAGGTGAAATCAAAGTTGAAGTTTCGGTTTCTGAAAAACCAGGGGCAATTCCTGAACTAGTGGTCAAGGTGATCGACACAGGACCAGGGATTTCAGCCGAGGATCAAGAAAAACTATTCCAGCCATTTTCCCAGGTCGACGACTCACCTACACGAAAAACGGGTGGTAGTGGTTTGGGCTTATCCATTTCCCGACAGTTGGTACAACTTCACGGCGGTAACATTGGCGTCAATAGCGCACCAGGGAAAGGAAGTACGTTCTTCTTCACCCTTCCCTTATATAGAAACCCAGTTCAGGTTGTTTCTCACCCAGGCGCAAAGACAATCCTCACGATTGATGATGACCCTCAGGTTCTGGGATTGTATGAACGATATCTTCAGTCCCAAGGGTATCAGGTGATTCCCCTGACTGATTCGTCTCGTGCAGTGGAGCGTGTCAGACAAATTAAACCTTTTGCGGTAACCCTGGATATCATGATGCCGGGAATAGACGGATGGCAGGTGTTGCGGGATCTCAAGTCGGACACGACCACTAAATCCACGCCGGTGATCATATGCAGCATCATTGAGGAGCAACAAAAAGGTTTCAATTTGGGAGCAACGGATTATTTATTGAAACCAATTCTTGAGGAAGATCTTATCCGGACTCTGGATCGATTAAATCAAAACGGGTCGATCCGCGATGTTTTGGTGATCGATGATAATCCGGACGATCTCCGCTTGATGGCGAAGTTGTTGAATGAGGATGGACATTACTATCCTATCGTGATTGATAGCTGCACCAAGGGTTGGGAAATGCTCACATCCGGTCGCCCACCGCACGCCCTTATCCTGGATCTTTTTATGCCGGAAATGAATGGATTCGAGCTCCTTGAAAAATTGAGGAACGATGAAAGGTTCTCGGAGCTTCCAATCGTCGTGGTCAGCGGAATGGATTTAACAATTGAGCAGCACAATCAACTGAAGGAATTCGGATTGAGGTTGATCGCAAAGGGTTCGTTGAATAAAAGCGAGCTGATCGAAAGTGTTGGCAAGTCGATAGCACGCAGTTCGAATGGCTCTTGAAAGGAGTGATCCAGCCTGTGGCATTTGTTCTCAAGTGTCTCGATTGTGGACACTCCTTTTCCTATTACCCTACCTCAGTAGCTTGTCCTCAATGTAACAGTGAGTGGAGGCAGGCTGAATACGATTATCCTGCGCTAAGCAAAACCTATCCTGCAGTCCTGGCAGACCGTCCATTCAACTTATGGCGATATCACGAGCTTCTGCCGGTTCATTCACCCTACCCAACGATAAGCCTGGGGGAAGGCGGAAGCCCTCTTATAAAAGCCGAGAATCTGGGGATGATGTTGGGATGTCCCAATCTTTACATTAAGGACGAGCGCCAGGGACCTACAGGTTCTTTCAAGGACAGGCAGGCTGCTGTCACTATCGCTGCTTTGAAGGAAGCAGGTATAAAAGAAATGGTCGCTGCTTCCACAGGTAATGTGGCGATTTCTTATTCGGCATATACATCCCGCGCAAGTATTAAATTATGGGCATTTGTAACAAGTCTGGTTCCGGCTGTAAAAATGCGGGAAATCGCCCTCTATGGAAGTCAGGTTATCAAAATCACCGGATCATACGACCAATGTAAACAGGTTGCAGCCGAATTCGCCCGTCAGCGTGGTTTGTATCTCGATTTGGGTGCGCGGACAATCACATCCATCGAGGCGATGAAAACGATCGCATTTGAAATTGCTGAGCAGCTTGCCTGGCAAATTGGTTCCACACCAAAGTCTTCCTGGAAGTCCCCAGATTGGTATGTCCAGGCGATTAGCGGAGGGATGGGACCTCTTGGTGTATATAAGGGATTTCATGAACTGATGCAAATCGGTTTGGTTGATCGCATCCCTGCCATTGCACCTATTCAGGCTGAAGGCTGCGCTCCAATGGTAACCAGCTGGAAAAAGGGTTTGGCGGATTCCGAGGTTGTCACATCCCCAAGGACACATATTGAGACACTAGCGACAGGAGATCCTGGACGAACGTATAAATTTCTCCGCAAATATGTGGATGAAACCGGTGGAGTGTTCGAAAGTGTGACAGATGAAGAAGCTTTTAGGGCAATGCACGTACTGGCCAAGATGGAAGGAATCTCCGCTGAACCTGCTGCTGCGGTTTCGTTCGCAGGTCTATTTAAACTCATCCGTGCGGGTGTCATCAAACCCTCCGATGTCGTTGTGATAAATTGCACAGGGCACACCATGGCAGCAGAACAAATGGTGTTGGGCGATAACTGGATCCGGGATGTGAACTTCGTTACAAAAATCGAAGCGCCTCAAGAAGGACTTCTGGCTGCCCTTGATCAAGTTGCGCCAGATCGGTTCCCGCGGATAGCCCTGGTCGAGGACTCGATTGAGGCCAGGCGATTGATCAGGCGCATCCTCCAATCCCAAGGTAACTTTACTATTCTGGAAGCCCAGAATGGTCGTGAGGGACTTGAATTGATTGAGAAAGAACTTCCTGATTTGATTATCCTAGATCTGATGATGCCCGAGCTGGATGGATTTGATGTCTTGGAAGCTCTTAGAAAAAATCAGGAGACTGCAACGATACCGGTCATTGTGTCAACTGCCAAAGAGCTCACCGTGGATGAAAAAAATCGGTTGGGAGGTAAGATTCAGGCTTTGCTGCAAAAGGGTAATTTCCTTAACGATGAGTTTCTGGATGAAGTTAAATCCCTTATCAAATCCTAAACTAAAATGTTATGGGATTGCAGAAGGCTGGTAATCATTGAGTAAAAAGCCTGACGCTGGAGTAATCGCAGCGTTAAGTTCCGCTTTCTTTTTGGGTCTTTCCCCCATTTTTGGGAAGATGGCCATCCTCCAGGGATATTCTCCCCTATTAACGGTCTCCTTACGCACTGGCTTGGCAGCTCTGGCTATGCTGGTGATTTTCCTGATTTTTTATCGTGCCTATTTTTATATATTTCCGGTTGGTCTGGTGGGATGTGCGATTGCAGGGATTCTAAATGGATTTGGATCAATCCTTTATTATCTGGCTCTTGGGAGACTGGATGTAACTATTGGTCAGCTTCTATACTCGCTTTATCCTTTTTTTGTCGCAATTTGGTTGATCCTTGATCACCAACCTCCAAGCAAACTTACGGTGGTTAGAACCGGGTTGGCTTTTGTTGCGGTTATTCTATTGACAAGAATTCCACACAGTTTTCAAGATCCAGTAGGCGTAATGATGATGATCGGTGCTGCAATTTTATACGCCCTTCATTTACCGATCAATCAACGGGTATTGTACGAAGTGCCTTCGCCAACGGTTACCTTGTATACTCTGGTATTTATGAGTTTGGTTGTCATGCCAGCTTATTTTTTGTTTGACAGGGAATTACCTTCCAGTGACGTGAGTTGGATACCCATAATTTTGCTTACAAGCGTCACCTTTTTTTCAAGGTTGTTATTATTTTTAGGCGTAAAGAAAATCGGTGGGATGCAAACTGCATTGTTTGGTTTATTAGAATTATTTATAACAATATTATTTGGTTATTTATGGCTACGCGAAAGTTTAACTTTTATTCAATGGATAGGCGCATGTATTTTAAGTTTCAGTCTTCTGATGATTTACTTCGAAAAACCTGGGATTTACATCGCTGCGAATATTAAAACAGGCTGGCTGGCATGGCTCCGAGCCCCCGAATTACCAAAAGGGATATTCCGGCCTTACGAATAATTAAAATAAATATGATAGTTATTCTTCGTATACATAACCAGTGCCTCTAACACTGGTTACCCGTTCGGATAGCACCGGGAATTGTTCTAGTTTATGTCTAAGGCGGCTTACCAGCGGGCGTAGTATTTCCGGCGCCTCACGTTGAGATGTGTCGTAACCCTGTACAAGCAACACCAATTCCCTATGTGAGAATACTTTACCCGGATTTTCCATCAATATCCTCAATAACCTACCCTCCGCTGGCGTCAGGTGCTCAGTTTTATTCTTGTTTTTAATAAGTCTGCGAGATAGGTCTACGAAGGTTCCGTCTTTTAAGTTGATCACTGAAATCGGTTCGTCAACATCGATTGATTCAACGGTACCCGATTTTGCCTTCAACCTGGCTGTTCTCCGGGATAATCCCTTCTTTACACTTGAAAGGACCTGAACGGGTGAAGCAGGTTTTAATAAATAATCGTGAATTCTCAATCTCAACGCCTGGATCGCCGTATCTGTTGACCCATACGCTGTGAGTAAAATCACCTCGGTCTCGGGAGATATCTGATTGACAACTTGAATCACTTCGAGTCCATCCATCCCGGGCATGCGGAGGTCAACGATCATCAAATCAACCGGGTGCGTACGTATATGCTCAACAGCCACTTGCCCATTAGGAAGCGCCGAAACCAGATATCCTTCGAGTTTGAGAATATCAGATAATGACTGCCTCGAAACCGGTTCATCATCGACGACCAGGATGTTTGATTTCATTTTTTTCCTCCGGATGGCAGAAAAAGTCTAAATAGCGCACCTGTTCCTTGACTAGGTACCAACTCGAGCGTCCCTCCATGAGCAGTGGTAATGTTCGAGCTGACCGTTAACCCCAAGCCCGATCCGCCATCCTTGGTGCTGAAGAACGGATCGAATATTTTTAATTGACTTTCCGATGGAACACCTGGACCTGTATCTTTAAACAGGATTTCTACACCGTTTGCCAGGGCTTTTCCGGATATGGATAATTTTCCGCCGTTAATCATCGCATCTGACGCATTCAGGATTAAATTGATAAACACCTGCTGGATCTGATTTCTGATAGCCAGCACGTCAGGAAGGTCGGCTGGCATGTTGATAGCCCAGGTAATTCCGCTCTCAGACATTTGTTTTGACATTAAATCTAAAACGTACTGTAATGCCTCACCAATATTTACTTTTTCGAACAACGCTCCAGAAGGTCTGTAATAATCAAGCATCCGCTGGACAGTAAGCATGAGTCGTTCCAATTCGGAATTCGCCATACCAAGGTATTCTTTTTGTTTTGCCTCGGGTATATCGGTCCTGCCCGCCAGATGAAGACAATTTTGCATGGCCTGGAGTGGATTATTGACTTCATGCGCTATCGAAGCTGTGAGTCTTCCTGCCGTTGCCATTTTCTCCGCCTGCACAAGCGCTTTTTGAGATTCTTTCATCTTTCGCAAATTCTCACGTTGCTCTTCATAAAGATCAGCATTCTCCATGGCTACAGCCGCCTGGCGGCAGAATATTTGAAATAATTCCAGGTCTGATTCGCGAAAAGGGGCTTCTCCAGAAGATTTCGCAGCGATTAATACGGATTTCCCACTTACTCTTTTCAATGGCACATACATGATTGATCCGATTCCAGACTTGGACATCAATTGTTTCAAATCCGGATCTCCAGGCCCGTTTATGTTTACGAGGAAGCCCTTGGCTGTTCCATTGACTCTGGAAATCAACTCCATAGATTGAATAGTAAATACCTCAGTAAGGAGCTCGCCCCGGCAGGAGGTGATCCGGACTTTCCCGTCGGATGATTGCTCTTGTAAGTAAAAAGCTTCTTTATAAAGCAGGTTTTCGGAAATTGCACTCATCACCCGATCAAGCAACACATCCCGGTGTGTTTCGGATAAGAGATCTTCGGTAATTGAAAAAAGTGGTTGTAACGCTTTCGTTCGGCTGGCGTCCTTTTTTGTCTGGCTATCAAGCAGTGCCTGACGTACAGCTTCAACCAGCTCGATTCCCTGGCTGAAGGGTTTCAAAATCAGACCATCGACTCCTTTTCTTAACGCTTTGATTGCAGTTTCTACCGTTCCGTGTCCCGTCATGATCAGGATGGCAGCATCCGGTTGGGTTTGTTGAGCGTGCTCGATAACCTGAAATCCGTCCACTTCAGGCATTCTTACGTCGACCAGCAGCAGGTCGAACGCGCGCTTGGATAAAAATTCGACGGCAGCATGAGGGTTCGTGAACGACTCGGTTAAATAGCCTTCCCGCTGCAACAGCCGCTCACAAAGCATGGTGACCCCCGGTTCATCATCAACAATAAGGATAAACTCCTTGCTCATGATTTTAGGTTGGCAAAAGTATACTGAAAGTGCTGCCTTTTCCCGCCTCACTTTCAACTTCGATCGTTCCACCATGATCGGTAATTATTCCGTAGGAGACCGATAAACCCAAACCGGTTCCACCCTGGCCGCTCTTCGTTGTAAAAAAGGGTTCAAAGATCTTTTCTTTATCCTCACTGCTTATACCGATCCCGTTATCGATCACCTGTAAAACCACCCAGTTACGACCTTGCCTGATTTGAGCCTGGGTCAATATACCTAACTTCCCTCCTTCCGGCATGGCCTGCAGGGCATTATGGATAAGGTTGAGGATGACTTGCTTCATCTGATTTCTATCGGCGGAGATCCATGGCAGGTCATTCGACAGACTAATTTCAAGTGTGACACCATTTGTACGAATAAGATGCCTGGTTAACGCAATTACATCTTCAATTATCTCATTTAGATCCGCACTCGTCCGGGTCCGTTCTCCCTGCCTTGAAAAATCGAGGAGCCTGCGAACAACTTCACTTGCCCGCCTGGCTTCACGAAGAACCATCTCCAACTCAGTCCGGTTGTTCGAATTGGCTGGCATATCATCAAGAAGCAGTTCTGAGAAACCGGTAACTGTTGTAAGTGGGTTATTTAATTCGTGAGCGATGCCAGCTGCCATCTCGCCTACAGCCGCCAGTTTTGCCGCCTGCACAAGTCGATTTTCGGCGGCCTGCAAGGCTTCCATGCGTTGATTTAATTCAATTTGAGTAACCCGTAATTGCTGTACGGTGTCCTGTAATTTCTGGTATTGCGTCGCGCTTGAAATGACTGAAGCAAGTATTCCCGCCAGAGATTCCATTGCGACGAGATCGTTGTGTGAAAAAGCATCCTTCAAGCTGCTTTCAATATCAACCACACCTAATATTGAATTTCCCTCATGTATCGCAACGCATAATTCTGATCCGGCATCCCAGCCGGCGATAGCTTTGTAATGAATGCTGTCACTAGTGTCATTTACAAGTATGCTTTCACCTTTTGACAGGACATACCCGATAATTCCTGAGCCGGAATCGATCCCGTCGGAGCGGAGGGATTTTCGGAAGACATCTGCGTAAGTTCCGCCTATCCCTTTGATTGACATTTTGCGATCGTCATCGAGCAAAAAAACAGCCGCCAGTTCGTATCTGAAATATTGGGCCAACAGGTCGGCGGTGATCTGTGTCACTTGCTTCTTGTCCATCAATCCGATAACCTGTTGAACTACCTCGTGAATTAGACCCAGGCTGCGTGCCCTTCCCTCCGCCTCCTCCCTTAATCGACCATATTCAATCAAGCCAGCAAGATGGCTTGTGATCACAAGCATCAGGTGCTCATCGAACTCGCTGAATGCATCCGTCCGTTCGTTCTCGATCGAAAATAAACCCACAGCTTGACCACGGTAAAGTAGCGGGACAAGCAGTGCACTGCGAGAGTCTTTTTGGAATGCGATGCCGTCGGATTTCGACACATCCCCAAGTCTTTGAATCCTTCCCTCGGCTATGGCCTTCTTTACCGGGTGATTTTCGGCATCAAACGACTGCGAGGTGACCTTTCCTTGGTGAGTTTGGTACTGACGCAGCAACCTTTTATCCGATGTTGGCAGATACAGGGTAATCACTTCTGTACCGAACGCGCGGGCCATTAAACCGAACACCCTGCTGACGATCTGATCCAAGTTTTGGGCCGATGAGACGGTCAATATAAAATCGTTTAGCACCGCCAGGCGGCGCAGGTGACCGGCCATTTCGGAAAATGTCATCAACATCTCTACGGCTGGGGCAGCCTGATCGGCTAGTGAACGCAAGTCTTTCCACTCTTCCGGTTCAAATTTCCTTTGTCGCCACAACGCAATTGCGCCGATCAACCGCTGACCGACAACAAATGGAAGACAGGCCCAGGTTTCAGTTCCTGCTTTCATCATCGGTTCTGGAATATCGCCCCACTCCTGTTGCTGGCGTTTAATAAGCACATCGGCTTTTGTACGTTTTATCTTCCGAAGAATTGGATTGGAATCTATGGCAAGAGTGCGACCTTTTCCTTTGGGGTCATTCCATTCAGACTGGATATCCAGCTCTTCGCCTTTACGGATCGCGATCCATCCACCCTGTGGATTAGCAGCATGGACAAAAACGCCCAAGATTCGATCTAATGCAAGTGGCAGGTCATATGCAAGGTCAGCTTGCAGATCTGGTAGAAATGGATCCTGGACATGGACTGATCGCTTGGCCAGAAGCGATGCAGTTAGCCGCCAAATACGCTGAGCTTCATAAGTCTGTTGCGTGGATCCAACTATGATAGCCTGGGATAGTCCCATCACCGGATAAATATGAAAACGTTTTGTTCCAAGACCGCTGTCGTTCGGGAGAGCACTGGACCGACTGTGTCCCCCGCTCAATGCACCACAAAGCCATGCATCTACGGAGGGTTTATCCAGCAGGCGGGATAAGATTTCTTGTCGATTTCTGGTTAATTGATGCGTCGCCAGAAGAATCCAGTTCCCGCCTACTCGCTCGGCAAGTGCCACCCAACCGGCATTTGTTAATAATGCCGCCTCTTTAATCTGAGTAACTACGCCATTCTCCGAAGCCATCTGTACAAATTATACATGAGGGCCGGATGGTACAATACCCATATTATGACCGATATTATCGTGATCGGAGGGGGTTTGGCTGGTTGTGAAGCAGCCTGGCAAGCTGCGCAGAACGGGCTTAATGTTCGACTATATGAAATGCGCCCTAAAGTTGAGACGGGAGCGCACAAATCTGCAAAATTAGCGGAACTTGTTTGTTCAAATTCACTCGGTTCAAAATTATCGGACCGGGCATCAGGCATCCTCAAGAACGAATTAAGCTATTTAAATTCGCTGCTAATCAATGTTGCTGAAGAATGCTCTCTTCCGGCTGGTAATGCCCTCGCAGTTGACCGTGAGCTATTCTCCAAACGAATAACGGAGGCAATCACCGATCATCCCCGTATCGAGCTTGTCCGGGAAGAGGTTACGTCTATACCCGATGCACCGGTCATTGTCGCAAGCGGCCCATTGACCTCACCAGTGCTGTCCAAAGCGATCCAGGCGTTCACTGGAGAAGATTCCCTATATTTCTTCGATGCTATATCACCAATCATCGCAGCAGATGGAATAGAGAGTGATTCGGTCTTCACCGCTTCGCGGTATCAGTTCTCGGAAGGCAATAATACTGATTATATAAACTGTCCGTTTGACGAACAGCAGTATTACCAATTCGTCCAGGCTTTGTTGACCGCTGAAAGGCTGCCCTTAAATAAATTGGAGACGGACATCTTATCGGGTGTAAATGCAGGCCATTATTTTGAAGGTTGTCTTCCTGTTGAGGTGATCGCTGAACGCGGCCCGGATACCCTTGCTTTCGGACCCATGCGACCCGTAGGATTAAAGGATCCTCGAACGGGCAAACGACCTTTTGCTGTCGTCCAGTTGAGGCGGGATAATTTGATAGGCAGCATGTATAACCTGGTTGGTTTCCAAACTAATCTGAAATACCTCGAACAGAAAAGAGTTTTTAGAATGATACCGGGGCTTGAGCGGGCGGAGTTCATGCGCTATGGTCAGATGCACCGCAACACGTTCATTGCTTCACCTAAGGTTCTCAAACCTACTCTCCAGGCTGTATCGCGTGATGATTTATTTTTTGCTGGACAAATAACCGGTGTTGAAGGTTACCTTGGGAATATAGCAACTGGATTGCTGGCCGGCTTAAATATTGAAAGACTATTAAATAAAAAACCCTTATTGACATTTCCCACTGAGACAATGCTTGGCTCTCTTTGTCATTACATCACACATGCAGATCTGAAGGACTTTCAACCCATGAAATCCAACTTGGGGATCCTTCCTGCGCTGCCAAATCCACCCAGGGACAAACGCGAGCGGGCCGCCGCGTATTCGGTCAGGTCATCCAGAAGCCTCGAAGGGTTTCTGTCTCTCTTACCAGCATGAACAAACGGGTTACCACGATTTATCTGACCTTCATTGGGTTTCTTCTCCTCCTTGTCGTTAGTTGGTATTCACTTTCCTTCTCAACCGCTATGAGCATCCAGGAGGGGTTTAACGGTGAGCGCGCTTACGAGTATATCTCGACCCAGGTCGAATTCGGCAGCCGTGTGCCAGGCACAGTCAGTCACACTCTAACCCGTGAGTGGATAGAATCTCAGTTGATCACCTTCGGATGGAAAGTCAATCGTCAGCAGTCTGAATCAATGGGTCACTCCATTCAAAACATTATTGCTTATAAAGGAGAGGAACAACCAGTCATCGTTGTAGGCGCACATTATGACACGCGATATTATGCTGATGAAGATCCGATACCCGCCAACAGGTTCAAACCAGTCCCGGGCGCCAATGATGGCGCTTCCGGTGTTGCTGTCCTTCTTGAACTAGCCAGAACTTTGAGTGACCATAACCTGCCTGTCTGGCTGGTTTTTTTTGACGCGGAAGATAATGGCCGGATTGAAGGCTGGGATTGGATCCTTGGCTCACGCGCTTTCGTGAAATCTTTGGCAAGCGCTCCAAAGGCAGTGGTGATCCTCGATATGATAGGTGATTCTGATTTGAAAATCTACTATGAAAAGAATTCTGACCCATCTCTGCGTTCAGAAATATGGGCTACCGCTTCTGATCTAGGTTATGGCGATATCTTTATTAAACAGGAGAAGTACGCCATGCTGGATGACCACATGTCTTTCCTGCAGGTAGGGATCCCTGCAGTGGATATTATTGATTTTGATTACCCATACTGGCATACGACCGAAGATACGCCTGAAAAAGTCTCAGCGGCCAGCCTGGATGTCGTCGGCACGACTATCCTTACATGGATAACAGAATATAAATTCCTGGATAATTGATCGTAAATATAGCCTGGCTTATGTATGTAATAAAACTGAATTCCTTGCGCGTTCCAAGTCTATTTGGTTTGAGTTTGAAACATTGGCTGTAAAGGACTGGTCATGTTTCGGATTCTGCATTACGATGCTCATTTGATTGCTAAAATCTGAACCAAGTCAGATTAAACCAATAGCCTTTCTGTTTAAAACCGGTAAGATGTCTTTAATAAATGGCAGATAAGAAAAAAACTTTCATTTCATCTTCACCTGAGCGCGTTTTTCTCGTTGGGGTGGATCTATTTGGCGCGAATCATATGCTGCCGATCCAGGATTCAATTTCAGAATTGTCCCTACTCTCAAAAACCGCCGGCCTCGTTGTTGTAGGTGAACTGATCCAGAAATTAAATAAGCCAAATGTAGAAACTTATATCGGTCCTGGTAAAGCGGTTGAATTAAAATCCCTCGCAGAAGAAACAAATGCAGATGTGGTTATATTCGATGATGAACTTTCACCCCGCCATCTGCGTGAATTGGAGAAAATCCTGGGCGGGAATATCCGAGTCCTGGACCGGACTGCCTTAATCCTGGATATATTTGCTCAACATGCTCGAACGAATGATGGTAAGTTACAGGTCGAACTGGCGCAGTACGAATACTACCTACCCCGACTGACCCGCGCCTGGACTCACTTGGAACGCCAGGCTGGAGGTGGCGGTGGCAGGTCGGGTTCTGTCGGTGGCGTCGGTTTACGCGGTCCTGGTGAGACCCAGCTTGAGGTTGATCGGCGGAAAATTCGCCATCGGATCGCATCTTTGAAAGTGCAAATAGAAAAGTTCAGATCTCATCGTATGAGGTATCGTTCTAAAAGAAAAAAGAATAGACTTCCAATTGTTGTTATTATTGGCTATACGAATGCCGGCAAATCAACACTTCTTAATAAGCTCGCGGGTGCAAATATTCAAGTCGCTAATCAGCTCTTTGCCACATTGGATCCAACGACCAGAAGGGTTGATTTGCCCGATGGTTTTAGTGCATTGTTTACCGATACCGTTGGTTTTATACAGAAGCTACCCACAACTTTGATCGCCGCTTTCCATGCCACGCTGGAGGAAATTGCTGAAGCAGATTTGTTATTACATGTTCTTGACATTTCCCACCCAAACGCCCTCAATCATTATAAAATTGTCAACCAAACGCTTAAATTGATCGACGCATCGAATATACCGGTTATCACCGCGCTGAATAAGGTCGATCGGCTTTCCCACTCGCAGTCTGCTATTGAGATTCTTAAGAACTACGAGAAATCGGTAGCTATTTCAGCACGCAATGAAATGGGTCTATCCGACTTGCTGGAATTAATTAAGAAGGAACTCTTTGAATCATATCAATACATCAATGTTCGGCTGCCTTACTACGAAGGAAGCTTGATTTCACTTTTTCACGAAGTGGGCGTCGTGCAGCAAATAGTGCATGCAAGAGGCGCCGTCACCATCAGTGGAAGGCTTCCGGTCAGGTACCTTGCCCAGTTTTCTCGATGGCGTCAGAATGGAAAGATCCTTTCCTCACCAGCATCTGATCGGGAAGACAAATCATGATATCCAGGAGCCTGGACTTTTTATCTGAATGGCTAGCCCATAGAAAGGGTCTCCTTCCAATTCTAGGATTAATGCTTATTCTGGCGAATCTCATTCTTCAATTTTTATATCCTACCAGCTGGTTAACGGAAACAAATCTTTGTCTTCATGTCGGATTGATCATTGCGATTATCGGTTTTTTGCTTTCGCCTGTCTTATAAGACGCCAAGATCAAACCATACCCCATACCAGGTAAGCAAACTTGAAGGATCCATTTGGATCCTTCTTTCCTGTGGAGTCAGATCTCGTGAGGGCTATCTCGGATATCCGTGGTTATATTAATAACTTTTCACCAGGTAAATACAAATACTTACAAAACGCGTCTTATTAGATGTTTTTATTCTTTTGGGCACAACTTTGTCATTTTGGGGAGATGATTAAAGTGACTAGTCACCGAACTAAATATTATATATTATACATATGTGAACAACCCGGTTTTAGTTCAACATAAATCCCTGAAGGAAGAGATATTTGACTTCTTACACGGTCAAACCATAACTGGCAAATTTTTGCCGGGAGATTGGTTGCGCCAGGATGAAATTGCGAACCAATTGGGTGTAAGTATGACCCCGGTTCGGGAAGCATTAGATCTTTTAGTGGCCAGCGGCTTGGCGGAAAGAATCCCCTATCGCGGGGTCAGGGTAATGGAACTAACTAACCAGGAAATAACGGAGGCATGCAGTCTCCGGATGGTTTTAGAGGGATTGGCAGCACACGAAGCTGCATCAGTCATCACTATCCCGCAGATCCAACACCTCGAAGAGATCATTGACCAGATGAGATTGCATGTTAACTTAAGCGATATGTCTCACGCGAGGCAATTGAGCCGCGAATTTCATCAAACGATCGTGGATGCCTCAGGCAATCAACTCCTTTCGATGATATATCAGATAGTGTCCAACCGTTTTCCAGATTGGATGCTCTATGAAGCGTTGTTTCGTCACCCGGAGTTGTTGGAAAATTCATTAGCTCGGGAGCATACCGAGCATTCCACTCTCGTCAAAGCACTTAAAGATGGCAATCCTGAATTGGCTTGTCAGTCGGCAAGAGACCACATTATCAGCCTTGGAAGGGATATTGAAGAGTTATTGGGAATTCCCGTCCACCTGATCAAAGCCAAGGAATACCCAGCGTAATTCTAAAAAACACAGGAGGATCAATGGACAATAACTATCAAGAAATGGCACAGAGCATTCTCGAAGGCGATACCGAGAAGGCGATCGATCTGGCAAGGAGATCTATCGAGGCTAAGATTCACCCCCTGGATGCCATATCCAAGGGGTTTGTAAATGGAATCAATTCGATCGGAGAGCAATTCGGTCGAGGAGAGGCCTTCCTGCCTGAGTTGGTCATGGCTGGGGAGGCTATGAAAGCCGCCGTTAATGTTTTGGAGCCTGAACTTGCCAGACTCGGATCTCAGAGGGAAATACTCGGCCGGGTCGTGCTGGCAACCGTCGAAGGCGATATACATGAAATAGGAAAATCGCTCGTTGGAACGATGCTTAATGCTGCGGGTTTCGAAGTCCATGATCTGGGCGTTGATATCCCATCAGATGTGATCATTAAGAAGGCAATTTCAGTTAATGCTGACATCATTGGCATGAGCGCTCTGCTTACCACCACAATGGTTCGCCAACAGGAAGTGATCCAGGAATTGGACCAGGAAGGGCTGCGTCCACGTTTTAAGGTGTTGATCGGAGGCGCACCCATTACCAGGGAATGGTTTACAAAAATTAATGCAGATGGCTATTCAGAGGACGCCATTAGCGCTGTGAAAGTCGCCCGGCAATTGGTAGGCAAGTAAGCCCAAAATTATTGGAGAGTCAATGTCGAAAAACATCATCTCGATCCAGGATCCAAAACTTAAACTTGAGGTTCTATCTCCAGAGGAAATTCAGGATATCCATTCTGCTTCCTTGTGGATCATTGAAAATGTCGGGATCCGCTTCCCCTCCAGGCAGGCACTGGAGATTTGGTCGGCTCATGGAGCGTCGGTTGATTTTGATAAAAAAATCGTTCGAGCTCGACCAGAGTTGATTGAAAGAGCTCTTGGTACATGCCCTCCGAAATACGATTTAGCAGCACGCGATCGAAACCTGGACCTCCCGCTTGACGGAAATCATGTTTTCCTGGGAACCGATGGCTGCGGTGTTGAAATAATTGATATCAAAACTAATGAAAAACGGATTTCAGGTCTCGCGGATGTTCGGGATATAGCCCGTATTGCAGATGCCGTGGATGAGATCGGTTTTCACTGGGTCCCTGTGGCAGCCCAGGACATGCCTGCAAACAACCGTGGTTTACATGAAATAAAAGCGATTTGGGAAAATTCTACAAAGCACGTTCAAACCGAAAGTATTTATTCAGCCAAGGAAGCTTCCGCCGCGATTGAAATGGCGTCCCTGATTGTGGGAGGAAAGGAAAAATTAAAAGATTGGCCCGTCCTTTCTTTGATGGAATGCACTGCTCCCCCTCTAAGCCATGACGGGGGATCCTTGGAGGCTGCGTTGATCGCAGCTGAATATGGGCTTCCAACCGGTTTTATGACCATGGCGGCCTGCCTCACAACCGGACCTGCAACCATGGCTGGTACCCTGGCGTCTGGAAATGCGGAGGTTATCGCAGGCACGGCGCTCTTGCAATTGGCTTATCCGGGTTGCCCTGTTTTCTACGCCGCAGCCCAGACGGCCTCGGATCTGCGTACGGGCGCGTACACAGGCGGAGGACCGGAGGATTTTTTGTTTGGGGCAGCAACGAATTTATTAGCCGATTTCTACAATATTCCTCTATCCATGGGTTCTTTTGCCACGGGTGCCAAGGAACCCAATTGGCAAGCTGGTCTGGAAAACAGCCTTTCGACATTCATGGCTGGGGTATCTATGTCGGACATGCTGCTTGGATGCGGTTTCTTGCACGGAAGCCGGATCTGGTCCTACGCGGAGATGATGCTCGACTGTGAAATCTTTACTATCATTAAAAAAATGGTAGAGGGAATCAAGGTAAATTCTGAAACTCTTGCATTAAATACAATAGCTGCG
>MGNL01000066.1:0-18341 GCA_001796785.1 Chloroflexi bacterium RBG_16_51_16 | reverse complement strand
CGAAAACTACTGGCCAGCCACAAGCCGGTTGAATTGGATCCGAAATTATGCTCGGAAATGGAGAAGATCATCCAATGCAACCAAAAATAACTCTGCTTTCGGATCAAATTATTAATCGCGTACTGGATGAGGCATTCCAGTTATTGGTAAAACCCGGGATAAAAGTTAGAAATGAAGAGGCGCGTAGTTTATTGAGCGAAGCAGGTGCCCATGTAAATGAGGGCAGTGAAGTGGTAAATATTCCGGAGACCCTAGTCCGTACATCCCTGGAAACCGTTCCTCCAGAGTTTTATTTGTACGATTTACATGGAAATCCAGTAGTCGCTTACAGTGGTGATAAGGTACATTTTGACCCCGGTTCTTCCGGTGTGACTGTCCTTGATCCGGATACTCTGGAACACAAGGCGGCTGAAACAGCCGATCTGATACGCCTGATCATGGTCGCCGAGCAGCTGGATCAACTGGATGCCCAATCCACAGCAGTTGTGTGCAATGAGGTGCCTAAGGAAATCCAGGATCTATACCGACTTTTTATTGTCCTCACCTACTCAAGAAAGCCAATCGTCACCGGTGCATTTACGAGTAAAACCGTCGGATCGATGATCGAAATGCTCAGTATCTTATCGGGCAGCTCTAAAGGTTTGCGGGAAATGCCGAGGGCAGTATTTGATGTTTGTCCCAATCCGCCACTAATTTGGAGCGATTTTGGATGTAAAGGATTGATCACCCTGGCCCACGCAGGTGTACCTGTTGAAATTGTGTCCATGCCGCTTGCCGGCGCAGCCGCGCCGGTCACTATCCTGGGCACGGTTACCCAGCACGCAGCAGAATGCCTCGCTGGAATTGCCATCCACCAATTGGCGCAGCCGGGTGCGCCAATTGTTTGGGGCGGCGCGCCTGCAATTTTTGATATGCGCAAAGGTAGCGCACCCATGGGTGCGATCGAAACGGCCATGATCGACAGTTCCTATGCTCAAGTGGGGAAGTCGTTGAATCTGCCAACCCATGCCTATCTTGGAGCAACTGATTCTAAGTTAGTGGACGCGCAGGCTGGTCTTGAAAGTGGGATCAACGCGTTGATCGGCGCGCTTAGTGGAATAAACATGATTTCCGGATCTGGCATGCTTGACTTCCTGGTGTGCCAGAGCGCAGAGAAATTGGTGCTCGATGCCGAAGGCATAGCCATGGCGAGGAGATTTATGGATGGCGTGAAAGTACTGACTGAGCCACTCGCAACGGGTTTTTTCGAACGATTTGATTTCAAAGGTGATTTTCTCAAACAAAAAATAACCCGGGAGCTATTTTCAAAAGAACAATACCTCCCCACTGCTGTAATTGATAGAAATTCTGCTGGCGGCTGGAAGGACGCAGGTAGTTTGGATACCTTTAGTCGTGCGAAGATAAGAGTGAATGAGTTGATAAAGTCTTATAGGCGACCAGAGATGGATCTCAACCTTATCGAAGCACTTGAGTCAATGGTGACCAACCTCGCGCGTAAGGTAGGGATGGACAAACTGCCGGTCGACCTCACTTTTCCTGAAACGATGTAGCTCGGTCATCAACCAAATCATTATCGGAGATCGTATTGAACACAATCCTTCAAAGTGCCACTAAAACGGTCACCATTGGAGCTAAAGAACCTTTTGTAATCATCGGGGAGAAGATCAATCCAACCGGCTCGAAAAAATTAGGGAAAGCATTATCGGATAGGAATTTCGAGTTCATTAAGGAATTGGCAATCCGACAGACAGCTTGGGGGGCGGATGTTCTTGATGTCAATGTTGGTCAACCGGGGGTTGAGGAAACCAGCTTGATTGTAGATGTAGTTCGCACAATTCAATCTGTCTCAGATTTGCCTGTATGCATCGATTCCAATGATCCGCTCGTTCTTGAAGCAGGTTTGCACGAAGCCAAAGGAAAGCCATTGGTGAATTCGATCAACGCAGAGGACAAACAACTCCAGAGGATCTTGCCCATCGTCAAGGATCGCGGTGCCGCCGTGATTGGTTTAACCATCGATGATAACGGGATCCCAAAAACGCCTGAGGAAAGAGTTGCTGCTGCGGATAAGATCATCACTCGGGCAACTGCACTCGGAATTTCAATAGAAGATATCATTATTGATCCCCTGGTGCTTACCGTCGGTGCAGATAACCAGGCAGCCCTGGTTACCCTCCAAACCATTTCGATGCTTCACGAATATTTTGGAGTTAATATAAACCTCGGAGCAAGCAATGTTTCCTTCGGGTTGCCGGATCGTCCAACCATCAATTGCGCTTTCCTTCCAATGGCAATACAGGTCGGCGCAACTTGTTCAATCACCGATCCAATTAAGCTTGGAAGTCTATTGCGTGCCACGGACTTGCTTCTTGGGCGAGATCAAAATTCCATTCGCTACTTGAAATATTTTAGAGCAACCGAAAAACTTAGAAATCTCGAAGGGGAAAAGGTATAAATTCCCGGATAATATCTAATCTAGCTGGCTCATTCCAAATTTATTACCTTGGTACAATTATATAAGTTGTTACTAAAGGTATTTTATTATCGGTAGGCTTTCGTGGCAAAATATATTTCATGGATCGGTATTTTATTCATAATATTTTCTACAGGGTGTACCAATACGTCGTCAACTCTAGGTAGTCCTCCCACAATATCTGCAGATCTTCAGCCAAGCCTGCCAGCGACGTTGGCAGTATCCCAGCCAACGATCGCTGTTTCACCTACACCAACAAATCAACCTGTCCTTCATCCGATGAGTATTCCGGCGATGAGGGCAGGTGAGTATCCCGGCAGTGAAATTTATATCGAACGCGAGCTGGATCGGGGTCTGAATTATCGCCGCTATTATGCTTATTATTATTCAGATGAATTAAAGATTTTCGGATTGCTTACTATTCCAGAATCACCAATGCCTTCAATCGGTTGGCCGGCGATTGTGTTTAACCATGGTTATATCCCTCCTGATGATTATAGAACAACAGAGCGTTACATCAATTATGTAGACCGGTTGGCAACCAGTGGTTATATCGTCTTCCGAATAGATTACCGGGGTCATGACCGCTCCGAAGGAGAGGCACGCGGGGCGTATGGCGATCCTGGTTATGAAATTGATGTTTTGAATGCGATTGCGTCCATAAAGAAACATCCATCAGTAAATCCCGATCGGATCGGGTTGTGGGGTCATTCGATGGGTGGCTATCTAAGCCTGCGTGCCATGGTAATTACCAAGGATGTCAGAGCCGGGGTGATATGGGCAGGTGTGGTCGCCTCTTATCCTGAAATGCTTTATAACTGGCGGCGCACAGGTCCCTTCACTGCCTCACCGAGTTCGCGCGGAGGTGGTTGGCGCGATGCTTGGATCACGGAATACGGTACCCCTGAGCAAAACCCCGAATTCTGGAATTCAGTATCGGCGACTAATTACCTGGGAGACCTCTCGGGACCATTGCAACTCCACCATGGGACCGCGGATAAGGATGTGCCTCTGGAATTTTCAATTCGGCTGGCGGAGTTGGCACGCTTCGCTGGAAAACCCGCAGATTTATACACTTACGAAGGCGATAATCACAACATCTCCAAATACTTCTCCCTCGCCATGGACAGAACTATCACCTTCTATGATGATTATCTAAAATAGACCTGGATTAGATGTGCGGTCCTGCATCAACCACTTCTTCAGGCGTCCCATCTTCGAATTTCTTGAAATTATCAACAAATCGTTGCGCCAGGTCTTTATAACGCCGATTGTATTCGGATTTGTCCGCCCACGAGCTGGAAGGATTTAACACCTCGGCGGGCACATCCGGGCATTCAACTGGCACTTCGAAGCCGAATATTGGATCCTTTGCATAGCTCACATTCGCAAGTTTGCCTGTCAATGCTGCGCTCAGCAAACTTCGAGTGTGTCTAATACTGATGCGTTTTCCTACACCATAAGGACCACCCACCCAACCTGTATTCACAAGCCAACAAACAACTTGATACCGCTCGATCTTCCTCTTCAAGATTTCCGCATAGCGGTAAGGATGATGCACCATGAAAGGACCGCCAAAACAAGCAGAAAAAGTAATTTCAGGCTCCTTACCCAACCCAACTTCGGTTCCGGCAATTTTCGATGTATATCCTGAAATAAACTGGTAGAGCGCTTGGTTTGTTGTTAGCCGGGCTATTGGTGGCATAACCCCGCTGGCATCGCATGTCAGCAGGATGATATTTCGAGGGTGTCCTGATTTCTTTTCTGGAATCGAATTGGAGATATATTCCAACGGATAAGAAGCGCGTGTGTTTTCGGTTATTGATTCATCATCCAGGTCGATATGCCTTGTTACCGGATCAAATGGTACGTTTTCCAAAATCGTACCGAACATCCTGGTTGTAGCATGAATTTGTGGTTCAGAGGAGGCGGATAAGCCGATAACCTTTGCGTAACAACCCGCCTCGAAATTAAACACACCTTCATCGCTCCAGCCGTGCTCGTCGTCACCGATTAATCTGCGGGTAGGGTCCGCAGAGAGGGTCGTTTTTCCTGTTCCAGATAATCCAAAGAAAAGCGCAACATCGTTGGTGTCCTTTGGATCGACATTGGCGGAACAGTGCATGGATAACACCCCCTCCAGCGGTAAAAGATAATTTAATATCGTAAAGACCGACTTTTTTAGCTCTCCGGCGTAAGCCGTATTCCCAATAATCGCGAGCTTTTTAGCAAAAGACAGGCAGATATAAGTATCGCTGGCGGTGTTGTCGATCGAAGGAGCTGCTTTAAAATCAGGCATTCCGAGTATCGTAAACTCAGGAACAAATCGTTCGTATTCCTCCAGAGATTTCGGTTGAAGGAACATATTGCGGGCAAACATGCTGTGCCATGCTAGTTGCGTAACGATTCGGACAGGCAGCCTGTATTTCTCGTCTGCGCCGGCGTATACATCTTGAACGAAAACATCCCTTCCTTGCAAGTGGCCGAGTAAGCGGGTGAACAAATTCTCAAACTTTACTGCTTCCATCGGACGGTTATACACACCCCACCAGACATGCCCTTCCGACTCAGCTTCCCGTACAATAAATTTATCGTTGGCTGATCGTGCTGTATGTTTCCCTGTGTTCGCAACGAGTGGTCCGCCCATGACCGTTGCACCCTCGTTTCTGAAAATCGCTTCCTCGTATAGTGCCTCCGTGGGTAGATTCCAATATGCCAGCCGTAAATTACTTATGCCGTGATTGGACAGGTTGTAATCCGCTTTTCTGAATTGCGCGATCAACTCAGCAGGAGTCTTTATATTGAGCAGGTTATTCATGTTAAATGGTCTCTATGTTCCTTTTAGTCAACGGGAAATACTATGATTCAAATCCAATCCCGTATCATTTTCCGGTCTCCGATGTAAATCTCATTCGGGCTGGATGGATCGAGCGCCCATTTTATTCGGGAAATACCTTCTGTAATATCCTTCACAGAGCCGGAAATAGACAGCCGGATATGTCCTTCCATTCCAAACTCCTTGCCAGGCACTGTCACGACCAGTGCTTTTTTAAGTAATAGATTTGATAATGCAACTGAGTCGTTATTAAAGGCGCGTAGGTCAGGGAGCGCATAAAACGTGCCTTCAGGCGGGATCAACCGTGCGCCGGTTAAGGATTTCATCTCCTGGAGCAGGACATTGCGGTTGTTTTCTATATGTAACCGGATTGCCTCCACCACGGATTGCATGCCATTCAGTGCCCCTTCCGCGGCCGCCTGCGATACCGGGGACACACCTGATGTCGTTTGGGCCGTAATGTTGGTCATCACACGCACTAAAGGCTTCGGTCCGATCACCCAGCCTATTCGGAAGCCGGTCATTCCATAAATCTTTGCCACTCCATTAACAATGAGAAGGTGAGAATCCTCAATGTCGTTCTTCGTGAAACGGAAGGCGGGTATAACTTCTCTGCGATCGAAGACAAGCTTTTGATAGATATCGTCGCAAACAAGGAATATTCCTTTTTGCTCACAGAACTCAACCAGTTTTTGGACTAACTCGGGTGGATAAATGGCTCCGGAAGGATTATTCGGGCTGTTGATAATGATCGCCCGCGTATAACCAGTAACCGCCCTTTCTATTTCACTGAATGCGGGAATGAATGTACCATCCTCGGGCGTTACGATAACGGGTTTTCCGTAACACATTTTGACAATTTCAGGGTATGAAACCCAATAAGGCGCCAAAATAATTACCTCGTCCTGGGGATTCAATACGCTGAAGAAGATATTAAACAGAGACTGCTTGGCGCCGTTCGTGACGATAACGTTTTCCGGTGCAACCAACCGGTCATAATTTTCTTCAGTGTATCGGATGATTGCTTTTTTTAAAGACGGGACACCATCCGTTGGAGTGTATTTCACTTCCCCGCTTGTCAATTTCGCGGCCGATGACAGTATGGCATTGATAGGGGTCTTATTCTTCGGCTCACCGATACCTAGGTGAATAACAGGCTCACCTCTTTCTCGGAGCAAGCGCGCTTCCTCATTCAGTGCCAGGGTAGGAGATTCTGAAATTTCTGATGCCAGTTTACTGATTCGCATGGGTTATCCCTGCCCAATTATTAAATCTTGAGGTTTTATTATAACTGGTATGCCTGAGGGTTCTAATTAGGCATGCACAGGTACCATTTTTCTCCATACGGATTCAGTGTGGATTTATTTGTGCAATTGTCTATCATCATCATTCATGTGTCATAAACAGGCTGTGTAATGTTGATACATAAATAAAACATAAATCTAATTTTAGTTTGTTTGATATTGGAGTAATATTATCCAAATATTGATAAAGGAGACAAACAATCATGGTTATTAGAAAAGAACTTGACCGGATAATTGAAAAATGGCATCTACTAAAACACCCATTTTATGAAGCCTGGAGCGATGGAACACTGAGCAAGGAAGCGCTTCAGCTTTATGCTAGTGAATATGGAAATTTTATCCGGCTGATTCCTCAAGGCTGGTCGACCATTGGCGACGAAGCAACTGCGTTTGAAGAAGAGGAGCATAATGAGCTTTGGGATTCGTTTGCGCATGGATTAAATACCACGATCGGCCAACCCCTTCTCGAAGAAACATCCGGCCTGATCGGGCAGACGAAGGAATTCTTTACCAAACCTGCTCAAGCACTGGGCGCACTGTATGCCTTTGAAATCCAACAACCGGCAACTTCAAAGAGCAAGCTGGAAGGATTGAGAGCGCATTATAGCTACCCTGAAGATTGCGAGAATTATTTCAAAGCTCATGCCGGGAATTGGGAGGAGTCGTCGAGGTTGGCTCATGCGATTTCAGAGCTTGACCTGCCAGATCAAACTCTTGCCCTTGAGGCTTGCGAAAAAACGAGCATCGCGCTATGGCAGGCTTTATCCGGTATCCATACAAATACCGGTAAAATGATGTAATAGAATTATGAAGCCTCCAGTAAGCATATGGAGGCTCCACTTTTTATCATGAAGTAATATTATTCTCCATGAATCGTCTAATAGAAAGTACCTCTCCTTACTTAATTCAACATGCGAACAATCCGGTAAATTGGTACCCATGGGGAAATGAAGCAATTAACAAGGCTCGGTTGGAGCAAAAACCAATTTTCCTGAGCATCGGTTATGCAGCTTGCCACTGGTGCCATGTTATGGCACATGAATCATTCGAAGATCCAGAAATCGCCAGCCTTATGAATGCTGGATTTGTAAACATCAAGGTGGACCGAGAAGAACGACCAGATCTTGATTCAATCTATATGCAAGCGGTAACATCCATGACAGGTTCAGGCGGCTGGCCCATGTCGGTATTCCTAACTCCGGATTTGAAACCTTTCTATGCGGGTACCTATTTCCCACCGGTCGCTCGCTATAACCTTCCGTCATTTCGACAAGTCTTGACATCAATTTCTCAATCATGGATTGAGGATCGCGAGAAAATTACGAATTCTGGTGAGCACATCACTCAATCACTGGATAATAGGCATCAGAACCAGCAAGTCGAGTCTGTCTTGCCGGCGAATATACTTGATGGTGCAGTCCAATCTCTAGTCGATACGTATGACTGGGATGGAGGCGGCTGGGGATCCGCGCCTAAATTTCCTCAGGCCATGAGCCTTGATTTTTTACTCAGCTATGGGGCTTCAAGAAAAGAGCGGAGTATCGAACTCGGAAATCTGGTTAGCCATAATTTGAAGGCAATTTCCCGTGGGGGCATGTACGATGTTGTAGGAGGTGGTTTCTCCAGATATTCAACGGATGCCACCTGGCATATTCCTCATTTTGAAAAAATGCTCTATGACAACGCCCTCCTGGCAAAGGTCTACTTGCATGCCTGGCAGTTGACAAAGGATCCTTTTTTCGAAATTATCGTTACCGAAACCCTCGATTTCATTTCCCGAGAATTGAGCCATTCCGAGGGCGGTTTTTATTCCAGTTTGGACGCTGATTCTGAAGGAGTCGAAGGAAAATTCTATGCCTGGGAATATTTTGAGATCGAGAAGGTATTGGGACCGGATTTTGAGCTATACAAACAAGCCTTTGGGCTTCTCGTTAATGGGAATTGGGAAGGCAAGATCATTCTTCAACGGTCTCTTGATGATGCGACTCTAGCGGCCCGATTTAATATCGAACGGAGCGAAATATCGAATCGTATTGCGAAATGCAACCGCAAGCTGCTTGCTATCCGGGCTGAGAGGATCCGCCCGAATACAGACGACAAGATCCTATGTTCCTGGAATGGACTCATGATATCCACGCTCGCACAAGCCGCTAGGTTTTTGGAAGATAAGAAGAAAGCAAATAATTACCTCAGAATGGCTACGCGCAGCGCGGATTTTATTTTGACCCACCTTTACACGGATGGAGGTCTCCATCGGAGCTGGCGGGATGGAAGGGTTATAAATGAGGTCTTCCTGGAGGATTATGCTTCGATCATTTTAGCCTTGATCGATCTATACCAGGTGGATTACAACGTGAGTTGGTTTTCTAAGGCAGTGTTGCTTTTTAATGAGATGCGCCAGAAGTTCGAGGACCCGGTTGGTGGTTTTTATGATGTACCCTCTGACTCGTCTTTATTAATTATAAAACCTAAGGATTTACAGGATAACGCCACACCTTCTGGGAACGCGCTTGCTTGTGCAGTGCTTTTAAAAATGGCAGCCCTGACCGGTAACCCAGATTATTCGTCGCTTGCTGAAAAAGCGCTCTCAATCGCGGCCGTGCAAACAAAGCGATACCCCCATTCATTTTCATATTGGTTGTCCAATTTCGCGGTTTTTAGTTCTCCAATGAAAACCCTTGTGGTTGTCCGTAATAAGGACGACCAATCCTTTAAGGATTTTGAAACCCTCATAAATTCCAATTTAGACCCCGAATTGGTCGTAGCTGTTACAAGCCACCCACCGCTGGAATCGTCGCCTCCAATTACCCTTGACCGAAAACTGCTTAATGGTCGCACGACGGCGTATTACTGTGAAAATTTCACCTGTCGTAAACCTGTGGATAACGTTGAAGAACTTTTTCAACAAATAAAAAAATGACCTTTCGGAACACCGAAAGGTCATTTTCAACGACTATGGTGATTTATTCTTTTTTCTTATCCTCGGATTCCGATTTTCCTTCTTCCCCATCTTGTCCACTTAAACCGCTGCGGAACGCCTTGATGCTCTTACCAAGCTCACCGGCTACTTTACCGATTCGTCCTGGCCCAAATATCAGGAGAATGATTACCAGGATGATAATCCATTCCCAACCACCTAAACGAGGCATGCTCATCTCCTTTTTCGGTTGCCTTTTTATCCTACCATAATCCAGGAGGTTTCGCCATCGATCCAGCTCACCTCCCTACATTCATAGTTCCCGGCGAAAGAATATCCCTTCGATGAACCGAAGCAAGCGCCTGAAGATAGAACGAACACGGGCAAGCGTGCGATATCGCTGTGGATGTACCGGCCGCCTGTCAGGCAGTGGTCCGGTCCATTCGGCGGTGAGTGCACCCCAGGTTAAGCCTCCCCCAAATCCTACGAGTACGATTTTATCTCCTGGCTTGATGGATCCATTTTCAACCGCCTCGACTGCAGCCATCGGAATCGAAGCGGTTGAAGTGTTACCGTACCGATCAATATTGATTATGAACCTTTCAAGTGGTAATTTGAGACCCCGTGCCGCAGAATCAATAATCCTCAGGTTAGCCTGGTGAGGGATCACCCATTGTACATCCTCGAGTGTCCATCCTGCAGCTTTTAAGGCTTCATTCGTAGCCTGGACCATCACCCGGGTGGCAAATCGAAAAACTTCCTTCCCATCCATTTCTATAAAGTGCTTGTTATTGCGAACCGATTCTTCTGTTGCAGGAAACCTTGAACCTACAGGCAGGGTCAACAAGTTTGCCCCCGATCCATCCGAATGCATGACCGCTGAGACGACACCGCCCGGTTCATCACTTGCCTGTAGCACGAATGCACCTGCGCCATCACCAAACAGGATGCAAGTGGTGCGATCCTTCCAATTTATAAAGCGGGATAAGGTTTCTGTTCCAATCACCATTATATTTTTCAACGATCCGCTGCGGATGAATTGAGCGCCCATGTTCAGCCCGTAGATAAAGCCTGTACATGCAGCCAACAAATCAAATGCTCCCGCCTTTGTCGCACCAATTTGATCCTGGATGATGCTGGCCGTTGACGGCAAGAGATATTCTGGTGTGGATGTTGCGCATATGATCAGATCCAGCTCGGTCGGACGTAAATTGGCGATATCGAGCGCTTTTAGTCCTGCGCGAACCGCAAGCGTTGAGGGATATTCGTTTTCCCGGGCGATATGGCGTTCACGAATGCCTGTCCGTTCGCGAATCCATTCGTCGTTCGTATCCACGATTTTGGAGAGATCTTCGTTCGTAAGCACAAGCTCGGGTACATACATACCCCAACCGGTGATATGCGCGTATGGCATCCGTTCTCCTTCTCAGACCCTTCTATATTTCAATCATGATGGCGGCTAATTACAAGAGTAGCATTATGACCCCCAAAGCCGAATGAATTCGACATCACATGATCGGGTGCCCATTTGCGAGGCCGGTTAGGTACATAGTCCAGGTCACATTCAGGGTCGGGATGTTCATAATTAATCGTCGGGGGCAGGATGCCGTTTGATATGACCAGCGCGCAGATGACCGCTTCAATTCCACCGGATGCGCCGAGCAAATGACCGGTCATGGATTTAGTGGAAGATACCGGAATGTTATAAGCCTGCTCGCCAAACACTGTTTTGATGGCTGCGGTTTCACTTTTATCGTTCAAAGGTGTGGAAGTGCCGTGTGCATTGATATATCCAATCTCATTGACGGTTAACTTAGCATTTTCAAGCGCCAATTGCATCGCCAGGGCAGCACCGGCACCATTCTCGGCCGGAGCTGAGATATGATGAGCGTCATCGGAAGTGCCGTATCCAGTAATTTCACACAGGATCGTGGCGTTTCGTGACCTGGCATGTTCCGCAGATTCGAGAATCACAATGCCGGCGCCCTCAGCCATCAGAAATCCATCCCGCAATTTGTCGAACGGGCGGGAAGCCTTGGTCGGATCATCATTATGTTTGGAAAGTGCGCCCATGACATTCATCCCCGCCATGGTTATGGCAGTTATGGCTGCCTCGGATGCTCCGGCAAGCATCACATCGGCTGCACCCCTCCGGATCATCTCAGCAGCTTCCCCAATCGCGTTCGTTCCGGATGCGCATGCTGTTGCTAGCGCCATGTTGGGTCCCCGTACACCCAACCGTATGGCTAGATGACCAGCCGCACTATCGGCGATCATCATCGGGATGAGGAACGGACTGACGCGTTCAGGGCCACGCTCTCTTAATATTTCCACCTGTTCTAACAGGGTCATAATCCCGCCTATGCCTGTGCCAATTAGAACGCCCGTCCGGTCGCGATTTGATACGTCGATGACCAATTTAGCGTGATCCATTGCCTCAAGCGCGGCGGTTGTAGCAAATTGAGTGAAACGATCCATCTTGCGAGCTTCGCGTCCTCCAAAAATTTCAACGGGGTCATATCCCTTAACTTCAGCCGCGAATCTTGTTTTATGCATACTGGCATCAAAACCTGTGATAGGTCCCGCACCGGACTTGCCTGCAAGCAATGCCCGCCAGGTTTCTTGGACATTATTTCCGACCGGACTGATGCAACCCAATCCTGTCATCACGACGCGTTGCTGCATGAATATTCTTCTCCCGTCAACCTGCTCTGTTATTCCTTCTGGTTAAGGAAGGCAAATTGCTCGCCTAAGCTGTTATAACACGCGCTTCATTCTTAAGACACGGCAATCATTCGCTGCCTTGGATAAATCGAAGCGTTTTCCACGCCTGTTGAATGTGAAGTCGGTCGTGCTCTGTCATAAATCCGATCACTTCAAGAAAGTTGGTTGGACCAAATATCGAATGCCTGGCTTTCAACGCCCAGTGTTGTAACGGTAAATTATTAAGCATATCGATGGTCTGCCTTCGCGAGCTGATAAACCCTGCCAATGCTTTTTCAGGATCTTCATTCAGGTAGCTCCGTTGCCGTGCCCATACAGCTGCATCCGGTCTTGGAATGAAGGGCTCTTTGCCATTCCCAAACAATTGGATCTGCATCTGGTTCAACTCGCTTTCAGAATCCCGCAAATGGCATACGATTTCAATCATTGCCCAGTCCTCTGGAGATGATTTGATGATCCATTCTTTCTTATCCAAATCCCTCAACAACGCATCCAATGAAGCCGGAGTAGCTGCCATCAAAGCAATCTGCGCTTCCCTTGAATGAAAATCGGGCGCAAAGGTCTCCGGTGCAACATTTTGAATCCAGCTGCTTAATGATTTAAAATTACCTTTCGAATTTCGTTCCTCTTGAATCTCATTGGAAGGGAAACCCGATGAGATTTCATACGTTGCAAAACCCGCCAGTTGAGCAGGGTAAATATCCCGATTAAAATCGTTACCGACCATAACGATGGGTCCGTCCGGCCAGCCCATTTGACCAAGGACCTCTCCGTAATAGGCGGGATTATTTTTCGAAAAATGGAATTTTTCAAACGTGGAGATCAGGGCAAAGTTCTCTGGATCCAATCCAGCCCATTTGATCCTGTGGAGAGTAGCCTTACGAGGGAACAATGGATCGGTTGCGATTGCAATTCGATATCCCTGCGCCCTGGCCCAACCCAAAAATTCCTGCGCATCGGAACGAGGCTTGGTTAATTTTCCGAGCAGTGGAAACTCACGATCGTAAAAATCCTCAATCCCTGACTCCAATTCCTCTCGCTTCACGTTTAATTGAGGATAAAAACTTTGTTCAAAAACCTCCTGAAGCGTACAGCCAGGATCCGTATTTTGAATCATTTTTTGGGTGCCCGCCATCAGGGCTGGCAGTAGTTTTTCGGTTGGAACTATATGCGCCAAATGGGCTGCGAGAGCGCGAAAATAGGCAGGCAGGAAATCTTCCAAATGCGAATCAAGTAAAGTATCATCCAAGTCAATTAATAAAGTTATTGTCATCACGGGTCAACAAATTTATTTATGGTACGTTACTAGTCGCTGACTTTTATTTCAATGGGCAGATTATGGCACTCGCCGCATCCGATATGGGGTTCCAATACTTCCCGCTTGACTTTATCGCAAAAGGCAGAGACCTGGACGCGTCTTTGGAATAGCGCAGTTAATGGACGTTGAATTTTAGGACGCAGCCGCATATATTCGCAAGCGTTCGCCAGGGTGATTGAAGGCACGGGACAATGAAAGCAAAGATCCCGGCTCCATCTTTCGCTGGCAGCCATTAAGAGTCGACATTCTTCTACATTGCGACCCCGGTGATAGTCACCATAAAACCAGGAACATTCCTTGCCTGCGGGTGTACGCATCAGATGCGGGTGACGTATTCCCCCGTGCGAGTATCAATCCGAATGGTATCCCCAACATTTACGAAATTTGGGCACTGGACGATTAATCCTGTATCGGTTTCCACTTTTTTGGTCACACCGGTGGCGGTATCTCCACGGATGGCCATTTCCGCCCTCACAACCTTTAAATCAACGGAAGTTGGCAGTTCTACATCGATTGCCTCACCATTGTAAAAAGTAAGCTTGACCTCCATCCCCTCCCGTAAATATTTTGTTTGATCTCCGATGGTTTCTTTCTTTATGGCCGGTTGCTCGAAGGTTTCCTTGTCCATGAAATGGTAGAAATCACCGTCCGAATAAAGATAAGAGACATCATGAAAATCCAGCCGGACATCTTGAACGGATTGCCCGGACGAGAAGGTCCGTTCGATGGTGGCAAAGGTTAATAGGTTTCGAGCTTTAACTCGAATGGTTGCATTTCCTCTGCCGGATTTGTTATGGCTGTAATCCAAGACTTTATAAAGACTACCATCCAGTTCAAAAGTGACGCCTTTGCGCAACTCATTTACATCGATCATGAAAATTTCCTGTCTTTAAGGTTATAAGCCGAGCGATTATACTACAAAGGATTCAGCCGGAGATTGGGATCAGTGGTTGCTCTCTGAGTTCGGGTCGTCATTTAATAACTCGACAGCATGCTCAAGGACAGGCAGGATGACTTCTAGGCTTTGAACTGCTCCGGTTGGACTTCCCGGCAGGTTCACAATCAGGGTTTTCCCGCGGATGCCGCTTACCGCCCGGGAGAGCATGGCATGCGGTGTAATAGAAACACCCGCCCTTCTCATTGCTTCAGTCAACCCAGGCGCTAACCGCTCGATAACATCCAAAGAGGCTTCTGGTGTTACATCCCGGTTAGAAAAGCCTGTTCCACCTGTTGTTAGAACAACATCAACCGTGTGGGCATCACACCATGCGATGAGTTTATTCCGGATTTGATCGATTTCATCTGGAACAATCGCCTGTTCTCGGACTTCCCATCCTTTTATTTTTACAGCGGCGCTCAACTCAATCCCTGAGCGATCGGTGCGCTCACCCCTTGCTGACCGATCCGATACTGTCAATATGCCAAATCTGATGCTCATGCCAATGATCGTAGCCTGATTAATGCAATATTCGATCAATCAATCCAATTTTGGAATATCATTTCGAGCCACTATTTATATTTTCATTTCAGGAAAGTGTGTTTAATTAAGCCGATTTTGGATGGGAATTTGATCTTATTAATTGAAGCAATTCTTCAGGTGTAAATGGTTTCAACAGGAATCCGTCTGCACCACGCCGAATGCACTCGTCACTGTGATCGATCCCAGAGGTCATGATGATCCGGATACTGTCAAGATCTTTTTCTTTACGCATGCTATCCAGGTATTCGATGCCGTTTTGTTCGCCGAGATACACATCCATAAGGATCACATCCGGCTTTGAGCTCCTGATCGACTGAAAGATATCTGCATCCGCGCTGATAGGATCGACTTGAAAACCTTCCATGGTAAGCAAGGTTTCAAGCAGCGACAACATGGTGGCATCATCTTCGATTAGAAGGACTCTTGGCATTCGATTTTTTGACCGCCTTTGATTTCTTATCCTTATTACCCTTGGCTTTGAGTTGTTGTTCTTCTGACTTAACCAGGCTTCGCTTCGTTTCAAGTGCGGCATTCAGTACTTCATCGACCGTTTGGGCGAATACAAACTTCATGGATTTTCGGATTTCATCCGGAACGTCGTCGATATCTGCTTCATTCCTTTTTGGTAGGATCACTTCCTTCAAGCCGTTGCGGTGCGCCGCGAGGACTTTCTCTTTAATTCCTCCAACCGGTAAAACCTGGCCTCTTAATGTGATCTCACCAGTCATACCCAACTGGGATTTCACCTTTCGCCCGGAAACAAGGGAAACCAGTGCAGTTGCCATGGTCACGCCAGCTGAAGGGCCGTCCTTCGGCTGCGCCCCTGCTGGAATATGCATATGGATGTCAGTGCGATCGAAAAATGAGGGCTCGAGACCTAGTTGATTCGCTCGTGATCGAACGAAAGACAAAGCCGCACGTGCAGATTCTTGCATCACATTCCCAAGCGAACCGGTGAGTTGAAAGCCCTTGCCTCCTGGCATCGCGGTGGCTTCGATAAACAAAACGTCGCCACCGTATGGCGTCCAAGCCAAAGCAGGCGCCACGCCTGGTATGGACACACGCATCGCGACTTCGTCTGGACCTAAAAATAATGGATGATCCAGATATTCTTCAACGAGCTTAGGAGTGATCGAATAAGTATCTTTCCTGCCTTCCGCGATCGAGGTTGCGATTTTTCGACATATTGCGCCGATCCGCCTCTCCAGGTTTCGAACACCGGATTCCCGCGTATACTCCTGGATGATTTTTTCCAGAGCCTTGTCCGTGAAAGTCACTTCATCTTCATGCAGGCTGTTTTCACGGATCTGCCGCGGAATCAGGTATCCGCGAGCGATGGCTGTTTTTTCATTATCTGTGTAACCGCTAAGGGGGATGATCTCCATTCGATCCCGGAGCGGTCCGGGTATCGTTTCCAGCGTGTTAGCCGTAGTTATGAAAAATACCTGTGACAAATCGTAGGCGACTTCAATATAATTATCCCGGAATTCATTATTTTGTTCCGGATCAAGAACCTCCAGCAAAGCCGACGCCGGGTCACCATGAAAATCAAAGGTTAATTTATCGATCTCATCAAGCATAAAACCCGGGTTTCGGGTTTCGATTCGTCGTAGGGCTTGAAGGATCCGTCCCGGCATGGCGCCAATGTAGGTCCGCCGGTGGCCGCGGATCTCTGCTTCATCACGAAGGCCGCCCAAGGAGATGCGTGTGAATTTTCTACCCATAGCGCGTGCGATGGATTGTCCCAGTGAAGTTTTTCCAACGCCAGGTGGACCCACGAAACATAAAATTACGCCTTCGCGCTCCCGGCGGATCTGGTCTTTGGAAGGTTCCTGTTTTTCGTCTTTTCTGTCGATCCGTAACTTGCGGATGGCAAGAAATTCCAGGATCCTTTCCTTTACATCTTTCAATCCATAGTGGTCCTGATCGAGGATTTCCCTCGCATGGGCTATGTCCAATTTATCCTCAGTAGATTTGGACCAGGGCAGAGAAACCAGCCAGTCGAGATAGGTGCGAATGACTCCATATTCCGCCGCAGCGGTCGGAAGCCGCGTCAGTCGGTCGAGCTCGCGTTTGGCAATTTTCCCTGCCTCTTCCGGCATCTTGGCGTTCTTGATTTTTTTCTGGAACTCATCCGTTTCGATTGCTTGTTCGTCCTTCTCTCCCAACTCTTTCTGGATCGCTTTCATCTGCTCGCGAAGGAAGTATTCGCGCTGGACTTTCTCTATCTCCCCCCGCGCCTCATTCTGGATTTTCTGTCCCAAACTAAGTACTTCAGCCTCGCGAACGAGAAGATTGACCAATTTCTTTAACTTTTCACTAGCCGAATCGATCTCCAGTAATTCCTGTGCATCCTTAAGCTCAATTCGTTGGAAATTCGCAATGGTATAGGCTGTTTGAAGCGCATCCTCAAGTGAATTGATCGAGACAGCCAGTTCCTCCGGGAACGAAGGGATCATTTGAGTGATCTGTTGGAACTGATCCCTCGCATTTCGCGCTAGGGCATCAATTTCCAAACCTTCCTCGACAGTTTCCGGAGCAAGTTGTATTTTCGCTTTCAGATATGGATCTTCGGTAACAAATTCCTCCAACCGGAACCTGTCTGTACCTTGTACCAACAAACGGACAGTTCCATCTGGAGCTCTGAGCAGACGATGTACCGTGGCAATCGTTCCGACCCGATACAAGTCCGCCGGCCCCGGCGTTTCCAGATCCGGATTAGTGGCTGCAACCAAACCAACCAACTTATCACCCGCTACAACTTCGTCCACCAATTTTATGGAACGCGCCTGGCCAACTGTTAATGGTACGGCGGTATTTGGATAGACAACCACGCCTCGTAGTGGCAGGATGGGCAATATTTCCGGAAATTTGATCGCTTCTGATTTTTTTTCCTGGCTGGGATCAGACTTGGATGGTTCTTTCCTAGGAATACTGGTAACAAAGGATGGCATCAACAGGCTAAGTAGTTCATCCTGGGATTCTCCAAGCCATTGGATCAGATCGTTGAAATTTGAATACCAACGGGAAGCAGGCATGCTCAAACCCCGCCTTTTTCGATTATTTTTGGCAGGTTTACGGTAAGAAAACCGTCGGCGTATTCAGCCACGGAATTTTCCACGTCAACCTGGCCTGGTAACCCGACTGCAACTGCAAACTTGCCAAATCGGAGTTCCATTTGGTGATATGCGCGCCTCTCGGGCTTTTCACTCCGGACACCACTGATCATGATGATTCCTTGGTCATATGCGACTTCAATATCTTCGTCTCGCATACCGCCGATCTCCAC
>MGNL01000065.1:541-6265 GCA_001796785.1 Chloroflexi bacterium RBG_16_51_16 | reverse complement strand
TTCAAATAATACGTTGAGTCTTGATTGGCAGGTTTCAAGTAAAATCGGCCAATGCCTGTTCACAAATCACCTCTGGCACAATTCATCCTGATCGTCCTTGGGATTATTCTTCTGGCAGCCTTCGGACCTGAAGAACGGACTCTTGGATCCGATGTCCGCATCGTTTACCTGCACGGAGCCTGGGTCCTGGCAGCGGAATTCACCTTTTTATTATCCGGGCTCACCGGATTGATCGGACTTATCACTAATCGAGAGGGATACCACAAGTGGTCTGTTGCGCTAGGCAGGGCAGCGACACTTTTCTGGCTAACCTACCTGCCGCTGTCCTTGTGGGCCATGCAAGCTAACTGGAACGGGCTATTTCTGGCTGAGCCGCGGTTTCGGTTAGCGTCTGTCTTTGCGATCGCTGGTTTGCTTTTACAAGCTGGTTTATGGTTTTTAAATAATCAACGGTTAATTAGCGCAGCAAATCTCAGCTTTATTACCCTCTTGGGCTTTGCCTTTTCCAAGGCCGAGTATGTCATGCACCCACCGCCTTCACCCATCTTTAATTCAGGCTTGCCGTGGGTGATGCTGTTTTTCTTATTGATTACCCTTGCGTCCTGTGCTGCTGCCTTTTGCCTTGCACGTTGGTTTCACAGCCTAACGAGATCAGAGTAGCTCGTGCAGCTTCGGCTTCAAATCGCGGTTTTTACTCTCCTGCAGACGATCATGAACACGATGCACAGGATGGTGTATCCGTTCCTGGCTGTATTCGCACGCTCACTCGGTGTGGACTTAACAGCACTTTCGCTAGCTGTCACAGGACGTTCATTGGTTGGATTGTTCGTACCCTTACTGGCTTCAACGGCTGATCGCCACGGGCGCAGGTTTGGGATGCTGGCCGGGATCCTGGTCTTTACTTTTGGGGTCGGTTTAGTAGCGTTCTGGCCAAACCTGATTACGCTCTCCGTTGCGCTGATCCTTGGGTTGCTTGGAAAGCATCTGTTCGATCCGGCGATGCAGGCTTATTTGGGCGACCGGATCCCCTATCATCAACGCGGTACGACCCTGGCCATCACAGAGGTATCCTGGTCCCTGGCATTTATTCTGGGTATACCAGTCATCGGATGGATCATTTCAAGGATGGGATGGTCCGCACCATTTCCGATGCTGGCCGGTTTTGGAGTTTTGATGCTCATTGTCATTGCGTGGATGGTTCCACAGAAAGATGAGCAACATGATCCTGCGGTTCACGTTCGTGGAGAATTCCAATCCATACTCAGCTCGATTCCCGCCATGGCAGGAATTTCGATCGCGTTCTGGGCGAGCTCTGCACACGAACTCGTCAACCTGATCTTCGGAGTTTGGCTGGAAGATTCTTTCGGATTGAAGATCGCTGCGCTGGCTGGCGCCTCGGCTGTGATCGGATTCGCCGAACTCAGCGGGGAGGGATTGGTGGCGTTCACGACAGACCGCCTGGGTAAACCTCGAGCCTTGGGAATGGGTTTGCTCCTAAATTCGCTTAGCGCGATCGCGTTACCCTTCCTTGGCACAACGCAGATAGGTGCCTTGATCGGCCTGTTCCTTTTCTATATCACTTTTGAATACACCGTTGTCAGTCAACTCCCGATGATGAGCGAATTGATGCCAAAGGCGCGAGCTACGCTTCTCACCTTAAATATTACGGGGCACTCGCTCGGACGTGTGCTGGGTGCATTTCTGGCCACGTTGATTTATCAGACTTATGGATTCCTTCCGGCTGCCCTTGGTGCGGTCGTGTTCAACAGCTGTGGAATGTTAGCGCTGTTGACCCTGCAAAAGACCCAGAAGGCTGCGGTTATTGAACGGCCAACTTTGCCTTAAGTTTGGAATGATGTTTGAGATGAAGATTTATCTAATCGCCTTGCTGGTCGGAGAAGCGCTGATAATTAAAAGTAAAGCCCTGTCCGGAGACAGGGCTTTGTAGGCCGTTTATACAATCTCGAGTTAGCTCGAGAATGATTCGAGGCTGTCGTTAATCGTGCTGAACACATTGCCGATCAATGGACCGAGGATCATCAGAGCAACGATCACAACGATGGCTACCAAAACAAGAATCAGCGCATATTCAACTAAGCCTTGGCCTTTTTCTTTAGGTGCAAAAAACATGGTCATTAATCTCCTTTCAATTAGATTTCCCGGGAAGACCACCCGGGATATCCATTATTCTAACCGCTACAGGTATATTTACAAGAGGACGCAGGTTGGAATCCTTAACAGTTATGTTAGTCTGACAAGAGTGTAAACAGGCTGATAGCAAACGCCTTCGGTTTTACCCGTGATTATCCCCTATTGTGCGATTTACACCAGTACCCCGGTACCACAAGCACAATGACGTGTTCCTTTTTTTTAACAAATCCGCCCTATGATAGCCCCCGCATTGTATCGATCATCTGTGGTTAAATGGGAGTATGCTTATTCATTCTTCGTCTCAATTATTAACTCTCAAGGGTGGACCGCAGCGTGGGAGGGATCTCGGCACTCTGGATATTATTGAGAATGGAGCCGTCCTGTTTAGGAATGAAATGATCGTCGAGGTGGGTAACACGGATAAGCTGAGGGCGGCGAATCCCAATGAACCCAGCCTGGATGCCGCAGGATGCGTGGTCCTGCCGGGCTTTGTCGATCCACATACCCACGTGATCTGGGCAGGCGACCGGGCATCGGAGTTTGAAATGAAGATGGCCGGCGCCAGGTATCTGGATATCCTGGCAGCTGGCGGCGGTATCCTTTCAACCGTGAAAGCTACCCGGGCGGCAAGCATCGAATCCCTGGTCGCGCAAACCAGACCCAGGCTGCTGCGCATGTTCGCCCACGGGACCACAACAGCCGAAGCCAAAACCGGGTACGGTCTGCAGACTGCCACCGAGTTCAGGCTGCTTAAGGCGCTGGTCGCCCTGGATCATGAAGGTCCGCTTGACCTGGCGATCACATTTCTCGGTGCACATGCGATCCCACCCGAATACAAGGACAACCCACAGGGTTACACGGACCTGGTTTGTGAGACTATGCTGCCCATGCTCAAGGAATGGTGGGGCACGCATGCACCTCGCCTGAAAATGCCGTTCGTGGATGTGTTCTGTGAGGATAAAGCATTCAGCCTGGTGCAATCGCGCCAGATCCTGCAGAAAGCGAAAGACCTCGGCTTTCCTCTAAAAATCCATGCGGACGAATTCGATAATCTCGGCGGCGCATCGCTGGCAGTCGAATTGGAGGCAGCTTCGGCAGACCACCTGGTTAAAACCTCGGCAGCCGATATCCGTGCGTTGGGAAATTCCAGGACTGCTGCAGTGGCGCTTCCCTGTACGCCGTTCGGATTGGCTGAAAAAGACTATACACCTGCTGCTGAACTGCTTGCAGCGAACGCGATCTTAGCCTTGGCTACGGATTGCAACCCGGGGACCGCATGGAACGAGTCCATGCAATTTGCGATGGCGCTTGCCTGCCGTTATATGGGGCTGACGCCTGCGATGGCGATCGCGGCCGCGACGATCAACGCGGCTTATGCGATCCGCCGCGACGAACAGATCGGCTCTCTGGAAGCCGGTAAAGAGGCTGACCTACTAATCCTAACCGTAGCGGATTACCGCCAGCTGGGTTACCGGTTCGGGACCAACCTCGTCAAGCAGGTCGTCAAGCACGGGCGTGTCTACTCGGTGGACGTCGGGTATTACCAATCCGCGTAGCAGCTCTCTAGGTACGCAGGGGACAAAATAGTGGAAGAGATCGCTAGGCTACAGTCCATCCGCCTTTGGCTTATTATTGGCTCTCACTACGGCATAGTAAAGAAAATTCCAAATAAGGAGAGCAGTCCAAAACCACGAAGAAGTTCGACCGTCAGCCTGGAATAGCTGAGAGAAGCTCGAGATCCAGCTTGCATCCATCGGTCTGTATGGCACATCTTCGTGAATGAGAAAAAAATTCATATGCAACCAACCATTCAAGTATTAGAAGAACTGGCGCGTGAGGCGGGGAAAATATTACGGGCTGGATACGAGCAGGAGCATGAGATCCGCTACAAAGGCGTCATCGATCTGGTGACCGAAGTTGATCACCAATCTGAGGCATACCTGATCGACGAGATCCGGAAACGATATCCCGGTCACAAGATCCTGGCCGAGGAGAGTGGCGTGACGAGCGGTAGTCAAGATTCGGTCTGGATCATCGATCCACTGGATGGTACGGTGAACTATGCCCATCAAATCCCGATCTTCACAGTTTCCATCGGATACTCGGCGATGGGCAGGATGAGTCTGGGAGTGGTTTACGACCCGATGCGTGATGAGTTATATGGTGCGGAGCGCAACGCAGGATCGTTTATGAACGGAAAACGAATCCATTCCTCAGAGGCGATCGATTTGAAGAAGAGTCTGCTGGTCACCGGTTTTCCATATGACGCCTGGGATACAGAATACGATAATTTTGGCAACTACGTGCGCTTCGCCAAGCAGAGCCAGGGAGTCCGGCGGCTCGGATCTGCAGCATTGGATTGCTGTTATGTAGCGGCAGGGCGGTTCGATGGATTTTGGGAACTTCAGCTCAATCCGTGGGATGTAGCTGCGGGCGGACTGATCGCTGAGGAAAGCGGGGCGAAGGTCACGAATGTACGCGGAAAGGCGGATTATCTTTCTGCGCCACAATCGATCATTGCCTGTGCGCCGGGCATCTACGAGCAGATGTTGAAAGTTTTAAACACACCGGTTGATGAAAAAGCACAGGGCGGATAAAACTCGAAATCAACCTTTGTAAATAAATCCCATTCACTTCTCGAAAACACGAGCAGGTCAAGGCTGCACCGGAGGTTGGATGGTTCCTCCGATCACCTCGCCGACGGTTTTTACGACCAGACCCATTTGTTGCTGTTCTCCAAGCCAGTCTGCAAATTCGGAAAATACCGCGGGTTCAATGGAGTACTGGTCGCAGCCGCTGCAGACGTGGTGGAAAATGAAGATGACCCAACCGCCACCGCCTTCAGCAGCCTCCGTGATGTAGCGCTGCATTTTCGCCAGGCGGGTATCCTTCACGATATAAGGCATGGAGTGGAGGGCGAACGGATCTACGGGGGGAATGAGCTCAGGACCATCGATAACGGTGCGGGCACCGTTGTAGCCGCAGTCAATAACAAGTTGACGCGCGGCTTCATCGAAATGTCCATAGGGGTAAGCGAAGGTGTTTATCTCGAAACCCATCTGCATCAGATCGACGCGGCTCTGGCAGATCTCATAGCTGAGAGCCGCTCCGCGGGTTTCGATGAGGTTGACGTGATCGACTGTATGCGAACCGATCTCATGACCATCCGTGGCGAGATCATGCAATTGTGATTCCGTGAGATAACCCGGGGTGCCAACAAAACCGCTGATGATGTACCAGGTGGCGCGGAGCTTGTTAGCAGCAAGGTCAGTACGGACTAAGTAATTGTCAGCGACTCCATCGTCGAATGTGAGGCTGACGAGCAGGGTGCTGAAATCGATGGTCGCCGTATCCTGCAGCGGTGTTGCTTGGGATGGAACGGTTGAACAGGCAACCATCTGCACGCCGAAGAGAATGGTAATGCACAAAGCAGTTAATTTCACAAATCGCGACACCATTAACAAGGACTTTTATTCCAGAAAATGTGATTGGCGATTATATCCCAGCACCATCAGAAAAGGCGCAACACATTGCACCTTTTGAATGGATGGTTGCCGGTTATACCGCTGGTTT
>MGNL01000065.1:0-532 GCA_001796785.1 Chloroflexi bacterium RBG_16_51_16 | reverse complement strand
CTGGATCGGAAGTACGAACCCGATCGTTGTCCCGCTGCCTGGCTGACTTTCCGCCCAAACCTTGCCGCTGTGCGCACTCACGAATTGCTTGACGATAGCCAGCCCAATCCCTGAGCCGCCGCTGGCACGTGAACGAGATTTATCGGCACGGTAGAACCGATCGAAGATATAGGGAAGATCATCAGGTGGGATCCCCTCCCCGGTATCGGTAATCTGGAACAAGATATTATCTGTCAACTCTTTTTCGCACCTCACCGTTACCCGTCCTCCCGCAGGTGTATGCCGCATGGAATTGCTGAGCAGGTTGCGAATTACCTGGGTAATGCGATCCACGTCCATGTTGGTGAATGGCAGGTTGTGTGCAATATCTACGGCGAGTTCAATTTCTTGGGATTGCGCTTGCAGGCGGAATGGCTCCACAGCCCGGGTTACGAGTTCGCCAAAGTCGGCATTTACCCGCTCAAGTTTAAGCTGACCTGCCTCAGCCAGGGAAAGAAGCCGCAAGTCCTCAACTAGCCGCGTCAGCATAGCG
>MGNL01000064.1 GCA_001796785.1 Chloroflexi bacterium RBG_16_51_16 | reverse complement strand
GTATGCGTTCCCGGGAGATAAAGGACCAAATAGCGCCGTAAGGATCCTTTCTGCTCCAGGGCTGGCTATCATCATCGCGGATGATGATCAACTCACCGTCTGTGAGGATGATCAAATGCGACGGCTGAATGAGACGGGAAATGTTAAATCCGGAAAATCTAAAAATATCATGGCGAATCTGCGGCTGTAAAAGGATCCTGTTTACGCGCGCGCCCTGTTGGATACTGGCCTGACCATAACTCATGAACTTAAAATTTGAAAACGAAAGGAAGTCAAACCGGCTCCTTTCCCGATCCAGGTCGATCGATCCCCCTGTAGCAGGAGTCACTCTCAGACAGGATAGGAACGGCGCCATGATGGGGTCGGTCACCGCGTTGTAGCGGATGGTCGTTGAGTTGATTCCGGCTGCATCCTGACCCATTATGCTGATCCAGGCGTGCAGCAATATACTGCCTCGTTCGAGATAGACGATCTGCTCAGGATTGTAATATGTGCTATGGAGCTGACCATCGACGAATTCCAACACGTTTACGGTGCGGTCAGAGATCCACAGTAACCGTTCGTTTTCCGGTCGGCCGTGACCGCCTTTGAAGGTCGGGCTGACCACCGTGTAAGGGAACGGTTCGAGATGATCGAGTTTTTTCTCCCGAAAGAAGGGCTTATAAATTTCAGGCAGGTCTGGGTAATTTTTTATTTCACGCGCCCATGACCGAGCACGTTGGTCGGGCCAATGCCTCGGCTGGCTCGCCCTCCTAAACAACCTGAGAAAGGAAGTCAAATTAACCGGATTCTGAAGCGGATTAGAGCCTGACATATTGGATTCTCTGGTTTGATCCTCGATTTTTCTTTCGAAATACCCCATTAATGAGAATAGTTTGATTCAATGAATATTTGTCAGACAATTTTTTGTTAGCTTGGATCAAGTCATCCTGATCTCATTATTTTTGTCATATTTGCCATATTCGATAATCATGCATAAATTGAGAATATCACCAGTTCATGGGAGATGAATTTTCCAAATGTCATAATCGGCCATGACATTTGTCACTTGAGGAATGTACCCGTCTTCGAATAAGATGTTATCGATAACGGGAACGATAACATTGAATCCAAAAACTGGCCGCTCAACCATAAGACAGGTCGCCTCGGCGGCAGGCGTTTCAACCCAAACCGTTTCGAGGGTCATCAACGGGCGCCCTGACGTTTCGGCTGACACACGACGGCGTGTGCAGACCGTGATCGATGAGCTCGATTTTCGACCCAGCGCCCTGGCTCGCAGCCTCATCTCTCAAAGAAGCTACACCCTGGGAGTGGTCACCTCCGGTTTGCGTCACACCGGTCCATCCAGGACGTTGAGCGGAATCACGGAATCGGCCTCCGAAGCAGGGTACGCCCTGCTGCTTGAGGAACTGCCGCGCTTCGACATGGACGACCCGACATCCATATTTCATGCTCTCCTGGCCAGACATGTTGACGGTGTGATCTGGGCGGTCCCCGAAGTCGGAAATAACCGCAGCTGGTCTGCCCGCTTGCCGGAAGGACTGCAACTCCCGATCGTGTATTTGACGATGGAACCGCGCCAGAACATTTCCGTCGTTTCGATCAACAATTACATGGGCGGCCGCCTTGCGATGGCCCACCTTATCGAGCAAGGTTATCGGTATATCGGACATATCACCGGACCTCTGGATTGGTGGGAAGCTCGACAACGCATGGCAGCCTGGAAAGACGCCATCCAGGAAGCGGGGATGGATGCTTGCGCTGAATGCTGGGCAGAGGGCAATTGGTCATCTGCCAGTGGTGCAGCGGCGGCCAAGAAGCTCTTTGATCGTTTTCCAAAGATCGATTCAATTTTTGTGGGCAACGACCAAATGGCGCTCGGTGTGCTCTCTGCTACGCCGGATATCGGTAGCAAAGCGGCTGAGCGGCTTGGCATCGTTGGATTCGACAACATCCCTGAATCGGCTTACTTCCGGCCAGCGTTAACGACCGTTCAGCAAGATCAGTTCAACGTAGGAAAGGTGGCAGTCGAGGAGATCACACGGATGATTGATTCAAGCTGGCAAGGGCAGGAACCGACGGAACCGAAATCAATCATGTTGTCTCCAAGCCTTATTGTACGAAGCAGCTCACGCCGCCTTCAAAATGGCGAAGGAGAGATATCCAAATGATCGATCTGCAATCATTTGAAGTCTGGCTCGTGACTGGAAGTCAGCACTTATATGGTGAGGCAGCCCTGAAGCAAGTGGCTGAAGATTCAAAGACAATCGCGGGTGGTCTCTCCAAATCCGGGAAATTGCCTGTAAAGGTGGTGTTCAAGCCGGTAGTGACAACACCTGAAGCGATCCACAGCATTTCCCTGGAAGCCAATAACACCCCAGCCTGTGTGGGACTGATCGCCTGGATGCATACCTTTTCACCCGCCAAAATGTGGATCGCGGGTCTTAAAGCGCTCCATAAGCCGTTCGTACATCTGCACACCCAGTTCAGCGCGGAGCTTCCCTGGGCCAGCATCGATATGAACTTCATGAATCTCCATCAGTCTGCGCATGGGGATCGGGAATTCGGTTTCATCGGAAGCCGGATGAGATTGAACCGCAAGGTCATCGTCGGACACTGGCAGGATGAGGACGTCTTGAGTCAGTTGACCACCTGGATGCGCGCCGCCTGCGCCTGGCATGATCTGCAAAGCATGCGGATCGCGCGTTTTGGCGACAACATGCGGGATGTAGCCGTCACTGAAGGCGACAAGGTTGCAGCCCAGATTCAATTCGGGTATTCGGTATACGGATACGGTGTGGGCGAGTTGGTGAAATCGATGGAGTCGATCCCAGATGCCTCCATAGACAAGTTGGTGTCCGAATACAACGATAACTACCTGGTTGAGGACAAATTACGCAAAGGCGGGGCACAGCACCAGTCACTGCGCGAGGCGGCACGCATCGAGCTCGGCTTGAGGGCATTCCTTGAGCAGGGCAGGTTCAACGCCTTCACCACGACCTTCGAAGATCTGCACGGGTTGACCCAACTTCCAGGTTTAGCTGTGCAGCGTCTGATGGGAGACGGATACGGCTTCGGTGCGGAAGGCGACTGGAAGACAGCCTCCCTGGTGCGCAGCATGAAAGTGATGGGCAGCGGCTTGAAAGGCGGAACCTCGTTCATGGAGGATTACACCTACGACTTAAGCGGCAAGACACCCAAAGTACTCGGGGCACACATGCTGGAGGTGTGCGAATCCGTCGCAAGCGGGAAGCCAAGCCTAGAGATCCATCCACTATCCATTGGAGGCAAATCGGATCCTCCACGTCTGGTCTTCAACGTTGCTGCAGGCAAGGCGGTCAACGCAACCGTGCTGGATCTTGGTAATCGCTTCCGCATGGTCGTCAATCCAGTCGAGGTAGTCGAACCTGAGAAGCCGCTAAACAAGTTGCCTGTCGCGCGCGCCGTGTGGATCCCTCAACCCAACCTGAAAACGGCAGCCGGGGCTTGGATCCTGGCTGGTGGTGCGCATCACACCGGATTCAGCCAGTCGGTCAGCGCGGAGATGTTGGCGGATTTTGCGGAAATGGCGAACCTCGAGTACCTTTTGATCGACAATGAGACAAAGTTGGACGCCTTCAAGAAGGAGCTGCGCTGGAACGAGGTCTTTTATATGATGAAATCGAACGGGTTATGAGTTTTTCGAAACATCTGCGATGATCTTTGTGAATCCCAATCACCTGAATTTTTAATCGGTTGTACCCATCGATGAATGAACTGGCTACGAAACTGTCACGAATCCGGGAATTGCTTGAAAAGCGAAAAGCAGGCGCGCTCCTGATCCGGCGGTCTGATAATTTTGCCTGGGCAACCTGCGGAGCCGCATCCTTTGTAAACCAGGCAACCGATCGAGGAACCGCCGCTCTTTTAATAACGCGTACGAGTGAATACCTGATCACAGACAACATCGAAGCCCCGCGGTTGGAGCATGAAGAACAATTGGTTGAGCAAGGGTGGGAGTTTCACATCACACCCTGGCATGAAACAGCAGATCGCATCGAAGATCTGAGAGGCCGCGCGAAACTGGCAGCGGATGGTGCATATCCGAACGCCCTCGATCTATCAGCCGAATTAATCCCGATTCGGGCCGCCCTGACCCTGGAAGAAACTGACCGGTTCCGCAAGATAGGCGCGGCTTGTGGGAAAGCCATGGATGCTGCCATTCGGTCTGTTCGACCGGGCATGAGCGAATACGAGATCGCAGGGGAGCTTGCTCGCGAAGCCTGGAGACTCGATCTGCAACCCATTGTTGTTTTGATCGCAGCCGATAAGCGGATCTTCAGTTATCGGCATCCTTTACCAACAGAAGCAATCCTCAAGGAATATGCGATGCTGGTCTTGTGCGGCCGTAGAGGCGGATTGATCGGATCGGTTACACGGTTGGTGCATTTTGGAAAATTAAGCGTTGAACTACAACGAAAATCCGAGTGTGCAGCCAATATCGATGCCCAGTTCATCCGGGCGACTCGTCCTGGGAGATCGCTGAAGGAGATCTTTCAAGTCGGTATCGATGCATATCGGGAAGCCGGTTATCCGGAAGAATGGAAATTGCACCACCAGGGAGGTCTGGCTGCCTACGCCCCGCGTGAGATCATTGCCACGCTGGAGACCGATTACCAAGTCATCAGCGGCCAGGCATATGCCTGGAATCCCTCGATCACCGGGACGAAGTCCGAAGATACGATCATCGTGGGGGAAAAATCCAATGAAATTATCACTGCAATCCCCGGTTGGCCGACGATAGAGATCCAAGACAATGGTGGGGTAATCCGTCGACCTGCAATCCTGGAGTTGACATGAGGCTCATTCATTCATTCCGCTTTCAAATAATCGAAATCGAATTCGCACAGGAGGGATCATGAGCAATCGAAAGTACAGCATCGGTGTGGATTTCGGAACCGAAAGCGGGCGGGCGGTGCTGGTGGATGTCGCGGACGGCCGGGAGGTCGCCAGCGAGGTTTTCCCATATACCCATGGAGTGATCGATGAGCAATTGCCTCTTTCCGGAGCCAAAATCGGATTGGAGCCAGATTGGGCGTTGCAGGATCCCGAGGATTACCTGCGTACCTTCCAGAAAGCCATACCTGGTGTCTTGAAACAGTCCGGTGTCTCACCTGAGGACGTGATCGGGATTGGAATCGATTTCACAGCCTGCACCATGCTGCCCACGAAAATGGACGGCACGCCGCTCTGCCTTGTGCCTGAGTTTCGGCGAAATCCGCATGCGTGGGTGAAGCTATGGAAACACCATGCAGCCCAACCCGAAGCCGACCGAATCAACGATACGGCGCGGAAGATGAATCAACCCTGGCTTGATCGCTACGGCGGCAAGATCTCCTCGGAGTGGTTCTTCTCAAAGGTACTGCAGATATTAGATGAAGCACCGGAAGTCTACGCCGCCGCCGACCGGATGATCGAAGCGGCAGACTGGGTGGTGTGGCAATTGACGGGTGTTGAAACCCGCAATTCGTGCACAGCCGGTTACAAAGCCATTTGGTCGAAGAAGACTGGATTCCCGGAGAAGGCTTATTTTGGCGCTTTGGATCCCCGTCTGGCAGATGTTGTAGAAACAAAGATGAGCCGCAACATCCTGCCGGTGGGTCAAAAAGCCGGCGGTCTCACCGAGCAAGCCGCCTCGTGGACCGGATTGAAGACAGGCACCGCAGTCGCGATCGCCAATGTCGACGCGCATGTCGCAGTTCCGGCTGCCACCGTCACACAAACCGGACAAATGGTGATGATCATGGGGACATCCATCTGCCACATGGTGCTCGGTGACGAGGAACACATCGTACCGGGTATGTGCGGTTACGTTGAGGACGGGATCATTCCCGGTTTCTTTGGTTATGAAGCCGGGCAATCCTGTGTGGGCGATCACTTTGCCTGGTTTGTGGAAAATTGCGTACCGGCTGCTTACCAAAAGGAAGCCGCACAGCAGGGCAAGGACATCCATCAACTGCT
>MGNL01000063.1:3597-5195 GCA_001796785.1 Chloroflexi bacterium RBG_16_51_16 | reverse complement strand
AAAATCCAAAGCATAGGTCCTGTAATTGGAGCCAATTTTTGTCATGGTCTCCTGCCATAGTCCCCAGGAACCCTGATAACCGTGTAACAGGATGACCGGTTTGCCGTGTCCAAAAACTTCGTAATGCAAAATTCCTTGATCTGTGGTTATCGAGGACATCATGGCTTTCGAAACATTTGATTTTATGAACGTGGAGCGTTTTTGCTGGTCCTGGAGATCAATATGCTCGATGGGCGAGCTGTTAAATCCTTATGGATGGTGTTAACAAATGAACGTAGGATAGCGTCCGATGGTTTCCCGCCTAAACTATGTGGTCATAATACTATTGGCTTGCAGGCTGTCGGTCAGTCCGGAGGCAAGGGTTCATTTGCCCGGTTCCATCTCCTCCAGGATGTTGTACAGGAGTTCAAGCAGGACCGCTTTGACCGTATCGCGTTCCGTTGCCACACACGGTAGAATTTTTACCTTCGATTCCAGCCTCAACGCATGCCGGATATCTTCCCTTTCCCAAGCATCCTTGTCGTCCTGCTTGTTTGCGGCAACCACATAAGGTGTGGGTGCATACGCTCGAAAGGTCTGCAGGATCGATCGTGCCTCCCGAAAAGTCTCCGGTCGGGCGCTGTCCACCATGACAATGAATCCAAGCATTCCTTCAGACAGGATCTCCCACATGAAATCGAATCTCTTTTGACCGGGGGTGCCGAACAGGTAAAGTACGAGGTCCTCATCGACGGTGATGCGGCCAAAATCCATTGCTACGGTCGTAGTCCCCTTGACACTCTTTTCGGTGGTGGAGGATATCTTCCTTTCCGTTGATACAACGTCGATCTCGCTCACCGACTGGATGAATTTCGTTTTCCCGGCATTGAAAGGGCCGGTAACGACCATTTTGACAGTTTGCATCGACCTACACTCCCGGCCCTGATATTGGATTACGTAACCCGGATGGATAACGGCTGGAACTCATATGGTCCGGATCCGGCCGATCAATTTATTGATCAATGATTTTTGCTCGACGACGTTCTCGGTGGGGAACATCTTATGCTTGGTTGGCTGTGGTCCGCCGGACATCCGGACGATTTCAACTAACCCTGCCTGGATCAGGCCGTATGCGATCCTGCGAATATCCATTTCGGATAACTTGTTTGTTTTTGCGATCTGTCGGAGGGAGTTTTTCGGATCGATGTATTTGACCACCTTCCACTCTTCCACGCTCAGGTTGACATTGGTGAGCGGGTGATCGGTGAATTTCAAAGCCATCTCCAGGCTGGGAATCTCATCCTGGAGCGCCTCCAGTTCCCTGAGCTGGCGGGAGCCTTCGATGATGATGTTTTCCAGGTCCATGCGGACGTTGATCCGGTCTTCCGGCGGGGTCAATCCATTCTCGAACCGGAATACACCTTCCACCCAGGTGAATAATCTGCGAACGATCGCGGTGAAATAGATTTGCAAATTTTGGAGGATATCCTCCTGCGATACGTAACCTGCATTGATCAGGAGGAGTCCCAATTCCTTGTCGTTCATTTCTCCAGAACGCGCCTTGATCGCCTGGTATTGACTTGCTGACAGTTTGTTTGCCTTATGCAGCACACTGGCCA
>MGNL01000063.1:0-3568 GCA_001796785.1 Chloroflexi bacterium RBG_16_51_16 | reverse complement strand
AAGGCTAGCTTCCCATCCCGAAAGGCGACCTGCGCCTGGTCTGCAGGTCCTTCCACGACGAGTGTCCCGGTCTTGCTTGCCAGGTTGATCAAATTGAGCAGTTGGGTGATTGTGAAATCGCGTAGGTTACCGCGCAGCGCCATTCAGGCCTCACGAAAAAATACCACTCATATCAGAGGGTATATTGATGAAGATTATACTTGTTGGGTAAGGGTGTGTCCATTAAAGGGTCATTACATTATTAAGAAAAACCCGGCTTTGCCGGGTTATTCATTGATTTTTCATCAGGTAACGTTCTCTCCCAATTCTTACTCATTAAATCCTACCTACTCGACGCAAATGCTCTTCAAAGGCGATGCATACCGATTCTTCCTAATCGAGTTGGATCAAACCGCTGCGGATGGCGAATTTAACCAGCTCGGTGCGGGAATGCATGTTCAATTTGTTCATGATCCGCTCACGATGACGTGCAATCGTCTTCGGGCTGAGTTCAAGCTGGATTCCAATTTTTTCATTATTTAACCCCTGGGCTACCATCTCAAGCACCTGCCTCTCCCGGGCGCTCAGGACGTCCAGCCCGACAATCCGATCATCATGATTCTCAGAAACGGGGCGCTGAGTTGTGTGGATTTGGCTCGATAAGCGTTGGTAATCCTCCAGGAGCCAGCGAGCCAGCGCCGGTTGCAGGTAGATATTACCCGCTGCCACAGATTTTATCGCGGCAACTAACTCATCTGCGGCTGCTTGCTTGGTCATATAACCTGCCGCTCCGGCTCCGAGCATTTCCATGAAGTATTGCTTGTCCTCGTGAACGGTCAGGGTCAAGATCAATGCTTCCGGGTTGCTCGATTTGATCTTTCGGGTCGCCTCCAGCCCGTCCATGCGCGGCATGCTGATGTCCATCAGGATGATCTTTGGACGCAGTTCCACTGCAAACCGGATGGCTTCTTCCCCATCACGGGCTTCCCCAACGACCTGCACACCAGGTTGGGTTTCCAGGAAGGAGCGCAATCCAGTCCGCACCACATCATGATCGTCGACGAGCAAAACTGTTATGTTTTCCACGCTAATCACCTTGCCTTCCATTCAAAGGGATGACGGCTCTAACAGTAGTACCGATTCCGATTGAAGAGCTGAGGAAAAATTGCCCGCCTGCAGATTCAACCCGCTCGCGCATTCCGGCTACTCCCCATCCGTGAGGCGCAGTGAAGGATTGGTTGACGTCAAATCCCATACCCGTATCGACGATTCGCAATTCCACATCATTTTTTTTATATCTTAAGAAGATCTCCCCGGCTTTTGTGCCGGCGTGCCGCTCAATGTTATGCACCGCTTCCTGCACTACCCTGAATAACACGTTCTCAACGCGAGGGTCGAGTCGGCGTGTTTCACCGGACGGTTCAAGGTCGATCCTCATCCCATTCAGCGCGCATTCCTGCTCGATGTAGAATTTTATGGCCGGTATCAATCCGAGTTCATCCAGTTGGGTTGGACGCAGATCGCTCATGAGACGCAGTAATCCTTGCGATGTTTGCCTGCAAAGTTCCTGCAGGCTCTTAACTTTCTCTGTCGGAGTTTTCTGGCCTTTTAAGAGTTGACGCAGCGTGGCCAGTTCAATCGATAAGGCGGAAAGGGACTGGGCGGTGTCGTCATGCAATTCCCGGGCGACTCGCGCCCGTTCGTCTTCCTGGGCTTTGACACATTGGCGCAGTAGATTGCGCTTTAATATTTCTCGCGCCTGCATGGCTTCCAACCTGCCTCTCTCGACGGTAGCCAGCTGAAAATTCCGCTCATTTTCCATGACTTGGGCAGCGCGTAACATCGAAAAAGAAATCAGCACAGCTAAAAGTGTGCGGATGAGCTGGATCGGGAAACCGGTGAGGCTCATGAAACTTACCAGGTTGAAGATAGTTGAAGGAAACATGGCGATCGGTTGTACGAATAATTGGGTGCATGCATACAGAGAAAAACCAAGCGCAGCAAGCGAAAAGGAATTTTTTAGCGAGGTTACGCCTTCAGCATTGGCTTTCCGGCTCCGCGTATACAGTCCCATTGCCGCCAGGACGGAAGCAGGCACTGCCAATAGATAACGGGAGAGTGCATCGATTAAAACTGCCGTGGAAATGGACGGCTGTAAAAAGGCTTTGACCGCACCGACCAGGATGACAACGACATATCCAAACAAGGTTATCGCGATAATCAAATATTGGTTCTTCCAATTAGATTCACCCAACCGTAATACGCTGAAAGCGAACAGAAACAAAAATAAAAAGGAGGAAATCAGCAATCCAAGCCGGAGCCAGATTAACCCAGGTGATAATAAGGTTCCTGCCCATTCTGCCTGCAGGAGATAAGATTCCAATAACTCATGCGTACCATGTAATATCCCGAATAACGCCAATGGACGCAATGAGTTCGGCTCCACCAGTGGCGTCACCCTGCCAGACTCCAGAGCCATGGCGATCCCCATGCCAAAGAAAGCCAGGCCGTAGACGAAAAAGACCAGCACCAAGAATTCTGTTGAAATCATCTTCAGGACCTAATTTCATTCTATATCAAGTAGCCTCTTTAATATCGTTGGGTGTATCACCTCCGGCTTTGGATGAATGTCACCAGTTCAGATTTACCCAATTTGTGCGCATATTGTGATTGTATTGTGGACTAAATATGTGATAAATGTCATGTGACATTCACCACAAATTAACTTGATATTAATTATTAAGTGGGATATTAATATGTGGTAAATTTCCCAATCAAATGGGTCGATCCTTGCGTCATGTTAGCAAGACGAAGCGACGCCGTTAAAATTGATCCATTTGCAGGAATTTCACAAGATTTCTGAAAGGAGAATGCCGAAATATGACCTTGAAAAAAGCATTGCTCATGTTAGGTTTACTACTCGTGGGGGCTGTAATTCTCGTGGCTTGCGGTGGTACACCTGCAGCAACAGAACCTGCCGAACCAAACGCCGCTTCAGTAGAAGTCCCTTACCTGGCGGATTGGCAGGGCTCGGGCCACAACGATGTTGCCGGTGAGCCTTTCCGCCATTGGGATGGAGAGGACCCAGCCGAGGTGCCTACCACATGTGCCAAGTGCCATACGAGCACGGGTTACAAGGATTACCTGGGGGTCGACGGCAGCGAAGCAGGGAAGGTGGACGCCGCGGTACCTGCCGCTCAAGCGCAGGGTGTCCAATGCGTAGCCTGCCACAACGTTGGCACGATCGCCAAGACCAGCGTAATGTTCCCCTCCGGCATCACCATCGAGAATTTGGGTGATGACAGCCGCTGTATGGAATGCCATCAGGGTCGTGAATCCAAGGTTAGCGTGGATGAGTTCATCGCCCAGTTCGGCGAGAACCTTGACCCGGATACGACACCCGCGCCGATAAAAAACGAACAGGGCAACGATGTCAACCTGGGGTTTCGCAATATTCATTACTTCGCGGCTGCGGCGACCCTGTATGGAACCGAGGTCAAGGGTGGTTATGAGTATGACGGTAAAGCCTATGATGCCAAACACGATCATGTGCCCGGATACAACACCTGCATCGGCTGCCACAATCAAC
>MGNL01000062.1 GCA_001796785.1 Chloroflexi bacterium RBG_16_51_16 | reverse complement strand
GGAATTCGAGTCTGGATTTCTCACGGAATGGTGGGTTGGATACAGCAATCGAACAATGTAATGGGCAGGGCGTTTGCCGGAAATTTGATGGCATCATGTGCCCCTCCTTTCAAGCCACCCGGGATGAAATGCACTCCACTCGCGGTAGGGCGAATTTGCTTCGTGCGCTAATTGGTAATCCGCAGCGAAACAAACTTATCCACCCATCTAATAAGCAGCCGCTTTACCAGTCTGTGAAAGATGCTCTTGATCTATGCCTTGGATGCAAGGGCTGCGCGGCAGAGTGTCCGAGCGGGGTGGATATGGCCAAATTAAAAAATGCATTTACCGAAGAATATTATCGGACGCATCGTAGACCGTTGCGGGATTATTTGTTCGGATATTTCCACGTCACAGCTGATTTGCTATCGAAGTTTTCGTTTATATCGAATCGATTATTGGGCAACAAGCTTTTCATGGATGCTTTCTTAGGGCTAACCGGTATAACGAATCAGCGTCCCTTGCCGATGCTCGCCCGGAATAAAATAAGATCCAAGGCTCTGATCTCCGACGACAACGTTATCTTTCTGGCTGACTCTTTTACACATTATTTCGAACCAGAAGTGGAGCAAGCCGCGCTTGAAGTTTTGCAAGCCTCGGGTGTAAGTGTCACGATCCTGCCTATCAGCGGGGCAGGCGCATCGCTAATTTCCAAAGGGTTCATATCCGCAGCACATAAGCATGCTAGGCGGTTGCTTGAACAATTGGAACGCATTGATCCTAAAAACGAACAGCCTTTGATATGTATCGAACCACCTGAAGTTTCGGCTATTCGGAATGATTATTACGATCTTCTAGATGACGGATCAGGCTCATTGGAATTGCGTTTAAGAAATGTATTTCTCATAGATGAATTTATCGTTCGAAGAGGGGTACCAACGGATATTCGTGTAGCCAAAAATCATAAGAAGATTCTATTCCATCCACATTGCCACCAAAAAGCCGAAAAGTTATCATACGACTCCAAGCCTATCGGTGAACAAGCGAGCCTTGTACTGTTGAAAATGTTTGGTTATGAAGTTGAGTTGAGTGAGGCGGGTTGCTGCGGGATGGCGGGGACCTTCGGTTATGAAGCTGAACACTACGGGATATCGAAACAAATAGGTGAGCTAAAACTTCTTCCGAAAATTCGCAGAACATTCGAATTAAGAAGCGATGCGATCGTTGCATCGACAGGCTCTGCTTGTCGCTTGCAAATCCGGCATGGTTCAGGTGTAATTGCAGTCCATCCAATTCAACTGGTACGGGATGCTATTTTGTTGGCCTCATAAAAATGCGATCATTCTTGGAGCAGATCAGTATCTTTTTCGTATTTTTTCTGGAAGGATTTGTCAGTCAATAATTCCATCGAATTTCGAAGAGACGACATAGGTGGCGATCGCGAACGCATTTGAAACGTTGAAGGAAGATTTCTTACCGTACATGGGAATTTTCACGCAAACGTCAGCCAGATCAATCACCGCAGGATCGACACCCGTGATTTCGTTACCCACGACAAGGACAACCTGAGTAGCAGCTCTGAAATCCTCAGGCTTAAATACCTCGATCGAAATAGCTTCGTTCTTGTTCTCGACCACGATGATCGCTGCACCTTCCATCTTGATCGACTTAACCAGGTTAACTCCATTATGGTGGAATGACCAAGGTATCGAATCTTGAGCACCCAGACCGGTTTTAGTTATTTCAGGATTTTCAGGTGTGGGAGTAAACCCACAAAGGTACAGATGTTTGAGCCCAAGTCCATCAGCAGTGCGAAAGATCGCACCGACGTTCAAGGCTGAACGGATATTATCCAATAATCCTGCAATAGGTTTTTGCAGTGTGGGATGTTGCAGACAATCGATTCTAGTTAATCCCCGGATGAATGGTTGCTCAGAAATTAATTGGGTAACACCGAGGCAAGCAGGGCAGCGCGAATTTTTATATCCGGCATCCACAAACGGGTATCGCAAACCGCATTGGTTGCATTCACGGATTTGGTAAATATCAACCGACATGAGCAAATTAAAACCTGCTTTGTGGATTCCTGGTGCCTAAAAAGATAATTTGTTGAAACCAGGCTCGCGGGTTGGTGAGCAGGCCAATCTTCGCTTTGCCTCATCACGTAAAGCCAAAATTATTGAATATAAATCAAGACCAGAGTGGCACGCACCTCTCACCGAACTAATGACAGAATCTGACCAGAGTGTCCTTGATTGTAAGATTTCATCATCATTCATGAGCGCAAGTTGGATCAAGCTGCCAAGGGGAATATCCTGATCGTCGCCCGGATTAAGCTCGCAATCCAGACAACCCTGGCACCGGGCGATGTCCTGCCCTGTTGCGTACTTGATTACACGGCGGAGGGATGGGTTAGAACTCGTCAACCCGGGGTCTCAATGCCATCGTCATCAAGACTACATCACATACGTCGCCATCAGGGAACATAAAGAAATCATCCAGCGTTACCTGTGGTCGGAACCCTTGTTGTTCAAATGCTTTAACCACCTTGCTCATACTTGCGATGACCTCTGCCATCAGGATGCTAACCCCATGTTTCCTGGCAAGTTCGATTAACGACCGGATCATCTTCATACCCAGGCCGCGTTTGCGGAAATCCTTTGAGAGAAACAGGCGGACTTCGCCGATATGCCTTTTGGGTCCGTCAAAGAAATGTAATGTTGCACTACCCACTACCCGTTCCTTAGCGAGTGCTATTATAGGAAGGACCCGGTTGTAATCAAGGTGATCGCACCAATCGTCGATGACGGTATCATCTTTGAGTTGGTGCCGGAAGTAGCGGAGATCGTCGTCTGTTACAGCCCCGTAAAATTCCTTAAGCCGATTCTTATCCTCATGGGTCAATGCTCTTAGAAGGATGTACGCCCCATCCTTCAATGTGACCATCTCACGAAAAGTATTGATCTGTTCAGCTAACATTCTTCCCTCCAACTGAAGGAACCATTTTCATACCAGGCAGAGTCATCTTTCGACCCTTAATAACCGATAAATGAGTTGATCGGCGCTTACCCGGTAGTTACAGGTGCAACAGGAGCTACGAATCCTTTCGGTAAAACATCCGCCTCTGTGATGATCCTTGGAACGATTTCCTCCCAACCGACGGCCATTATATGCAGCCCGTTCACTCCTTGGCCAATAAATTTCTTGATCTCATCAATCAACTCGAGGGCTATTGCGACTCCCTCTTCCTGTGCATTTCCTGCCTTCTCCGCAGCTTCCATGCGGGAGAGGATGGATTCGGGTATCGAAACACCCGGCACTTCATCGTTCATGTATTTGGCCATCTTAAAGGTTTTGAGAGGCGTAATGCCTATCAAAATAAATACCTTATCCAGGATGCTTCGTTTCGCCAATTCGTTGAGCCAGATTTCCATATGCTTGACATCGAAAACCAGGTTGGTTTGGAAGAATTGGGCGCCGGCGTTTACTTTTTTATGCTCCCGTATGGCTTGAAATTTTGGTTCGGAGGCGAACGGCGAGGCTGCCGCACCCAGGAAGTATCGGGGCGGGGTTTTTATCTCTCGGCCATCCAGGTACTTATTCTCATCCCTCATCCGGCGCAATATCCACAGCATCTGGATTGAATCGATGTCGATGATGTCCATCCTGCCCCTAGGGGGTGGAGCCATTTTCATGCTGTCCCCGGATATGCACAGAATATTGCGAATGCCAAGGTCGTAGGCACCCATAACCTCGGATTGCAATCCAACCCGCGTCCGGTCCCGCGCCGCGATTTGCATGACCGGATCAGCGCCCTGTTGAACCGCAAGGGCTGAGCACGCCCAGGAAGCAGTGCGAGGGGTTGCCGATGGATTATCTGTGAAATTGATGGCGGCCACGTACGGCTTGACCAATTCGATGTTCTTGCACATCTTTTCGGTTTTACAGGAGATTGGCGGTGCCACTTCTGCCGTTACGACGAATTCGCCAGCCTTTAGCCTTTTTTCAAGCTCGGACGCCGGTTCCGAATATTTAGGTGCATGATACTGGTTGTCCCCCTGCCACCATTCCGGCTCGCGGACGGTCCGAAAGACTTCATCCCAGGTTTCGTATCTGGTTTTAGCAGGTTTAAATAATAAACCGGATATCACTTTACCCGTACCCATCTTGCGAACCTGCCTGAAAACATCACCCCAGGTCTCTGTTCCGGTTTTATCCCAATCCAGGGGTGGAAGAACTTCTAACAATTTCTCTTCCCTGCCCAGCCGAAAAGAACGATCGTAGATCTTGTACCAGATACAAGGGCGAGTTTCATCCACGTAGCAATGTTCTGCAGTTGAGCCACCGCATGGTCCATTGCGTGCACCTTTTGGGCATTCCATGGGGCAGATGAAGGCTGTCTCTTGCAAGAGACAATTACCGCACATTCGGCATCCAAAGACTGGGCCTTTGATCGTTTTTTCAAGAGTTGCCAAAGCGCGACGGTCAAAAGGCTCCCGTTTGAAGGGTAAGTAAGGTGGTTGCCACCGGCGACCGGGTGTGAATCCAGGCATGGGTTAGTTCTCCTATATTCTCAACTTTCCACTTTAGTACTCAACTCCAGAGTGGGGAGGAGGTATTCGTAAGCACTTAGCGCTGCTTTGGCACCTTCTCCAATGGCAATCAGCACTTGTTCTGCAAATAAATTTGTGACATCACCGGCGGCAAAAATACCAGGCACATTGGTACGATTTCCATTATCTACGACGATCCTTCCTGAAGAATCCAAAGCTACCACGTCTTTGACCATATCCGACATAGGTGTCAAAGCCTGTTCGACGAAAATGGCGTCTGCCGTGATCTCACTACCTATTCCATCCGGATTCTTAATCAGCAGGCTCCTGGCGTATTGATCGCCTTTTACTTCTACAACCGTGCTTCCTTTATGGATGACGACATTAGTCGCTTGCTGGAGTTTCACACCAAGCGGCGTTGATAAGCCTTTGGTCTCCTTACAGATCAGATGAACGATCCTTGATACGGTTGACAGTTCCGCTGCGGACCTTATAGCGAGTTCGCCATCGCCAATAACGATGGTTTCCTTGTCAATGCACAACGGTGCATAGGATAGAGCAGAGTAACAAAGACCTTTCATGGTGAATTCTTTTTCACCGGGTACGTCCATCCGCACCTGACGGGCGCCGGTAGCAATGATCAAAGCCCGGGCGCTCAATTCCGCTCCACCTTTTGTAACCACATCAAATCCGTCGGCTGAATTTTTCACTTTTTCAACCGGTTCCATATGCCGGGCGAAGTCCAGGTATTCGAGCTCGCTGCGGAATTTGTTAACCAGTTCCAAGCCGCGAATGACCTGGTAATCCTGTATCCACGGGAGCGCCAAGTGAAAATTGGTCTTACCACCCAGATCCTTCGTAAGTAATAGAAAATTCAACCTTTTGCGGAGAGCGTAAATGGCTGCAGTAAGGCCTGCTGGCCCACCACCGATGATAATCAGATCGTACATCTCAACCTCCGTTCCCTTCGCCGGGCGGTTCTGCGATGAACCCGTCCTCCATCATGCTTTTAGTCAAGTCGCGTGAGCGCTGGATGATCTTCGTTGCGGTTTCGAATTCCTGTTCATAACTGACGTGTATCCGTGCAATATCCTGATCGATTGCTTTCATGGCAACCGCGGCTGCCTCGCGGGGAAACACTTCCCAATCATCCATGTCTGGCAGGATATGCTCGGGGTCCAGTTTGTCTTGAACATGGTCGGCTAAGGCTTTGGCGGCTGCGAAACACATCTCATCCGTAATGGTAGTTGCGCGCACATCCAATGTGCCTCGGAAAATACCGGGAAAGCCCAGTGAGTTATTCACCTGGTTCGGGAAATCAGACCGGCCGGTTGCAACCACAGCGGCGCCGGCAGCCTTGGCTTCCCACGGCCATATTTCAGGCACCGGATTGGCACAAACAAAAACGATCGAATCCTTGGCCATTTTTGTGATCCATTGTGCATCGATAACGCCTGGACCCGATTTGGAAAGCGCAACAACAACATCCGCACCTCGGATGGCTTCCGGCATATCACCTTCCCGCCCTTGTGCATTGGTGATATTACAGAGCTTCCACTTGTCCTTGTATTCCGCTTTGCGCATTTCAAGGTCTTTACGATGTTTGCCGAGGATACCTTTGCTATCCACCACGGTACATCGCGACGGATCAGCTCCCCAGCCGAAGATCAAGCGCGAACACGCGACATTGGAGGCGCCACTTCCGATGAAGGTGATATTTACTTCGCTCATCTTCTTATTGACGACCTTGAGTGCGTTTATTAACGCGGCCAACGTTACGGTCGCTGTACCCTGCTGGTCGTCATGCCAGATCGGAATTTCAGCTTTTTCACGTAAAGTGTCCAGGATGTAGAAGCATTTAGGATTGCTGATATCTTCAAGGTTTACACCACCCCAACCTGGCTGCAGCATCAATACTAGGTTGATGATCGCGTCCGGATCTTTGGTATCCACCATGATCGGCACCCCGTCTACGCCACCCAGATATTTGTAGAGTAGAGCTTTCCCCTCCATAACGGGCAGTCCTGCCTTTGGTCCGATATCCCCCAAGCCCAGGACACGGGTACCATCGCTGACAACAGCAACGGTATTCCACTTATTCGTATATTCATAAACCAGTTCAGGATTGGCTTGAATAGCTTTGCATGGTGCTGCAACACCAGGTGTATACCAGACGGCAAAGTCGTTGAAACTATGCACGGTGCATTTAAGTGTTGTCTCGATTTTTCCCCGATAGAACGGATGAAGCCGCATGGCATCCGCAGAGGGTTTCTGCGCTTTTGCCATGAGCTCATCTATGTTGAATTTCTTATCTGCGAGCACGGCATTCTCCTTTCAAATCCTAATTCATCAAATACGCGTCAGCGTAGATCACTTTATTGAGAAGGATCTGCGTTGTTTTCCAAATAGCTGCCTGGTCTGCATCTTTCAGGTCAAAATCTTCCACCTGTAGTTCTTCCCCTGCAGATGTTCGCTCAGCGATCTTGTTATAGACTTTAGCCAGGGGAGTCGACTTATCCTTGGTCTCTATCCAACGAATGACGTCGTTTTGTTCCTGGTCGAACGGATTTGCGATCATCATCTGCAGTCCGACGCCCATCAGCATTGCACAATACACTCGGTTGATGAGCGGTCGATTCTCATTTGGTACGGCATTCGAGACATTGGATAAGCCAACCGAGATATTTGGAGTCGGGTCCCAGGCGAACTGAAGTGTCCTGACAGTCTCAATAAGATGCGGACAGTATTGTTGGCAACCACTGACCGTTAAAACCAGCGGATCGATGATGAGCTGCTCCATCGGTAGCTCAATCTCCATCATTCGAGGGATGAGGGTTTCGACGGCAATATTGACCCGTGCATCTGCTTCGACAGGTATCCCTTCAGTTTTCATGGTCAAGGCGATAACTTTCGCGCCGTATTTTTTCGCTAGGAGAGGCACCTTCTCCAGTCGCTCAGGCTCTGCCGAGGTTGAGTTCAGAATGGGTTGAGCCTTTTTTATGCATTTGAGAGCTGCTTCCATTCCATCCACATTCGTTGTATCAATTGAAAGTGGAACATCGACAACGGTCTCTACAGTTTCGACGATCCATGGAAAAACCTCAGCCCAGTCTTTTTTGCGCGGCCCCAAATTGATGTCAACCGCTTTTGCCCCCGCCTCAACCTGGCGCACTGCCAGGTCCATGAAGAACTCCCTGTCCCTCGCAGCCAGAGCTTCTTTGACTTTCTCGGAAATGATATGGATGTTCTCGCCTATGATGTACATAGTTTCTCCTTGATTACAATTTTCAAGCAGGATGGCACCCTGTTCACCTGGCCCCTGGGTCAGGGACCTTGGACGCCAATTCCAAGGCTACATTAGGAAATTTACTGATATCCGTATGCGGCAGGAAGAGGGCGGACGTGAACGCTTCATAAAAGGAATTATCCGCGGATAGTTCGATGTATGTCATGCGTTTTGCGATCCGTGAGATCCTTTCCTCCTTTTTCCAATCCAGCAACGCTGCATACGCTCCACGAATTGAGGTGTTACCAAGAAATACGAAGCGCGACCACTCCAGGTCGGGTAACAACCCGATTTGAATGGCTTTTTCAACATTAATGTATTTTCCAAACGAACCGCCGATTAAAACTTTGTCAGCCGTCTCAAGGGATATTCCGACATTCTCCGCCAGGACGGTGAAGCCGGCATAAATTGCAGCTTTGGCTCGAATAAGATTATCGATGTCTACCCTTGTCAGGATGATATCCTGCCCGGTTTCGGTCTCTGAGCCCCATGCCACTACATATTCATCCGACGAGCGACCTTTGCGAATCCTTGGATGATCCTTGGATAGGGCGATATTTCCAGCTTTATCGATGATCCCGGTGAGGAAAGCTTCGGAGAGCAATGAGATCAAACCTGAACCACAAATACCTTTCGGTTTACCGCCCCCGATTACGCGGTAGGTAGGTTCCAATGTGGTGGAATTTATCCAAACCTCTTCAATCGCTCCGGCGGTCGCCCGCATGCCATTCTGCACTCCAGCACCTTCGAAAGCCGGTCCGGCTGAACATGCGCAGGCAACCAGCCAATCCCGGTTGCCCAGGACTGTTTCACCATTGGTTCCAACATCCAGGAACAGACTCACATTCTCAGCTTCATCGAGCGCTGACGATAGGACACCTGCGGTGATATCTGCTCCTACATAGCTTGCCACGCCCGGCAGGCAGATCAGAGTGGCATCCGGTTGAATACCAAGTCCAACTTCTTGTGCTGTTAAGTGAGGCAGGTGGTTCACTGTAGTGATAAAGGGTGACATGCGTATGCTTTCAGCCGGAATTCCCAATAAAAGGTGCATCATGACACTATTTCCGGATATGCAGCCCTTTACGACCTGGGACGGTTTGATATTTATACGTTTGCACGCAATATCAAGCAGTCCATTGATGGTTTCAAGAACACGGGTGCGCATTTCGATCGCGCCGCCGTTTTTACCCGCATAGATGATCCTGGAAATAACGTCCTCACCCCGTGCGATCTGTCCGTTGTACTCCGCGACTTGGGCTTTCACCTGGCCACTTACGAGATCTACGAGCCAAAGAGTAACGGTTGTCGTACCAATATCTACCGCTATAGCCCATAGCGGGGAGAATTCATCTATGAGGCCGGGAGTCAGATCAATCAATCTCACGGAACGATTGCCTTGCGATTCATTTAACCGCTCGGTCATATCAACGATTCCTGTTACTTTCCAATCGCCGTCTCGTAGGACCGGTCCGATTTTTTGTAACAGGTTTAGCGACATCTCAACCTGCTCGAATCCAAGCTGTGTCCGAATTCCAGTATTAACCCGCGAGAGATCGTCCGTTTGGTCATCCATACTCGGTGGTGTCAAGCTCAAATGAATCCGCCGTATAGTCTGGTCCTGGACGTACTCATAATCATGCGGAACAGTGATCTCAGCCACTTGCCGATCGCTGGCAAGTCGTCTTTCGATTTTCTCCTGGCTGGGAACTTGAATGCGGACATCAGCTTCGACGACACTCTGGCAGGCCAGCGCATATCCCAGACTGATACTCTCTGGCGAGAGACGTAGGGTGCTGCGTCGGCGGACATCTCCCTCCATGACCTGGATTGAGCATCGTCCGCACCGGCCTTGTCCACCGCAGGGTTGACCGATCTCAACACCAGCTTTGGCAGCGGCGTCGGAAAGCAGTGTGCCAGTGGGAACTTTGACTTCGATGTTTTTTTCAATGCTCTCGACAGAGAAGACTACTTTATGATCGGTCATATAAACTATTCGGAACGCATTTACTTTTTAATGTTCAAAATCAAAGCTTATATCCATTAAGAAATCTAATTCAAGGCTTGCTTCATGAATGCAGGCAGGTCAACGGCTTCACGCGGTCCCACTCGGATCTCCCACCCCGATAGTTCTTCTTCAAGTTCTCCGGATAGCACAGCTACATGACCTGGCAGGACGATCCGTTTCCTACTGACCTTGTTTGCCACATCGAAGCCCTTTATAGCTTTGGCTATCCGCTCTGCATCAAATTTTCCGGCTGCCCAGGCAGTCAGGACCGACATTCCCTCAGCGTCGGTTACAACCAGCCAGGCTGGCAATCCTGAGCTTTCAACCTCATTGGCGACGGAAAAGTAGGTGATGCTAAAATTTGTTGTTATGAGCACCGGGCTCTCTGGTTTCGGTGAATTAATCTCATAGATCCCGGGTTGAACCTGGATTGGTTTCTGCGGATCCGTATAGATGTTCTCCCTGAGCACAAGCAGGGCATAAATCATTTCCGGCGCAAAGGTATCCAAGACAAGAAACCCGGTGTACTTGGAAATTGCCTGGGCTGCGTAGACGGCTTCCTTCTCCGGACCGACTTGTCCAGCGAAGAATATCGTCGGAAAGCCTAGCGGACGGTAATTGTTCTTGATCGCCAACCGCCTCGTTTGAGTGGCAAGCGTCAGCCACTCAGCCATATTTTTCCCACCCAGGTCAAGTACGAGATCATCAACCCCGACGGCTTGCAATTTCTGCGTCAGATCAGCCAATGCTTCAAGTGTCTCTGCCTTACAAACAAGGGATGCCTTGTATTTTTTTGCAATGCCTGCCAGCGCTTCTGAGTTGGAGGCATCTGCGGCATAAATCAGAGTCTGCTCATCGGTTATCGTTGAAAGTGCAGCCTCCAAAACCACAGGATCAGTTCCAATAATTATTAGCGGAAGTTTTGAGATGGATCGGATCTGTTTGACTGCACTAGCAAGGTCTCCGTCCGCCTCAACAGCAAACCCATCGAGACTAAATTCCATTCCCACATAATTAACCTTGTATGCATTTGCCTCAGATACTTTTTTCTTCAAATCGGGGTCATTGGCTTTTACTCGCAAGAAGATACCGGTCTTGTTATAGAAGGTCTTCTCATGCCGATACATGCAGA
>MGNL01000061.1:17101-18597 GCA_001796785.1 Chloroflexi bacterium RBG_16_51_16 | reverse complement strand
TGGTTTTATTTTTGATTACCCCAAAGCTTGAACAATAGTGATTATTCGATCGATATGATCGATCCGGCAACCATCAGGATAAGCGCCAGTAAAACTAGGGCGATCATCATCGGACTTCCCCACCGGCCAAGCCTCCAGACTGGGTCCCGGACTGGTCCGCTTCGCAACGCTTCCCGGTACATGGGGATCGTGATGAGCGCGACCACGATTGCGGTTGCACCAGCCGCCAGTCGCAGCCATTCGAGGAACTGCCACACTCCCACCCATAGGATTAGCAGGGACGGAAGCGTGGCCATCAGCCACGCAATCTTCGGCGGGGTCTGTGCCCGTTCATGAATAATATCTGCCAGAGCCAATGAGACCGACCAGTAACTTGTCACAAATGCAGCGACGATGAAAATCGATCCAGTCAATCCTGCCCAGGATCCAAGCTGGTCAGTTATCCCGATGATGGCTACCTTGGTGACTTCTTTAGAAATCCCCATGGCTACCAGGGCGACGATCGCCGTAAGTAAACCATTAATGCCCAGCCCAATCAGGATGGCGCGTACCGCTCCTTTATGGTCCTCGCCTAAACCCTTGACAACCTGGGGAACGCTGTAGAACGTCCATAGCGCATACATGACCATTCCATATAATGCCAGCCAGTGGGTCACGGATCCGGTTAGACCGGTCTTCGCCTGAAATGGCAGTCGCAGAGCACCGATGCAAATTGCGATCACGCAGCCATATAGCAATACGGTTCCATATCGCTCAGCCATGCCAACAGCTTTAAGTCCAAAAAATACAACACCCGCGGAGAGTATGTAGATGACGAACTCAGCCACGTGTTGGTTCATGCCCGTTAAGTTCGATACGATTTCACCCGAGCCCGAAACGTAGGCAGCCAGGTTCGCAAGAAAAGCGATGCTCAGGAATGCAAACACGATCCAGAGCAGCCAGGTACCCATTCGACCGCGGAGTACATACAACCGCATCAATTCAATGATCTGCAGGTCTTCGCCGGTGCGGAAACTGACTTCAGCCAACATAAGGTGGATCAATGAACTGGCTGCCCAGGCTATGGGGATAATGAATGCAAGCCCAACCAAACCCACGCGCTCGGCTAGATACGGTACCGCCATGATCCCGGCGCCTCCGCCAGCCCCTACCATTAAGGCGATTGCTTCACCCTGGGTAAGTGATCCTTTTATCATTCGAATCTCCCTTCCCTAATGGATTTGCCGAGGATCTATCAAAGAGATGCAATTTCAATATACGGAATTCTTCCATCCAATTGGATTATTGATCGGTTTGTCCAGCCCACCATATAGAGATCGCTGTGGTAAGTGATGTTTAGCTGCCTGCGTGCGATCCCCAGGTGTGGATCTTCGTCGGACATACCTACCATCAGGAATGCCTTTCCGCGTGCGCGGGCACTTTCCATGCAATGCGAGAGCAGCGCCCGCATAACAGCAGGTCGATCATCTATTACACAAATGCAGGCTGCGAACGCT
>MGNL01000061.1:14471-17016 GCA_001796785.1 Chloroflexi bacterium RBG_16_51_16 | reverse complement strand
AAATCGTTCCATATGAATCGACGATATCCTGCTTGTATGCCGCCTGGTCCCAGGCTGCCATTATTCCTGCGATCCTGCCATTTTCATAAGCGACCATGATGTGCTCAAGTTCCAAGCCCCGCATTGTCTTTCCGGTTGAAAAATCCGACAGGGTATAGGCTGGAAAAAACTGCCGGCGAGGTCCGTGCCGATGTAAGAAGTCCACGATTTCTCCCAGGCTTTCTTGGGATCCGGGTTGAACGCGAATGCCCTCGAAGTGCGGTTTGGGTTGTTTTCGTAACAGGATCGCATAGGTGGTTAACCCACCTAATCTAACCGCCTGAATGCCGGCTGGCAGTCGATCCTCTACGAGGACTCTTCGCGCCCGCGGATTTTCTCTTGCAATAACACCCAGGCAGGTTATACCCTTGGGACTGGCTTCTTTGAAGTAGCGCGCTCCAAGTGGAACAAGCCAATTCCCTCGAAAATCTTGCGCGACGCGTATTTGCCCGATATAACCAATTTGAGTTTCCTGACCATTCACAAAGGTTCGCCTCATGGCCAGGCATGCGATCCCTGCGAGTTGACCGTCCGGTTTGTGGCGGGCGATCAGCACCTGGCAGGGATCGCCCATGATCGTTGTTCCTAAAAAGTAATCCGGCTCGCGAGCAAAGCGGACCGCGACCGCACCCGGCATGACCACTGCGCCGGCTAATTTCCGGATATCTTTTTCATCAGACTTGTCCGCCCAGTGGAATTCAAATTCTCCGTGCTGGCTCATACTGTTCCTAGCCGCATACCCTGGCGTTTAAATGCCTCTCTGCGGAACAGGGGATTGTAGGCACAGTAAACCCCGAGTCGAAAAAGGGATGCCATATTGGTTTTATGATCAAACGCCCGTTTAAAGATCGAACTTGGACTGCTCCACTTCTGGCGGCACTTCCAGGCCGTCTCTGTTAATTCATCCGGGGTCATCCTGGCTGGGCGATACGCGGCATGATTGAACCGGTATGCCGGATGCAGCCACCAATGACCGTCGTATAAGAGCCGGCCTTCTGCTTTCAGCCGCTTGTACAAGGCGGTTGTTGGATACGGCATGAGCACGTTGAACGCGGCAAAGGTGAAGTGATTGGCAAGCCCCCAATCGCACGTCGCCAGGATCGATTCAACGGTATCCTGGTCATAACCAAGAAGGAAGGCTGCCCAGGTTTGCAAATGATGCTGCCGTAAATTTTCAACCGCCAGTTTGTATTCATCGAATGCGGGCAGGTTCGCGGATTTTCGCATCTGCCGCAGGTTTTCGACGTTTAAATTTTCAAAACCGATGACATTGCCCAGGCAGCCGCTCTCAACGAATAGTCTCAGCATCTCAGGATCGCGGGTGTGTTCCAGGCTTGCCTGCGAAACCCATCGAATGTTGAGGGGTATCAATGCCTGGAGTAGCTCCTTGGCTGCCTGTGGGTCTGCGCAGAAATTATCGTCCACAAAAAAAAGCTCTCGGCGGGACTGGGATTGAATCTCAGCCACTACCTCAGCGACAGGTCGAGTGATGTGCTGGTGGCTGAAGTACTCCCCAACTGCACAGAATTCACAGCGGTGATGGCAGCCGCGCCCGAACTGGATCAGGCTGATAGGTAGATATTTTTTTCCAGCGTATAGGTCTCGTCGCGGCAGAGTCTTAGGTTGAGGCATGCCGATCTTTCCCTCGTAACGCGGCTGCAGTTGCTTATTGTGTGCATCCGCTACGACTTGCGACCAGGTTGGTTCTGCATCGCCAATGAACACGGCATCCGCATGTGCTGAAGCTTCGTCAGGGAGAAATGATACATGGATCCCGCCGAGCACAACCGGGATGCCTCTGCGCCGGTATTCGTCTGCGATCTCGTAGGCGCGCCTGGCCGTGAATGTCTCAACATTGATCGCAACCAGGTTGGTTGGTTCATCGTAATCGATCTCATCGATGCGATCATCTAACAACTTGCATTCAACACCTGCTGGTGTTAATCCGGCCAGGACGCCCAGCGAAAGCGGCTCCATTCGGCCCTCATCGATGAATTTTTCACCATCTCCAAGGCAGCCAAGTGTTGGTTTGATCAGGGTCACAAGCATTCGGCCTCCCCGCGCATGCAATCCGATTATAAGTTACGAACGACGGCCATCTGGTTTGGTGTGACAAACCTCCATTGTTTATGTATATGATCTATCGCTTACCGGGTTGATCCAACCTCGAGACTTGGATGCAATTCGAAATCCGATCATCGAAATTCAGACTTGGATTTTTATCAATGGATAACTTCCAATTTGACGAAATCACTGACCTGGGATAAGATATGAAGCCAATTCGGAAGAAACAATTAAAAGATATGTACGAATTCGACAAAATTGATGTAAAAATTGTGAATATATTACTAAATGATGGGCGTATGCCCGCGTCTGAGATTGCTCGCCAGATCCCGGATATCTCTGAGCGGGTCGTGAGATATCGGATCGACCGGATGATCGAGCAAAACGCCCTGCAGATCAGCGCGGTCGTTAAACCCCAGGCTTTTGGTTTTACAACCATCGC
>MGNL01000061.1:14099-14269 GCA_001796785.1 Chloroflexi bacterium RBG_16_51_16 | reverse complement strand
AGCACCCTCCAGGATATTCTTGACCGGGAAAACGAGACGGCAGCTAAGAAATAACGAGGAGATACATCCATGTTCGGTGATAAGACTAGTGCATTACAGAAACGAGCCCAACAGGTCATGCCCTTGGGCGTGAATTCCAACTTCCGGTTCTGGGGCAATGGAATTACCCC
>MGNL01000061.1:721-14031 GCA_001796785.1 Chloroflexi bacterium RBG_16_51_16 | reverse complement strand
CCGGTCATTCTCGGCCACAGCTATGATCCTGTGGATGCGAAGGTGATCGAGGAATTGAAACAGGGCGTCTTATTCGCCATGACCGGCGAGCTGGAAGTCGAACTCTGCGAAATGATTATCAGCATGTGTCCCGGTGTGGATATGGTGCGCCTCGCGTGTTCTGGTACCGAAGCCACCATGCATGCGATCCGCGTTGCGCGCGCCTTCACCGGTCGGGAGATCATCTTAAAATTTGAGGGCAACTATCATGGTTTTCACGATCACACCCTGTGGTCCACCTACAGCTCACCTGAGGTATACGGCAACCGCCGCAATCCCATACCCATTCCATCTTCATCCGGCATACCCCGGTCGCTGGGCGATCTGGTGATCACCCTGCCATTCAATGATTTCGAAGGGTTCGATCGTGTCATGCGCTCCTATGGTGAGCAGCTCGCCGCGGTAATCACCGAACCCTGCCAGGGTAACTGCGCCGCGATCCCGCCTCAGGAAGGTTTTTTAGAGCTGATCCGCAAGCGGACGGAAGAATACGGGGTTGTGTTCATTCTCGATGAAGTCAAAACCGGTTTCAGGATCGCGAATGGCGGCGCTCAGGAGTACTATGGGATCAAACCCGACCTGGCAACATATGCCAAGGCGATGGGGAATGGGTATCCCATTGCCGCATTCGGTGGCAAGCGCGAGATCATGTCCATTATCGGGCACGGTGTCGCCCAGGGCGGCACTTACACGAATAATAAACCCGGTGTGGCGGGTGCGTACGCAACCCTCAAGCTGCTTAAAGAGCGACCGATCCTTAAGGAAATCGCGGCCCGCGGTCAAATCCTGATGGATGGATTGAAGGATATATTCGAGGAGAATGATTTCTCCGTCGTGATGCTGGGCTATCCGGCGATGTTCTCCTTTGCGCTTGGCGTTGACCTGGTCACCTCGCAGCGCGATTGGGCCAAAAGTGACAGCGAGTTGATTGAATCCCTCACCCGAGCCGCCATTCGGAGGGGTGTGATGCCGGACCTTGATCCACGCGAACCGTGGTTCCTCTGCCACGAACACAGCCTCGCTGATATTGAGGAAACCCTGAACATTTACGCTGATATCGTCAAGGAAGCGAAAAAGACCGCAGTGCTAAAGGCCTGATTCACAGGGGCGTCCCATCCCTTCGCTGCGGACAGCGGACGGGACAAAATTGTTTATAATATTTATGGATTGCATGCTCCACGATCAACGCCAGGCTTGAGTTTTGGAACTTGCAAAACTGAGGAGATTCACTGTTGCCTGCTGAGTTTGCCGTCGAACTCCGCGATGTAGTAAAACAGTTTGTCACACCTGAAGGTGCGAACCTTGCGGCTGTGGATCATGTCACCATGCAGATCCGCAACGGCGAATTTTTTTCCATGCTCGGTTCGTCCGGCTGCGGGAAGACCACCTCCCTTAGGATGATTGCTGGTTTTGAATGGCCGGATGAGGGGGAAGTCATCATCGAAGGCAAGCCGATGGGTCACACTCCACCCTACCAGCGCAATGTCAACATGGTCTTCCAGAATTACGCTTTATTCCAACATATGACTGTTTTCGAAAATGTTGCCTTCGGTTTGGAGATGCAGCGGGCAGGTCGGAAGGAAATAATCACACGCGTCGGTCGATCCCTGGATATGGTTCAATTGAAGGGATTGGACCGCAGGCGGCCCCGACAGCTGTCCGGCGGTCAGCAGCAGCGCGTCGCCCTGGCTCGCGCTCTGGTTAACTTGCCGGCGGTTCTCCTTCTGGATGAACCTCTTGGAGCCCTGGACCTTAAACTTCGGAAGGAAATGCAGCTTGAGTTAAAAGCCCTCCAACAACAACTCGGGATCACATTCATTTATGTGACCCATGACCAGGAAGAAGCCCTCACCATGTCCGACCGGATCGCGGTGATGAGCCTGGGGAAAGTCAGGCAGATGGGTACCCCGCAGGAAATCTACGAAAGACCGTCGAGCCGGTTCGTGGCTGAGTTCATTGGGGAATCCAATTTCATCGATGGCCGGATGGTTCAAATTTCAAAAGAGGCTGCCCAGGTTCACGTTCCCGCATTAAACATGGAATTATCTGCGACCCCCATCAGCGGTGACTTGGTGGCAGGTGAGGATGTGATAGTCTCAATCCGGCCTGAAAAAGTACAAATTACGAACTCAATTAATGAGATGCCAAATCACATGGAAGGTACAGTGGAAAAAACCGTCTACATCGGCTCAGATACCCATCTCATCATTCACACGGGCAGCCAGAATTTAAAGGTCTGGGAGCAAAACCGGGTGTCCCGGATCGATCCCCATGCCTTCTACTCCTCCGGACAGAAAATCCAGCTAGTCATCCTGCCGGAGAACGCATTGATCATGAAACGGGAATGAGCATGCTCCAAAAGCTGCGCGAGAACCGTTCCAGCCAGGGCACTCTGCTTGCCCTGCCAACCACGTTTTGGATGGTCGCCCTTCTTGTGCTGCCACTTCTGCTTACCACGGTGATCAGTTTTGGCAAACGCAGTCCGGATGGCGAGGTAATTTACACTTTTACACTGAATAATTACATACGGCTTGCAGGTTTCGATCCGAATTGTCCACCCGCAGATGGAACCTGCTTTAATCCTCTTTATCTGCAGATCCTGGGGAGGTCTTTAAGCCTCGCATTCAACACCACCGTGCTGGTCATCCTCATGGCATATCCCCTGGCTTATTTCATCGCCCGTTCTCATCCGCGCAAACGCAACACCTACTTGTTCCTGGTGCTCATTCCGTTGTGGACCAACTTTGTCATCCGCGTTTATGCCTGGATGATGCTGCTTCGTAAAGAAGGTGTGATCAACAACCTTCTGGGTTTGCTGGCCGGGTGGATCGGATACGATTTCAAGCCCCTCGAAATGCTGTATACGCAAGGTGCGGTTTTAGTTGGGATGGTCTATGAATTCCTGCCATTCATGATCCTTCCGATCTTTACCTCACTTGAAAAGATCGATAACAGCCTCTACGAAGCTGCGGCAGACCTCGGTGCCAATCCCATCCGCACTTTCAGGCGGGTAACCCTGCCTCTTTCCCTGCCAGGGGTCGTGGCTGGCACGATCCTGGTATTCATACCCGTCATGGGGACCTTTATAGTTTCGGATATACTCGGTGGCCGTCAGGTCATCCTTGTTGGCAATCTCATCCAGCGCCAGTTTCTGGACGCGCGTGATCCAACTTTCGGTTCGGCTGCCTCGCTTATCCTGATGATCATGACCCTGGTAGTTACCTACTTTTATACGCGCAAGTTCGGCTTTGGCGAGGAGATCGTTGCGGCATGAATCCCTATCGCCGGTCGCCAGCGATTATCCTGGCAAGCTCGCTCGTGTATCTCTTCCTTTATGCCCCCATCTTCGTCCTGATCCTGTATTCATTTAATGCTTCCCGCACCAATATCATCTTCGCGGGATTCATAACCAATTTTGAACCGCGTCCGACTCTGCAGGCTGGGCTTGTGACCGCCAGCCCTTGCGGACCCTTTCACTGGTTTTGTGAACTCTCCCATAACCGCGAGGTGATGTCCGCTGCACGCAATACGCTGACCATTGCGGTTATCTCGACCATTGTTTCCACCGTGATCGGTACGATGGCAGCCCTGGCTCTCCAGCGCTATGAATTCAAACTAAAGCCGTTCACCCAGGTTTCCCTGTACATACCCATCGTGATCCCTGAGATCGTCATGGGCATCGGCATCCTCACCCTGTTCAGCCAGTTGTTTGGCGTTTTAAATGAAGCTTTGAAGCTGCAGGCCGATTCTCGGTTAACTCTCGGACTTGGGACCGTCATCGTCAGCCATATCGCCTTCAGCATCCCGTTCGTTACGTTGATCGTCCAGGCGCGCCTGCAGGGTTTCGACAAATCCTTTGAGGAAGCCGCCATGGATCTCGGCGCTAATGAATGGACCACATTCCGCCGGGTGACTTTTCCAATGCTCCTGCCGGGCATCCTCTCCGGATGCTTGCTGGCTTTCACACTCTCCCTGGATGATTTCGTTATCACGTTTTTCACGAATGGGCCTGGGTCGACGACCCTACCCATTTATTTATACGGGTTGCTGCGCAGGATCATCACCCCCCAGGTTAATGCGCTTTCCACGGTCTGGATCGCGATCGTCTTTGTTGCTGTATTATTGATCCAGCAGAGCCAAAACCGGAAAGTATGAATCGCCGGCATGCCATTAAACGCCGATCTGTTGACGTGGCAATTGAGAATCCAATTTTCCAAAGGAGGCAAAAAATGTTTTCTGGATTTCGCTCGACCCTGATTTTCATCCTCTTGGCGTTCAGCCTGCTTCTCGGAGCATGTGCAGGCGGAACAGCAACTCCCGAAGCCGTTGTCCCTCCCGGCACGGAGCCGCAGGTTTCAGATGAGGCTATCGTAACTTCCAGTGGGTTTGAATGCCCCAAGGCTGAGTTCCCGATGGAAGTCACCTCCACTGAACTGAACCTTTTCGTCTGGACGGAATACATTCCTCCCGATACCCTCGAATGTTTTGAACTCGTCACAGGCATTAAGGTGAACCGGGATGAGTACTCCAGCAATGAGGAGATGTACGCGAAGGTCTCCGCCGGTGGCACAGCCTATGACCTTGTCCTTCCGACCGACTACATCATCAGCCTCATGATCCGCCAGGGGATGCTGGCAGAACTCGATCACAGCAAGCTGCCGGTCATGAAGAATTTCGATCCCAACTACCTCGATTTTGAATTCGATCCCGGCAATAAATACACCATCCCCTACCAGGCGGGTATGGACTCGATCGTTGTCAACACCGATGCCGTGGAAAACGTCCCGGACGCCTGGGAAGATCTCTGGAGCCCGGAATACGCCGGTCGCATGATCTTCCTGGATGATTCGAGGGCGGTCATCGGTCTCACCCTGCTGACCCTTGGGTATGATGTCAATACCACCGACCCTGCGCAGCTTGAGGAAGCCAAGAACAAGCTTGCCGAGCTCGTCCCCAACATCACCGTGTTTGACAGCGACAGTCCAAAGACCGCTTTGATCGCTGGAGATGTCGACCTCGGGATGACCTGGACGGCTGAAGCTCTCCTTGCACAGCAGGAAAATCCTGCCATTGAGTTTATCTACCCGAGCGAGGGAGCCATCCTGTGGATGGATAACTGGGCGATGCTTAAGGATGCGCCCCATCCGGATGCAGCCTACGCCTGGATGAATTACTCCATGCAGGCGGATATCTTTTGGCTGATGCTCAAGGATTTCCCCTATATCAATCCAAACCAAGCTGCCTTGGACTTTGCCAAGGATAACCAAACCGATTTGTATGATGCCTACATGGGATCGACGATCACCAATGTCCCGGTGGAAGCTGTCGAGAATGGTCACCGCATTCAGGATGTTGGGGATACCACGCCGCTTTACGATCAAATCTGGTTGGAAGTAAAAGGCGGTTAGACTCTCGTTGGGGCGGTCTTGCAGGCCGCCCCTTTCCTTAATTATGTGAGAGAAGCAGATGAAAATCCTCCTGGTGGGTGTCGGCGGTGTAGGCGAAGCGATCGCTCGCATTGCCAGTTCGCAGCCGTGGGTCGAGCAGCTTGTCCTGGCCGATCTCAATCTCGCTCGGGCAATCGAAATCCAAAACAAGCTTGCCGATCCAAAACGGTTTCCGGTGGAATCGCTTAACGCCTCAGAACAGGGCTCCATTGAGAGCCTCGCCGAAAAATATCAGGTGGACTTGATCATGAATTCCGTCGATCCACTTTTTAATGTCCCAATCTTTGAGGCAGCCTACCAGACCGGCAGGATGTACATGGATATGGCGATGACCCTGAGCGAGCCTCATCCGGAGGATCCATTTAACCAGACGGGTATCAAGCTGGGCGATTACCAGTTCGAACGGGATGCCGCCTGGAAGAAAAAAGGACTGCTTGCGCTGGTTGGAATGGGTGTGGAGCCCGGCATGGCGGATGTATTCGCTCGCTATGCCCGAGATCACCTCTTCGATGAGATCGAGGAGATAGGTATCCGGGATGGCGCCAACCTCATCGTCGAAGGTTATGAGTTCGCTCCAAGTTTTTCCATTTGGACCACCATTGAAGAGTGTCTTAACCCGCCTGTAATATGGGAGCAGGCGCGCGGTTGGTATACGACCACGCCGTTCTCGGAACCGGAACTATTTGATTTTCCGGATGGCATCGGTCAGGTTGAGGTCGTCAACGTTGAACATGAAGAGGTATTGCTCGTCCCCCGCTGGATTAAAGCGGGTCGGGTGACATTTAAATATGGCTTGGGGGATAAATTCATCCAGGTATTAAAGACGCTCCATTTATTAGGACTCGATCGAAAGGAAAAGATCGATGTCAAAGGCGTACACGTTGCGCCTCGGGATATGGTTGCCGCTTGCCTGCCCGACCCGGCGTACCTGGGCGATAAAATGAGCGGCAAAACCTGTGCCGGAACCTGGGTAAAGGGAAAAAAGGATGGCAGGTTAAAAGAGATCTATCTATACCAGGTTGCGGACAACGCTGAATGCATGCGGAAATGGGGAACCCAGGCTGTGGTGGCCCAGACCGCGTTCAGCCCGGTCATCGCCTGGGACCTGATCGAACATGGTCAGTGGAAAGGATCCGGTGTACTTGGTCCCGAAGCCTTCGATCCCGACCCGTTCATGGATAAGATGGCAGAATATGGTTTTCCCTTTGGGATTCGGGAGATGAGACCGGTTTCGAATCATTAATCAGGTTACAAATTTACTTTGTTCATTTGAGCTGTTCGGTTTACAATTTTGTTTCAATCATTCATTCGCCCGATGGTTGCAGTTCGATGAACCTTGCTGATTATTCTTTAGTTTGGAGGTAGCCATGCCATTCGGTTATAACGGTTGGATCCTGCATGTAGATCTGACCAACGAAAAACTCGAGCTCGAAACTCCCCCCGAATCGCATTATCGGAAATATATGGGCGGTTCGGCTATGGGTCTTTACTATATTTTAAGAGAGATGCCTAAGGGCGCCGATCCGCTTGGACCCGAGAATGTGCTCACCTTGATGGCTGGTGTTACCACTGGTGCCGCCATTTCGGGTCAGAGCAGGCTCAACGCCAACGCCAAGTCACCCATTAGCAACGCCATCGGTGATTCACAGGGAGGCGGCTACTTCCCTGCGGAATTAAAGTTTGCCGGCTACGATGGGATTATCATCAAGGGCAGGGCTAAACATCCGGTCTACCTGTCAATCATTGATGGAAAACCGGAGCTGCACGATGCCCGGCATCTTAAAGGCAAGATCACCGGAGAAGTGGATGAGATCTTAAAAAAAGAACTCGGCGACAATAAAATCGAGATCCTCCAACACGGGCCGGCGGCTGAGAACGGCGTGTTATTCTCCTCGCTTTTGAGCATGTCCAACCGTAACAATGGACGGACCGGCATGGGACTGGTGATGGCCAGCAAGAATTTAAGGGCCGTGGTGGTACGCGGAAAACGTAAGGTACAGCTCGCAGATGCTAAATCGATCACCGCACTGAATCGTACGGGACCCAAGGAAATCCCGAACAATCCCGATATGGACGGACTGGCAAAATATGGAACCGCCTCGGTTGTGATGTCGCAAAACTTGTACGGCACGCTTCCAACCCTTAACTACAACGAAGGGCAGTTCGCAGACTGTGAATCCATCTCCGGAGAAAAAATGGCGGAGACCATCCTCAAGGAGCGTGAAACCTGCTACGCGTGTGTCGTCCGCTGCAAACGGGTGGTCGAGATCAAGGAAGGCGCATACCGGGTCGATCCTTATTATGGCGGACCGGAATATGAAACCCTGGGCACGTTCGGCTCGTACTGTGGCATCAAGGACATGGCCGCCATCGCTTTTGCGAATCAATTGTGCAACCAGTATGGCGTGGATACTATCGCCTGCGGCGCCACCCTGGCATTTGCGATGGAATGTTACGAAAAAGGCATCATCACCAGGGAACAGACCGGTGGTTTGGAGCTCAAGTTCGGGGACGCGGATGCCATGCTGAAGGCCTTGGAGCTCACCCTAAAAGCAGAAGGTCCGCTTGGCAAGGTACTCTCCAAAGGCTCGCAACGCGCCGCCGAGGCCTGGGGCAACGGCGCTGATGAATGCCTGATCACGGTAAAGGGTGCCGAAGCTCCGGCTCACATGCCGCAGGCTAAGCGCTCCCTCGGTCTGATCTATTCCGTCAATCCCTTCGGTGCCGATCACCAATCCTCGGAGCATGACTGGATGGTCGAGGACAGCATGACCACCGATCTGTATATGAGCCGCCTTCCGCTGATCGGTGTGCCGGAGAAGCTTGAATCGCTATCCCTCGATTCCCGCAAGGTCAATTTTGCGTACCGCACCGAACTCTTTTACTCAATGCTCGATACGGTTGAATTGTGCCAGTTTGTCTGGGGACCAGCCTGGACCCTTTACGGCCCAAAGGAGACCGTTGATTTTGTCAACGCGACCACGGGTTGGGATGTGACCCTCGACGAGCTCATGCAGGTTGGAGCGCGGCGCCTGAATTTGATGCGCACGTTCAACGCCCGCGAGGGCCTGGACCGCAAGGACGACAAGCTGCCGAAAAAATTCTTCAAAGCCTTAGGTGGAAGCGGTCCGTCAGCTGGCGTCGCCCTCACTGAGGCAGAGATCGAGACCGCCAAGGATGAATATTACCGTTTGGCGGGGTGGACGAGCAACGGCACACCCACTCCTGACACCCTCCGCAAACTCGATCTCGGATGGGCAGTGGATTATCTCTCGTGATCAAGGAAAATACGATGAACAATCAAGCCGCCATTGACTCGCTACAGTATCTGTCTCCAGTCTGGACCCGCATTTTTAATTTTGTCGCCGAGCGGGCTGAAGGTTCATACATATATACGACCGACGGTCGGAAATTGTTGGACTTCACCTGCGGTATCGGGGTGACAAATACCGGTCACTGTCATCCTCGGGTTGTCGCAGCCATCCGGGAACAAGCTGGCTTGTTCCTGCACGCCCAGGCTAATCTTGTGATTCACCAACCTTTGCTTCGCCTGGTCGACGAGCTGCGCCAGGTGCTTCCTCCCGCTCTGGATTCTTATTTCTTTTCCAATTCCGGTGCGGAAGCGATCGAGGGCGCCGTCAAGCTGGCCCGGGCTGCTACCGGCAAACCGAACGTAATCGTCTTTTCCGGTTCCTTCCATGGACGGACAGCCGGTACGATGGCCCTCACGACCTCCAAAACGATCTATCGGGCAGGCTATGGTCCGCTTCCCTCGGGTGTGTTCGTCGCGCCATTTCCGTATGCCTATCGGCTCGGTATGACGGATGAGAAAGCTAGCGCATTTGCACTCGAACAGCTTGAATACCTGCTCGCCTCCCAAACCGCGCCGAAGGAAACCGCGGCTTTCCTCATTGAACCTGTCCTCGGAGAGGGCGGTTATGTTGTGCCGCCGGCCTCTTTCCTGCGCGGGCTGCGCGAGCTGGCGGATCGCCACGGGATCCTCCTAATCTTTGACGAAGTCCAAACCGGCTTCGGGCGGACCGGCAAATGGTTTGCCATGGAGCATTTCGAAATACTTCCGGATATCCTAGCCGTTTCCAAGGGCATCGCCTCCGGTTTGCCCTTGTGCGGTGTCTTCAGTCGTAAGGACCTCATGAGCAAGTGGGAAGTGGGCTCACACGGCGGCACCTTTGGCGGCAACGCGGTCGCCTGCGCGGCCGGCGTGGCTACGATCCAGGCGATCCGGGAAGAACGCATGCTGGAAAACTGCGTAGCCCGCGGGACTGAGCTTGTGACCGGATTGCGTAAATTCCAGGAAGACTATCCCCAGATCGGTGATGTGCGCGGGCTGGGTTTGATGATCGGCGCGGAGTTCATGATTGATGCGCGCCCCGAAATAGCCAAGCCCCTTGTCAAACAGATCATCCACTCTACCGAAGAGGGCGGTTTGCTCCTGCTCAGCTGCGGAACCTACGACAATACCATCCGCTGGATCCCGCCTCTCAACGCCACCCGTGAGCAGATCACGACCGGTTTGCAGATCTTCGGAGAGGCGCTGAAAAAAGTTTTATGATTTCTGTCGGAAGAATTTCTCATGCAAGTCTGGCGGATTAATACTCGTTCGCGAACGCTGAGCCGTGAACCTGTTCCTCCCGCCTGGCAGCGCTTTGGAGGCCGGGCCCTGATCGCTCGCATCATGCTGGATGAGGTCCCGCCCACTTGTGATCCATTGGAGAAAGAAAACAAGCTGATCTTCGCGCCGGGTCTGTTGGTCGGCCATATGCTCTCATCAACGGACAGAATATCGGTCGGCGCCAAATCCCCGCTAACCCGCGGCATAAAGGAATCGAACGCGGGCGGGCGGACGGGACTGCACATGACCCATATGGGCATGCATGCCTTGATCATCGAAGACCAACCCACCGAGGCTGGCTTATCGATCCTGCATCTGTCCCAATCTGGTGCTCAATGGGAAAGTGCGGATGGCATTGCAGGGTTAGGCGTCTATGAAAGCGCCAGTAAACTCATCGACCGCTATGGGGATCAGGTCGCCATCGCCTTGATCGGACCCGGCGGCGAGATGCGCATGAAGGCCGCGGGCATCCAGAACCTGGACAAGGACCGCGTCCCCGCTCGCATCGCAGCCCGCGGCGGTCTCGGTGCGGTAATGGCTTCCAAGGGCTTGAAGGCGATCGTGTTTGACCGCACGGGCGGCTCGAAACCCGCCCTCGCCGACCCGGAAGGATTCAAAGCGGCTTCCAAGGATTACACCAAGTCCGTCCTCGAGCATCCTCAATCGATCACCTATCGCGACTACGGCACCGCCGCCATGGCACACATGTGCGATGGTTTCGGCGCACTGCCAACCCGGAATTTTTCCTCCGGTCAGTTTGATAACGTGGACAAGATCAGCGGCGAAACCCTGCGCGAGTTCATCCTCGAACGCGGCAAACCCTCCGATCCTTCCCATGCCTGTATGGCCGGCTGCACCATCCGCTGCTCGAACATCTTCGGCGGTGAAGACGGAGAGATCATCGTCTCTCCTCTTGAATACGAAACCATAGGCTTGATGGGCTCCAACCTCGAGATTAATTCGCTGGATACCATTGGCAGGCTGAACTGGCAGGTCAACGATCTCGGGTTAGATTCGATCGAAATAGGCGCTGCGCTCGGCGTGGCTGCCGATGCAGGAATAATGAAATGGGGTGATGGGGACAAAGCGATGGAGTTGATCGCCGAGATCCGCAAGGGCACCGTGCTAGGCAGAACCCTCGGCGATGGCGCCCTGGCGACCGGCATCAAGTACGGGATCGAACGCGTACCCGTGGTGAAGGGTCAGGCGATGTCCGCCTACGAACCGCGCGCCATCAAAGGGACGGGTCTTACTTATGCCACCTCACCCCAGGGTGCCGACCATACTGCGGGATTGACCATCCGAGCCAAGGTCAACCACCTGGATCCCAAAGTCCAGCGCGATGTGTCGTTGAATGCGCAGCTCAACATGGCCGGCTATGATTCCCTCGGCGCGTGCATCTTCGCCGGGTTCGGTTATGCCGCCACGCCGGATGCGGTGGTCAAGCGGCTGCTCACTGCTCGCTACGGTTGGGATAACCTTCCCGATAACATCCTGCAGGATCTGGGGAAGGCGGCCATCAAAATGGAGAGGGAATTTAACCGTAAGGCTGGCTTTACCCCCGCAGATGACCGCCTGCCTGCATGGATGACGAAAGAACCCCTTCCACCGCACAATACTGTCTTCGATGTTGATGAGCAGGATCTGGACTCCATATTCAAAGACTTCGAATAATCCGTTTGGAAGCGTCCCCTTCCCACCGATTGGATTTACAACTGTCTCAAAAATATCTTTTGTTGTCACTCTGAGGGAGCGGAGCGACCGAAGAGTCTCAGCTTGCCTGAGAGGGCAATTCTCCAAATTTGTATGTGCAACCGAAACTCCCAAATCACACTTGGGTTAATTATCACAGATGGCAATCCTGCCGTCAAAAACTACAATGAGGAGTTAGGTAAAAATGGCTGATTTAGCTACTTGGGCTCTCGTTCTTTTCTTCCTTTGGTACGGCTTGGCCGCGTTCATTCCAGCCTTGAACACAGATATGTTCAAGAAGGTCGGTGCGGTACTGGCCCTGGTCTTCGCTGTGATAACCCTTTTTGCACTGGTCTCCGGGGTGTAGACCTGACAATCGGAAAGAAAGGCGGCCTCTGTGATCAGAGGCCGCCTTTGCGTTTAATGATCACAACTGGACTATCAGCTTTCGTAGAAGTCGATCGCCCGGACTGTCTTGCTGTCCAGGCGTAGAACAGTGGAAATTTGTATATGCAACCGCAACTCTCAAATCACGCTTGGGTTAATTAGCACAGATGGCAATTCTGCCGTCAAATAACCAAATGAGGAGAATACAACATGGCTGTCCTTGGTGCTTGGGCTCTAATGCTCTTCTTCCTGTGGTATGGGTTGGCTGCATTCGTGCCCGCTTTGAACACTGACATGTTCAAAAAGGTTGGAGGTGTTTTAGCTCTGATCTACGCTGTGGTAGCTTTACTCGGCTTGTTGGGCATGTAACCATATAGCCAACGGAAGGCGGCCTCTGTGATCAGAGGCCGCCTTTGCATTTAATAAACACTAGTTGATCACCGGATAATTCGTCCTTACTATACTGAACGCATCCGCAGGCGTAAGCTTATTGCTTGTGACTCTTCAACGTGTTCAGTTTAACAGCCTCGAGAACGATCACCTTGATGGCAGCCTCATCAACATCGCTGTCTTCGTAAAAGTCGATCGCACGAACAGTCTTGCTGTCCAGGCGCGTGTTGAAAAGCTTCTTCGTGTCCTTTATTAAAGCACCCTTGGGGAACGTGAGCCGCACGGCATTCTTCAGAATATCCGCTATACACACGATCCCGTCATGAGACCAAACCGGGACCCCCATTGGTTTGGAGGGCATTTTCCATTTTACTTCTTCAACCACGGCCGGGTCGCTCTTTTTGATTAAAGCGCGCAGCTTCGCTAATTTCTTTCCGCGCCAGTCACCAGGTCTCTTGATGATGGCATCGATCTGCTGAGGGATGGATTTGTCTTTTACAGATGTACTCATCCCTGCCTATATCCTCAGCTGACCGCTTTCTTCACCAGCGTCGCGATCTTCGCCTCGTCGGCGGCAGTCAGCTCCTTCAGCGCGAAGGACGTCGCCCACATGCTGCCCTCATCGAGATTCGCCGTGTCGTTGAATCCGAACGTCGCGTACCTCGCTTTGAACTTATCCGCGCTCTGGAAGAAGCAGACGACCTTGTCGTCCTTGGTATACG
>MGNL01000061.1:483-649 GCA_001796785.1 Chloroflexi bacterium RBG_16_51_16 | reverse complement strand
CCATGCCGCGGTCCGGTTCCGGCATCTCGGCGATCTTGGCGAGCAGCGCTTTCTCACCGTCCGCTCTGCTCACTTGCGCCTTTCTCTCTTTGAGGGTCTCCTTCATCGCCGCGATTTCCTCAGGCGAGAGCCCCGCATATTTCTTGCTGCTCGCGGTGGTGCGTTT
>MGNL01000061.1:149-469 GCA_001796785.1 Chloroflexi bacterium RBG_16_51_16 | reverse complement strand
TGGTGCTTTTTCCTTTTTTCATAAGTGTCTCCTTACTAATAAATATTTGGATTACGTTATTCTTTTTCCATTCTAAAATACCGTCGAACTGTAAAAGCTAAACTCTGTGCAAATCAGCTAACGAAGGACTGCTTGCATCGTTATGACCTGGAAAGATAATCCGATAGGCTCTTAAGTGCCAGTTGAGCGCCTCCAGCAGCGCCGTATGTCACCGCTTCTGTGTATGCGGCCGCGATTGCGAACACCAGCTGCAAGGTGACCCTGGTTTTTCCATTCTGTTCCTCAAAGGTCACGTTGGTTCGCACGGGATCCGGCGCGTT
>MGNL01000060.1:10455-11350 GCA_001796785.1 Chloroflexi bacterium RBG_16_51_16 | reverse complement strand
CACCCTCTGTACTAGAGATATCACCGATCGGAATGGTATTCGTGTGTGTACCTACAACCGTGGATGTCACCGTAACAGTGAGAGTGCAGCTATTGCCAGCTAGGACAGTCCCGTTGCTCAAGCTGATTTCATTATCATCCGCTGCTGCCGTGACCGTGCCTGCACCGCATGTTGTTGATTCGTTCGGAGTGCTGTCATTAACAATCCCAGCCGGATAGATATCTGTTAATGCCAAACCGGTGATGTTATATGCGTTAGGATTAGTGATGGTGATTGTCAGCGTCGATGTATCACCTTCGTTGATCGTTCCCGGATCGAATGCTTTCGAAACGGTAAGTTCGGGAGCTTCGTAGGTCGCTGAGGAGGTATCCGTCACGCCAGTTGTAAGGTAAGTACCAGTCGCTGTGGCTGTATTGACATTCGTACCCGGATCGGCCTGATAAGGACCAATAACACAAATTGCAATTTGATCATCATCCACATTTGCTACAGGTAGAGATAATGGGGACGATAAAGGATTCCCGGCGATATCTTCCCAGTTGCAGGTGAATGGAGCCAGATCAGGATCATCGACAACAACAGGATCCAGGGTAACATCACCCGTATTTTCCACTATAAAACGATAATATATGTCATCACCAGCTGTGAGATTTAGATAGGTCGTCCACGGTCCGGTGTCAGTCGGTCCGACCTGTTTTAGCAGACTGATCGCAGGTGATACATCTTTGACCAAAATGTCAGCAGTGGCTGTATTACCATTCCCACCATTGGACGAACCCACCGTTACAGAGTTGGTTTGCAGTCCATTCACTATTCCTTGTACATTGACCGAGAATGTACAAGATTGTCCGCCGGTGAGGGTTGCACCGGATAAACTGACGGTTGATGACCCCTG
>MGNL01000060.1:1623-10447 GCA_001796785.1 Chloroflexi bacterium RBG_16_51_16 | reverse complement strand
TAATTATGCCTGCATCACAGGATCCCGTAAGACCATTGGGTGTGGCAATCACCAAACCACCCGGGAGAGTATCGCTGAAATTCACACCATTCAAAGTGACGGTACTACTCAGATTAGTTATCGAAAAGGTCAGACTTGTTGTGGCACCATTGAGAATGGAGCTCGCCCCAAAAGTCTTGCTGATCTGCGGCGGAGCGATCACGGTTAGTGTGTCACTGCCGTAACCAGTTGCGGTCGTGTTCGCGCCTGTCTCTGTGGATGAGATCGCGGAACTCGTATTCAGGTATTGACCCGATACTGAGCCGGTGACCGTGACATCAATCGTGCAATTTGCCCCTGCCGCCAGCGTTCCGCCCGACAAGGCGATCGTCCGGTTGGCAGCAGTTGTCGTCAGTGTTCCGCCATTACAGGCAGCGAATGAACCGTTGGCAACAGATAATCCAGCTGGTAGAACATCGGTAAATTCCAGACCATTTAATGCTTCAACATCGTTAGGATTGGTAATCGTAAATGTGAGAGTTGTATCCGTTCCTTCGATAATTGGATCGGGATCAAAATCCTTGGTTAGCGTTGGTACCTGTGTAACCGGACAGCCGGTAATTTGGATATTATCGATATACATCTCACCGTGAGTAATGGAGGGGTTTCCGGAATATTGTGCGCCTGCCGCATACACCTTGAAATACACATCGTTCGTACCCGTACTGGTTGTCGTAGCAGTTATGGCATTGATCTGCCACGAATTCGCCTTATCCCAGACAGCTGAATTGGCCAAAGTCCAATTAACACCATCGGTACTGTATAGAACATACCAGTTACCTGCGTTGGACCAATTGGGTTGCAAGTTATAACTTGCAACGAACCCTACTCCACCATATTGACTGGCATCCGCTTGGAATTGGAAATAGGGTGTAACCGCGATTAATGGATCCGAGGGATTACTTTGAAGCCAGCCTCCTTGGATTCCCCATGCATTCCCATTGTTACCGCTGGAGGATGGAGTGTCCCAGCCGGCAGGTTCAACACTGGTGGTTCCGTTTGCTATACCTGAAGAGCTTCCTGTGGACGAATGGTAGGTCCCTTGCGCAGTACTAACATCACCCGCCTGTGAGGATGCGGCAAATGGACCAATATTAAGACTACCAGCTGTGTAACTCTCTAAATTCCACGTCGCAAGGGTTGATCTTGGAGTACATGTGGTTGGAGGAGTTGTTGTAGAACTTACTCGAAGTGTATCGATAGCAAAACTTCCGGTATCGATTGTTGTGTCGATAAACAAGTGATCGGAGGTGTTGGGATACGTGCCGTTCGCAGCGGCAGTTACATCGAAACTGATCGTACAGGTCGCAGTGCCAGCCACGGTTATGTTTGTAAAAGACACCGTAGTAGCACCGGCTGTCAGAGAAGCAGGAGACGGTGAACCACAAGAGCCATAGGATAAATTCGGTGTGGCAGCCACTTGCACCGGCGAAGGCAGGTTGTCTGTAAAATTGACACCTGTAATCGGATCAGGACCCGGATTCGTGATTGTGAAGGTAAGGGTGGATATGCCTCCCGGATTTATGGTTTTCGGCGAGAAGGATTTTTGGATGCTTGCATTTACGATCTTTGCAAATCGGGTACTGAATGCAAAATCGCTGTTGTAGTGATAGCTCGAACCCGAGAAGTCGTAGATCAACGAACTCAGTGCCTGGGTGGTGCCCGCACCACTGATGATTTTTACTACATAGGTGACAACCACATCACCCCCGGCCTTGCCAACGCCCAGACAAGAGCGGTAGTTCAGGCTGTTTGTACTATTTTCCCAATTACAGCCATTGCCATATAACTTGTCATCTGGATCATTTACAATGGGCGAGGTATCCGCGGAGTAATCTGTAGATACAGACAATACCTGAAAGATCGTATTTGGAAAGTTAATAAAGGTTTCAATTTGTTCATAACCGTTCGTTGCAGTACTGCCATCCAGGGTGATGGTATAGGTCTGCCCAACCATCAAGGTCATCGTGCCGCCAGGAGGTATCGGACTGCCATCAAGCAAAACCTGGTCGGTTGCATTCCGGCTTTGAGAGATCAAATGCTCGACATAGATTTCCCGATTTGCGGGAGTGGACGCAGAAAGGCCACCATCCGCGGTGACCGTGATATGGTAGTCCCGCGAGTGATCATAGGCTGCTGAATTCCGCGTAACCTCCACTTCAAAATAAAAATCTGCACAATTATTAGGAGCGATTTGGGATAGGGATGCAAGGGTTATGGGATCATTGGAGCCGGGCCGAATATTAATATAACTATCCGAGGAATCCCAAACAAAATCCGCAGACAGGTTAGTGGCAGCAGCATCGCCTATGTTACAGACCCGAACGCCGACCGGGAAATTGTTCGGACCTACGGCTACGTTGTTGCTGTCCAACCCAACCACATTCCAGGTGATGGGTGTGATGGTCAGGTTGGCAGCCGCGTATACCGCGCCTTGCGGCGGAACGATAAGTGTTGCAAGGAGGAGAATAATCGAAACGTACTTCCAAGCTGAGAATTGCCGGCGCGCGTTAAATCGAGTCTGCATTTGACCTCTTGTCAAAACAGTATGACCGAATAGGTGTTCCTCCCGCCCCAATCCGCGCTCCGGTGAAGATAGGCTGAGAATAGGATTTAATTAAGACCTATCCAACCAAATTACTCTAAATCCCGCCTGCTACCAGCCCTCACCCTTCGGTACTATATTATCTTAATATTTTATGAGAAACTCCCATAATAGTCAATTGATTCGATTGTCGGACAACATTTCACTTTCGTAATTAATTAACCGGATCTAAGATTTGAACAAGGTATCGTTGTTCGCTTCCGCTCAATTGACACGCCTTCCCATCTCGTGTATGCTTTTCAGTACTAAAAACATAATTGCAGCCGGCGGGTAGGAAATCTCTAGCCAGTGCATCCTGATGCAGTTTTCAAATCCCTTAATATTTATCGTTCTCCATATCAATTGAAATCATGATGTTCGCACGAATAATCAAGATCATCCTTCCGCTGGTCATCGGTGTGGCCATGGGTCTTATCTACGGCTGGAGGCTCGACCCGATCGTGTATGTCGAGGTCACACCTGAGATCCTGCGCGCCGATTACCAGGCTGATTATGTATTGACGGTGGCAGAGGCATTCTCGACAGAATTGGATGCAGACACTGCCGCAAAACGGCTTGCGTTATTGGGAGATAACTCCCCCGCTCAGATCTCGCTGGACGCATTGGAGTACGCTCGCAGTCAGGCATTCAACCCGGATGAGATCGGACTGTTAGAGAAACTATCAACTTCCATGCAGACCTATACGCCCATCACCGGGGAAAATATTCCATGAGATCCCGGACAAGGTTTCCGTGGGAATTTATTCTGGCTCTGCTGATTGGACTTGGTCTGGGATTGACCTATGCCTGGTTCATAACCCCCGTCGAATATGTTAATGCACAACCCTCACAGCTGCGCTCCGATTTTAAAGACGAATACCGAGGGGTGATCGCGGCAGCTTATGCTGCGAATAGGAATCTTGACCGAGCCCGCGCTAGACTTTCCCTCCTTGCGGATCCAGATCCTGTCCAGGCTCTCAGCGCGCAAGCGCAACAGATGCTCGCTGCTGGAATATCATTTAACCAGGTAAGCCAGGTTGCACAACTGGCTGCGGATATTCAGAGTGGCGCAATGAGCCCGACTATCATTTCAACGTCTCAAATCGTAGAAGAAACCGTACCGACAAGTCAAACCGAAGTGCAGGGAACGACACTCCCAACTTTTGGGGAAAGCACAAGCACCCAATCATCTGGATCAGTTATTGACGCAGTCACCATCACACCCCGCCCAACGACGACGCCGACTTTCACACCCGGTCCTGCATTCGCGCTTGTCGCACAGGAGCCGAAATGCGAACCGAACAAAAGCCGAGGCTTGTTACAGATCACGGTCATGGATGCGCGTAAACGTCAAGTCCCCGGGGTTGAGATCATCGTGACCTGGAACGGCGGCGAGGATCGGTTTTTTACTGGATTCAAACCCGAGATGGGCAACGGCTATGCGGATTTTCAGATGACAGTCTCTACTGCCTATAATGTGCGGGTGGTGGAAGGTGGGACGCAGGTACCTAATGTCACTGCCCCTCCCTGCAGCAATCCCAATGGTAGTGCTTATACCGGCGATCTTTTACTGACCTTTCAACAACCTTAGAATCATTCTTTCGCATCTTGAAACATTTTATTTTTTCAAACCATTTTTCCCACTCGAATTAAAGTCTTTTCTACGCGTATATTCCCTGCGTTGAATGGGACGGATATTCATTTTTTTACATCTATTGTTCAGATTTTCTGCTACCTGGATCCAGATCCCTCGTTATATCAGAAAGACAAGGTAAGGAGTTGACCATGAGTTTATCTGCATCCAATTTACAGAAGCCGGTCTTATTGACCATCGTTGCGGTATCCACTCTCACGAGCGGTATCGTAAATCTCTTCTGGGGTTTCATCATGTCAGCGACGGCTTTTGGTACGATCCTGGGCATTGTTTGCCTGCCCCTGACGGTCCTGCCGATGGTCCTTGGCATTGTGGAAATCGTTCACGCCGCCCGGCTGCTCAGTGCCCAACCTCAACCAGTCCAGCCATCGACTGCGATCGCGGTACTTGAGGTTGTGTGCATTTTATTCGGGAATGTCTTTTCGATGATCGTCGGCATCCTGGCTCTGGTCTTCTACAACGATTTGACCGTAAAGGATTATTTCATCAGGCTGAACGGGAGCCAGCCTCACACCGAAAACACGAGATCAACAACTCCTTCCACGGAATTACCGGTGCAGTCCAATCCCGAGGGAATGATCCCCCTTCCAGGTGAGATCAATATTCAGGAAATGAAGGAAAAAATAAAACCGCCAGCTCCACGTAAGGTCGCTCGGAAGTAGAACCAAATTAGTCGGAAATCTGACCCGGTCTTTTGCATCCGAAGCCAACTCCTTGCCGTAGTCCTTCAAGCCTAATTACTGCCCGTTAAATACGCGGGATGTTTGTCCTCTTGACTCTGCCCAGCCTCACCCATACAATCGAAGCACAACCTAAACGGAGACAGGGAAGAGATCCCGCTGGGATGCGGGACGCCGAAGGGGCAAGCCTGGACAGGCAAAACCAGGTGAAACTCTCAGGCAAAAGGACCCTGTCCCGCTCGCCTCTGGAAAGCTCCGCAAGGAACACCGACGGTGCAAACATTAGCCTGATGGATTGGTTGGATTACAGCCAGGGTATCAAACGGCTGCGAATCTCAAAATCCCGGCGGCCAATGTGAATCTCTCAGGTAAAAGACAGAGGACGCATGATGTGCAAGCATGCGTCCTTTTTTGATTCATCCATTTCTTTTCATAAGGAGACCCGTGAAATGAACACTCCCGCCCAACTTAAATACACGAAGACCGACGAATGGTTCGACTCAGCTTCCGGTGGAATGGGATTGACCGACTACGCCCAATCGCAGCTTTCGGATATCGTCTTCATCGAGATCCTGGTGGACGTAGGTGACCAGGTCGAAGCCGGGAAACCCATCGCCTCGGTCGAATCGGTCAAAGCCTCAGCGGAAATTTTCGCTGCCGCGAACGGAAAGGTGACCGCGGTCAACAGAGGCTTATCGGATAAGCCTGAAACCCTCAACAGTGATCCATACGGTGAAGGGTGGATGGTCAAGGTCGAGAATGGGACAGTGGGCGAATCGATGGATTCGGCTGCCTATGTCAAATATTGCGAAGAACGAACCCATTAAAATTGCATTCAATGCGAACGGTTGTCCAACCGATTAACCATAGCCACTGCCTGGCTTGAAAGAGTCCCATCCGGTGAAACGGTCCGCACAGCAGTTCGCAATTCATTACGAGGAACCATGACTTTCATTCCCATATCCCCTACTGAACGGGATGCGATGCTCAGTACGATCGGCGTCAAACACCTTGATGAGCTGTTCGATTCGATCCCCAAAAAACATCGTTTCCCCAAGCTCGATCTGCCTCCGGCCCTGGCTGAAATGGAAGCTAGTGCCCTGCTCAGCGATATCGCACAGGCGAACGAGAATGTACACGAACACCTGATCTCATTCCTTGGAGCGGGAGCTTATAACCATTACATCCCGTCCGTCGTGGATCACATCCTGAGGCGCGGGGAATTCTACACAGCCTACACACCTTATCAACCTGAGATCTCGCAAGGGACACTACAGTCGATCTTCGAATACCAGTCGTTGATGACCAACCTTACCGGTATGGAGGTATCCAATGCCTCCCATTATGACGGTGCGACGGCAGCCGCAGAAGCGGTCAACCTGGCGTACGCACAATTTCGCGGCAAGCGAACAAAGCTCATCGTGTCACCCACGGTTCATCCGCAATACCGCGCCGTGATCCGAACCTACACGGAAGGGATGGATCTGCAGGTTGCCGGTGATGATCCAAATACAAATCTCGAAGCCGGACCGGAAGGCTTGAGCGGGTTGTTGGATCAAAATACGATGCTCGTAATGGTCCAGTACCCGGACTTTTTCGGCCGTATCTTCGATTTCAGCAAACTGATCGACGCGGCTCACAAATCCGGAGCATTGGTTTGCGTGGTAGCCAATCCAACCGCACTCATCCTGCTCAAAACACCAGGAGAAATGGGTGCGGATATCGTTGTTGGAGAAGCACAACCCTTCGGTATCCCGCTATGGTATGGCGGCCCGTACCTGGGTTACTTCACAACCAAAAAATCTTTTGTTCATAAAATGGCTGGGAGACTCGTTGGAGAGACGGTCGATTCTCATGGTCAGAGAGCGTATGTGTTGACCCTGACCGCAAGGGAACAGCATATTAAACGAGAGCGCGCCACCTCCAATATCTGCACAAATCAGGGATTGCTGGCGCTGGCCGCTGCTGTTTATATGTCCTCTCTTGGAAAAATCGGTTTACAGGAAGTCGCCGACCTGTGTTATCAGAAAGCACATTATGCCGCTGACCAATTGAGCAAGCTGAAAGGGTATGAGTTGTGCTTCGATCAGCCATTCTTCCATGAGTTTGCTCTGTGCTGCCCCAAACCGGTAAGTGAGATCAATGCCCATCTGCTTGAACACGGCATCCTGGGCGGGTACGACCTGAGCAATGACTACCCGACCCTCAAGGACCGCATGCTGATCGCGGTTACTGAGATGAACACCAAGGAAGACATCGATGCCCTGGTCGAGATGCTGGCGGAGGCTTAACATGAATGATGCAACCCCAAATCCCAAGATCATCGAACCGACCATCTTCGAGCTTTCATCGCCGGGACGAAAAGGTGTGAGCATGCCGGCATCTGACGTACCTGAACAACCGATGCCGGAAAAGTCCCTCCTTCGGGATGATCTACCCCTACCTGAACTGGCGGAAGTGGACGTCGTCCGCCATTATATGCGTCTGTCCAAATTCAATTATGGTGTCGATGATGGTTTTTATCCGCTAGGCTCGTGCACGATGAAATACAACCCGAAGATCAACGAAGATACGTGCCGCCTGTACGGATATTTGTATACCCATCCCTTGCAGCCCATCGAAACTGTGCAGGGCAACCTGGCCTTGATGTATGAGCTCCAGGAATGGCTGAAGGAGATCAGCGGCTTCGCGGCCGTTACCCTCCAGCCTGCCGCCGGTGCGCACGGTGAGTTCACGGGTGTGCTGATCATGCATGCATATCACAAGTCGCGCAAAGATGCCAAACGAACCAAGATGCTCATACCTGATGCCGCGCACGGCACCAACCCTGCGTCGGTCGGTATGCTGGGTATGACGATTCAGCAGATCCCCTCGGATGCGCGAGGCAATGTGGATCTCGCCGCCCTGAAAGCTGCCTGCGACGAAACGGTCGTTGGGATGATGCTAACAAATCCGAACACTTTGGGTTTGTTCGACGAGAACATCGAGCAGGTGGTGAAGATCGTACATGACTGCGGGGGATTGATGTACGGAGACGGCGCCAACCTCAATGCCCTGCTCGGCATCGTAAAGCCCGGAGACCTTGGTTTCGATATCATGCACTTCAATTTACATAAGACCTTCTCCGTCCCGCACGGCGGCGGAGGGCCCGGTTCCGGTCCCGTTGGTGTGAACAGCGCCCTGGCTGAATTCCTGCCCACTCCGCTGGTCGGCATGCTCGAGAGCGGTAATGATGACAAACCGCCGCTCTACGGTTTTATCGAACCAAAGAAAAGTATTGGCCGGATGAAGGCTTTCCACGGGCATTTTGGCGGCGGACTGGTGCGGGCTTATACCTACATCGCAATGCACGGTGCGGACGGACTGAAGGATATTGCCCAGTATGCGGTATTAAATGCAAACTACTTGCTCGCCAGACTGCGTGCCACCTATCATGTCCCGTATGACCGAATCTGCATGCATGAATTTGTAGCAGAGGGCCAGTTCGCCGGATCGGATGTGCGCGCCCTGGATATTGCGAAGCGTCTGATGGATTACAACTTCCATCCCCCGACCAACTACTTCCCTCTGATCGTCCATGAAGCGTTGATGATCGAGCCCACTGAGACCGAAAATAAAAATACCTTGGATGCGTTTGCCGACGCGTTGATCAAAATAGCAGACGAAGCCAAGTCACAACCGGATCTGCTTCACGACGCACCTAAGACGACCCGTTTTGGCCGCATGGACGAGGTGAAAGCTGCACGAGAGCTGGTGCTTTGTTGCTGGCTGCCTGAGGATTACGGGGATTAATAACCCCATCGATAGCTGTTCGATAATTCAAAAGCCCTCTGGGAATGGACCTCCCAGAGGGCTATATATTTATTT
>MGNL01000060.1:250-1503 GCA_001796785.1 Chloroflexi bacterium RBG_16_51_16 | reverse complement strand
ATTGCAGGTACAACTAATAAGGAGTATTCATGGAGAACCAGTCAGACACAAGCCGGCTGTTGGAAAAATTCCAACGCATCGAGCTTACAGAGCACCTGATCTACAAAAAACTCGCAGCGGTCGTCCAACCTCCAGAAAATCGCAAAGTTCTTGAGCAAATCGCTTCGGATGAGCTGCGGCACGCACAGGACTGGAAAAAATTCACCGGCAAGGAGATTAAAGCCAACCTGGGGCAGGTCTGGATCTATACTCTCATCAGCCGGCTCTTCGGATTTACGTTCGGCATCAAGCTCATGGAAAAGGGGGAAGAAAGGGCGCAGGCAGGCTACAGTAAATTAAAAGGAATAGTACCAGAGATTGAGAAGTGGATCCATGACGAGAAATCCCATGAGCAGGCTTTGATCGGCATGTTGGATGAAGAACGGCTGCGCTATGCGGGTTCGATCGTTCTGGGTCTAAACGATGCCCTGGTCGAGTTGACCGGCGCGCTGGCAGGCTTTACCCTGGCCCTGCAGAACACCAAATTGATCGCCCTCTCCGGTTTGATCACCGGCATTGCAGCTGCCATGTCGATGGCGGCATCCGAATATCTCTCCACACGATCAGAACAAACCGCCAAGCAGCCGGTACGGGCCGCGCTCTATACCGGTATCGCTTACATCCTAACGGTTATCCTGTTGATCTTTCCTTACTTGGTTTTCCCGAATTATTTCATCGACTTGGTTTGGGCGCTGGTTACCGCACTGCTCATTATTGCGGTTTTTAATTATTACATCTCGGTTGCCAAGGATGAGCCTTTCCGCCCAAGGTTTCTGGAAATGGCGGGGTTATCCTTCGGTGTGGCAGCCTTCTCCTTTGTCATTGGTTATTTGATCCGCCAGATCCTTGGGATCGAGGTTTGATCACCGGGTTGGATCGGATTCGTTAGATCCCGGTGATTGTCATCAAAATCACGGAATTCTTGATCTTGTCGGCATAGCATGAAAATTTTATTGGTGGATATCGGTACAGGGACGCAGGATATTTTTTTATACGATTCCCGGCTGGACCTGGAAAACGGTTTCAAGCTCGTCCTGCCCTCGCCGACCATGATGATCCGTAAACAGATCAAGGCAGCCACCCGAGGCAGGAAAGCGGTTCTTCTTACTGGCCGCCTGATGGGAGGTGGACCTTCCGCGTGGGCAGCCGCGGACCACGCCAAATCTGGATTACCCATCTACGCCACCCCCGAAGCAGCGCTGACCCTGGATGAT
>MGNL01000060.1:0-169 GCA_001796785.1 Chloroflexi bacterium RBG_16_51_16 | reverse complement strand
CGCCATTTCCAGAAACCTAGGGCGGAAGGGCTCGTCCTTGGCAACCGAGATGTAATAATTGAAAACCGCAATAATGATCAGTGCGGTAACAAGTGCCCAAACCAGAACAATGAAATAATTTGGGAAGAGCAAATAAGGAAAGATCAACAGGATGACCGTCAGTATGTAA
>MGNL01000059.1:23143-27277 GCA_001796785.1 Chloroflexi bacterium RBG_16_51_16 | reverse complement strand
ATGCCGATCAGGACGGGTATGGAAAGAAATAAGCGGCGGACAACATATTGGACCATGTTAGGTTTCGTTCCTTGGGATTTTGGCCTCGCAGGTTGGAAAATGGGATGGCAGATCTCATCCAACCTGCTGGACGCTCCTAATAAATACGGTGGCGCTTTTGGCGCCACCGTATTTTAACTCATTCAACACCCATTTCGACTAGGGTGTTACTTGCATCAGACCCCAAAGCGTGCTGTAGTATTCCCACAGGTTTGTATTGCCCTTGTGGAATGGCGAGCCGATGTTCAAGGCCATATCGAAGGTCGCCAGTACATCTTCGGAATCAAAATCGCTGCCGTCGTGGAATTTAACACCCTGTCGCAGCGTACAAACCCAGACGGTCGAATCCGCATTCGGTTCGCAGGATTCAGCCAGGTGGGGTTCAACAGCCGTATCGTTGATCTTAAAGCCGTAGAGCGCCTGGGTGACCTGCTCGCAAGCGCGCAGGCTTTCACCGTCGGTCTCGTCAGCGCAGAACAGGCTGATCGGTTCGGCGTTCTGCATCCAGACGAAGGTATCCCTTCCACCCGGATCGGAGTAGGCGAACAGCTCTGTCGTCAGCGGGCTGGCTTGAGGATTGGTTACATCCGCCGTGTAGGCAGCTGCGTTGCCGCCGTGCGCGATCGGCACCATCGGGACGTATTCCTTAAGCGCATTGTTGATCTCTGCATACATGGGTGCTGCTTCAGCGAAATCACCAATGGTAGCCGCAACCTTGATCGGTTCGGTGTAGGTTGGGGATTGATCACCGAACTGTAATTGGGCCTCACCGAAGTGATAGTCAATGAAGTTGGTGACGTGCGGGTAGTCAGCGCCCCAGCCGAGCATGTACAGGCCATCAAAGCGGCCGGCACCGGTTTCTTCAATGAAGGCGCCGGATTCCATGACCACGATCTCGGCGTCAATATTCAGGTTCTCCTTCAATTGAGCCTGGAGATCACCAGCGACCTGGGCGACATTCGGCAGATAGCCGCGCACTACATCGCGGTAACCCAGCCGTGTCTTGAATCCATCCGGGAAGCCGGCTTCAGCCAATAAGGCTTTGGCGGCATCAACATCGAACTCATACCATGATTCGCCTTCACAGGCGTTCGGGATGGAGCAAGGTGTGAAGTGGGATGCCACTTCGGAGCCCACCGGATAGAAGTTATCCACGATGCGCTGGCGGTCGATGCCCATGCCAATGGCCTGCCGTACCAGCTGATTATCGAGGGGCGGGAAGGTATTCGTCATGCCAAGATAGAAGGTATTCAGCGCCGGGCGGATCTGCAGGTGCAGATTAGCATCAGCCTCGATGACTGTAAAATCTTCCGACCCGACATTGTCGAAACCGTCAATGGTACCAGCCTGCAGTTCTTGCAAGCGGGCAGCCGATTCGGTTGACCAGCGGAAGACCAGGGTTTCTGCCTCGGGTGCAGCATCCCAGTAATCGGGGAAGGCGGTCATGGTCAGGCTTTCGCCGCGGTTCCACTCGCTGACCATGTAGGGTCCGGTGCCGATTGGCTTCTCGAGACCTTCGCTGGTTCGGGTTGCATCCCCGGTCGTTGACTCAATCCAGTCCTTCGAGTAAATGGCGAAGGGGCTGAAAGCGATCTTGGACAGGAAGGCCGGATCCGACTTGCACATATTGAACGTAACGGTGAATTGATCGGTCGCCTCAATGGACTTGAAGAATCCACCGTATCCGCAATCGGGAACGGACAAAGTCTTGCCGTCAAAGGTTGCGATCGGTTCAGGGGGGACAGCCGTGGGTTCAGGGGGTGCTTCGGTTCCAGCCGGGGCTTCGGTTGCAGCCGGCGCCTCTTCGGTCTGCGGCGCTTCGGTAGCCGGTGCACCGCACGCTGCCAGCACCAGGCTGGTCAGCATGAGCACAGAAATTAACGCAAAAAATTTGTGTTTCACAGGTTTCTCCTCCTACAGAGATACGAGATCAAAAAGGATATTCAGTAATGAGTGTACAAGGTGTTAGATGTTTGAGTTTCTCACCTCCTCGATTAGTGGGGATTCTTCATCTGGTCTTGATTGTGCACGAGACCCTAAAGGGATAACTGTATCACCTTTAGGGTCTGACCATCATAGGATAGGGAACCATTATACAGTAAAAAATCAATAAACCGGCAGGGGCATGCCGATCCCGTTAAGCCTGACTTTTCCCGGCTCCCGGGGCCAGAGCCCGGGGATCGAGGTTTGGCAATTTGGGCAGGTTCCGTCTGCGGTGATTAAGTACTCTGTGATCACATAACCGGTGCGGCGGATCAATCGCCGGTTGCAGCCTGGGCAGAAGGTATCCTCATATTCATCAACCTGACCGGGCAGATTGCCTGCGTAAACGAAATTTAGTCCGGCTTCCCTGCCTATCTCAGCCGCGCGCAAGAGAGTGCGCACACCGGTGTTATCCGGATCGGTCATTTTGTAATCTTTGTGGAAGGCGGTCACATGCCAGGGGATATCCTTCGAAACACCGGCCAGGAAACGCGCCGCGTCCCATAATTCCTCATTGCTGTCATTGAATCCCGGGATCACCAGGGTTACCACTTCAACCCAAAGACCATGCTGCCTCGCACGTTGGATTCCATCCAGGGTGTTTTGAAGCACGCCGCCCAGTTTGCGGTAATTCTTATCCTGCATGCTTTTGAGATCTACTTTATAGGCACTTAGGTAGGGATGCAGGTAATCCATGACCTCCGGCGTATTGTTGCCGTTGGACACGTACGCGCACATCAGTCCTGCGGGTTTGGCTTTCTTGAAGATTTCCACCGCCCATTCACTGGTTATAAGCGGTTCGTTATAAGAGGAGACGATCACTTCCGCTCCCGCCTGTTCGGCGTAATGCACCAGGTGATCCGGCGTGACCTTCCTCACCAATTGCAGCGCTGGATCTGAATCCGGGTCCCGCAGTGCCTGCGAGGTCAGCCAGTTCTGACAATACCCGCAGTGGAAATCACAACCCAGCATCCCAAAGGTCAAAGCGTGCGCGCCGGGAAGCACATGGAAAAAAGGTTTCTTTTCGATCGGATCGCTCTGGAGCGCAGCCACGTATCCCGATGGCACTCGAAGTTTGCCTCCCTGGTTAAACCTCACCTGGCATATGCCGCGCTTTCCGTCCCGGATGAGGCACCGATGCCCGCAGGCAAAGCAGCGGACGGAGCCGTCCGGAGTGGATTCGTATAACTCCCCCGTCTTTGTCAATTGGTCCAGAAATGTACCTGTATCATTCATGGGTTCAGGCTATCGATAATAAGGCGGGAATTATGCCATAATGGGTCAATGCTTACCGTTGCCATCCAGGCGGGCGGGCGTTCAACCCGCATGGGAGAAGATAAAGCTCTTAAACCTTTTCAAGGACGCCCTCTTATTAAACGCGTGGTCGACCGGTTAAAACTCATCGCGGATGAGATGATTATAACCACCAATCATCCTCAGGATTACGCGTTCCTTAACCTGCCATTATTTACGGACATCCTTCCGGATCGCGGGGCTCTCGGCGGTCTTTATACTGCTTTGTTTTCAGCAAGATATCCTGCTGTTGCAGTGGTTGCCTGTGATCTGCCGTTCGTCAGCCCAAGTTTATTTCAGTGGTCTTATGATTTGATTAATAAAGAGGATTGGGACGTTGTAATTCCAGAATCCAGTGAAGGGCTGGAACCGCTGCACGCCCTCTACCGGCGTGATACCTGCCTATCCGCCATAGATTCAGCCCTGGCTGAAAACAAGTGGAAAGTCATTTCATGGTTCCCCCAGGTAAGGGTTAAAGTGCTTTCACCAACCGAAGTGGAGCCATTTAATAAAACCGGTCTCGTTTTCTGGAACCTTAACACACCCGAGGAATTCGCCCAGGCGGAAGACTACGCCGGGTCGGAAGATTCAAACAATTAATTATCGATTCAACTCTAATTAAGTATTCATCCGTAGATACTTCCGCAAATTTCATCACGGGGTATGATCATAATTTCGGGACTTCCCCTGTTCTTGTTATCACAAGTTATTCATATTCAATTTAATCTATTAACATAGATTCATTATTATTTTGATTACAGGCGAAGACCCATGGTATAGTCTATTACCCGATTGGTGCCCATCGACTTCTGATGAATT
>MGNL01000059.1:20687-22882 GCA_001796785.1 Chloroflexi bacterium RBG_16_51_16 | reverse complement strand
CTGATCCAGACAAAATACACGCAGCCAACCGGCCCGGTCTCGGAAGATGGCCTGGGCAGCGGCGTTGTCATCGATCTGACCGGCAGAATCCTCACGAGTTTGCATGTTGTCAACAATGCTTCTGAAATTGAGGTCACATACCCGGACGGTTCCCGTTCGCCGGCAGAGATAGCTTCATATCAGCCGGAAAAAGATATCGCAGTCCTCACTCCTCTAGCCCCGCCTCCCCAGATTTTTCCGGCGATCCTTGGAAACCCGGATTCCATGCGGGTGGGCGATGAAGCATTCGTAGTCGGCAATCCCTTCGGTCTCTACGCATCCATGAGTGCCGGCGTCATTTCTGGATTCAACCGTTCATTCCAACCCCCGGGAGGCGGCCAGACCATCGATGGTCTGATCCAGATCGATGCCGCGGTTAATCCTGGTAACTCCGGTGGTCCCCTGCTGAACCGCTTTGGACATGTGGTTGGCATCGTCACGGGCATTGTGAATCCGACCGAGGAAAATTTTTTTATCGGAATTGGATTTGCCGTTCCGATCGACGTGGCAGTTGCAGGTGCAGGCGGACCAGCGTATTAGGTGGTCCTGTGTAACATGATTGGAGATAAATTTTAGAAGGAGACGTAATGGACCAATATAAAGACTCCGAAAACAGAAAACCAATGGAGCGGGTTCTTTATGAAGTAAAGAAGGTCATCGTTGGCCAGGATCACCTGCTTGAGCGTCTGGTGGTTGCGCTGTTGGCCAGGGGGCATATCCTGGTCGAGGGTGTGCCTGGGCTCGCCAAGACGATGGCCATCAAAACCCTGGCGGAATCCATCGGCGGTGATTTCAAGAGAATTCAGTTCACTCCTGATCTCGTGCCAGCTGATCTGGTTGGCACCCGGATTTACAACCAGAAGACAGGTGAATTCAACACCTCGCTTGGACCGGTCTTTACCAACCTGCTCCTGGCTGATGAGATCAATCGCGCGCCTGCCAAGGTGCAAAGCGCGCTCCTGGAGGTTATGCAGGAGCACCAGGTGACGATTGGCCGTGAAACTTTTAAGGTTTCGGATCCCTTCCTTGTCCTTGCAACCCAAAATCCTATTGAAACAGAAGGGACTTATGCCCTTCCGGAAGCACAGGTGGACCGGTTTATGCTTAAAGTCCTGGTGGGTTATCCCAACCCGACCGAGGAATTCGTTATCGTTGAGCGCATGACTGCCGCGCTCGAACCCATTACAAAAGTGCTGACCACCCAACAAATCCTGGAACTTCAAAAATTTGTAGATCGTGTATACGTGGATCCGGCTCTCATCGAGTATGTAGTCAGGCTTGTGACTGCCACACGCGCGCCAGCAGGGGTCGGATTAAAGGACTTGGAACACTACATCCTCTTCGGTGCAAGTCCGCGTGCGTCGATTAACTTAATCCTCACCGCCAGGGCGCTGGCTTTTGTACGCGGCCGAAGCTATGCGTTGCCACCGGATGTCATGGATATGGCTCTGGATGTGCTGCGCCATCGCCTGGTGCTCACATATGAAGCGCTGTCGGACAATGTCAGCAGTGACGATCTCTTAAAGAAACTCATCGACCGGATCCCAATCCCGGTCGTACCTTTGCATGAACGCACCCGTATCCGCGACAACGCCTGAACGAATACTCCAGCAACTGGATTGGCAGGTAATCCGCCGGCTGGACGGGCTGCTCCAGGGGGACTATCGCAGCCTGTTCTACGGGTACGGTGTTGATTTTGCCGACCTGCGTGAATATCAGCCGCAGGATGATATCCGATATATGGATTGGAATGTTACCGCGCGAATGGATGCACCCTATGTCCGCAAGTATATCGAGGAGCGCGAGATCAGCGCCTGGTTTCTTCTTGATCTAAGCCCCTCCATTGACTTCGGCACGGTCGAAAACCAGATCCTCAAGCGCAATGTTCTGATCAACTTCGTCGCAATCCTTGCGCGTTTGCTCACCCGGCATGGCAATCGCGTTGGGGCTGTCCTTTACACAAGCCGCGTGGAAAAAACGATACCGGCTGGAGGCGGGCGGCTTCAAGTCTTGCGATTGATCCACGAGTTGGTTAACCAACCTCGCCTGCGTAATTCCCCCGCAACCGACCTTTCCCCCTTGATCATGAGCGGCTTGAATCTCATCAAGAGACGCTCCTTGATCTTTATTGTTTCAGATTTCATGAGCCTTCCGGG
>MGNL01000059.1:18062-20590 GCA_001796785.1 Chloroflexi bacterium RBG_16_51_16 | reverse complement strand
ATTGTCCTTGAGGATTCTGAAACAGGCGAACAGCTTTATGTGGATACACATGACGGGCAGTTCCGACACCGATTTCAACAAGCGGGCTTACAACGGGAACAGGAACTTGCGCAAATCTTTAAAAGATGCAAGGTCGATTCCCTTAGTCTCGCCACAGATGAAGACCTGGTAAGAGCAATCGTCCGATTTGCAAAATCCAGGCAAAGAATAAGAAGATGAGGGAGATGACCTTCGCCTGGCCAGCTTTGTTAATTTCCCTGGCAGCCCTGCCGGTGCTCGTACTTTTGTTTCTGTCTATTCAACGCCGCAAACGACGAATCCTGGAAAAGTTAGGCGGTCTTGGATTGTTGCACCAATCCAACAACCGGACCTGGGCGATGCGCAGTTACATTCCCACCTTGCTAATCCTTGCCGGTCTTGTTCTTTTATTGGTTGCAATGGCAAGGCCTCACACCGAGGTCAGCCTTCCAAAAATCGAGAGCACTATCATCCTGGCTTTTGATGTTTCTGGCAGTATGGGAGCCGAAGATTTTAAACCAAATCGCATGGAGGCTGCCAAACTTGCCGCTCGTGGTTTCATTGAGAGTCAGCCTGCATCCGTTTTGATCGGGGTAGTAGCCTTCAGCGATGGCGGTTTTGCCGTACAGGTACCAACGGACGACCGTCAATCCATCCTGGATACGATTGATCGGCTGAAACCAACCCGCGGCACATCTCTCGCCAATGGGATCGTGGTGTCTTTAAATATGATATCGAGTAGTTTGGAGGGAGAAACCACGGTTTATGGCAGCATGGTAACCCCAACCAGCCCAACGCCAACACCGGTCCCGACGGGAACGCATCTGCCGGCCGCAATCATCCTGCTCTCAGATGGCGAAAACACCTCGGATTCCGATCCACTCAAGGCGGCGTTGGCAGCCGCGGATCGTGGAGTGCGAATTTACACGGTAGGGATTGGTAACCCCGCCGGGATCGACCTGGAAGTGGAAGGTTTTATCGTTCATACCCATCTGGATGAACCGACGCTCCAGCAGATCGCCGCGGTCTCAGGCGGCTCATATTTCAACGCCCAAACGGAAGAAGATCTGCAAGATATCTACTCGAAAATTAAACCGCAGCTCATCATCAAGACCGAAAAAATGGAGGTTACCTCGCTCTTCGCTGCCGCGGGCATGTTCGTAATCTTAATTGCCGGATTGTATTCCTTGTTCTGGTTCAGCAGGTTACCGTAGCTGATGAATCATGGATAAGGCCCACATTCCGCGGAGGTAGCCTTGCTTTTTTTATGGCCTGGATCCCTGCTCCTACTCGGATTGATCCCACTGCTTATCGCGGTTTATTTTTGGATCTTAAAACGAAAGCGAAAAATAGTTATCAGGTATTCGAATCTAACCTTGGTCCGCAAGACGCTTGGAAAAACGAACTGGTTACGGCAGCATTTACCCTTTGCAATTTTTAATTTCGCATTGATCAGCCTGGCGCTGGCTACGGCACGACCGGTGGCTGCTGTCAGCATTCCTACCGGTCAATCCACGGTCATTTTAACCATTGATGTATCCCTAAGTATGTGCCAGTCGGATATCAAACCCAACCGCCTGGAGGCAGCCAAACAGGCTGCCCTGGATTTTATCGATCACCAGGAACCGAGCACTCAAATTGGAATTGTTGCCTTTGCCGGATTTGCCGAACTGGTTCAGGAACCAACCAACGACCAGGATGCGCTCCGTTCCGCCCTGCTCGGATTGAGAGGTGCCCGCAGGACAGCCATCGGTTCGGCCATCCTTAGAGCATTGGATGCGATAGCTGAGGAGTATGAAGATGCGGCTCCAGTCGATGATGAGCCTCAGCTGATACCCGGTATGGAAAATCAAGCGGATGGAAATTTCGCACCCTACGTGATCGTCCTGCTGACCGACGGAGTCAGCAACTCTGGTCCAGAACCATTATTCGCTGCCGAAGAAGCAGCCGTCCGCGGCGTTCGCGTTTACACCATCGGATTTGGTACCGCAGGCAACCCCGGGCCAATTCCACCCTGCAGCAGCGAAGTGGATCAGCCGGATGCTCCGTTTGGCCTCGGTGGATTTGGGTTTGGAGGAGGCGGCGGATTCCGCCGCGGTATAGATGAAGTCACCTTACAGCAGGTATCAAGCATGACAAAGGCGCAGTATTATCCCGCCGAAAGCGCAGAGCAGCTCCAGGAAGTTTTCGAAAACCTGCCCACACATCCGGTCTTCCGTCATGAATATATAGAGATCAGCTCCCTGTTCACCGGGCTCGCTGCTGTGTTCGTAATCCTCGCCCTGGTTCTATCGTGGCTATGGAAACCCTTTTTCTGAAATAAATGTAACTGAGGAGGAAACGCGTTCCGGGAATAACTTAATATTGTGTTGTTATTTATCACGACGGTGAAATGATTAATATTTGAATGAGCGAAAAACACTGAATAGTGTATTTTTCTGTTTTCAACGATCAGAAGCCTGGATCATACACTCAGTGGGTTGGTAGTATGATTCAAATGGTAGTGAATT
>MGNL01000059.1:17651-17955 GCA_001796785.1 Chloroflexi bacterium RBG_16_51_16 | reverse complement strand
ACAACTCAGCCATTAGGAGCAATTTTCCCGCGCTTTCAAAGCCATTGATATTTTTCGATAACCCGGGTGGGACACAGATAACCAAACAAGCCCTGGAACGCATACAAAAGTATCTCGTCGAGTCGAATTCCAATCACGGAGGGGTGTTTCCAACCAGTCAGGCTTCGGATGCTATCCTGGAGGAAGCTCACCAGGCCATGGCGGATTTTTTAAACGCCGCCAGTCTCAGCGAGATCATTTTCGGTAATAACATGACCTCGCTTACATTCTCGATCAGCCGTTCGATAGCCAGGGAATGGAAGCC
>MGNL01000059.1:2305-17587 GCA_001796785.1 Chloroflexi bacterium RBG_16_51_16 | reverse complement strand
GCGCAGGACCGGGAAGTCAAAGTTAATTGGGTGGACTTTAACCTGGAAGACGGCACACTTAAAATGGATGAACTGCAGAAAGCACTCCAAAGGAAACCGCGTTTGCTGGCGGTGGGTTATGCCTCCAATTCGCTGGGAACCATTAACCCGATCATCGACATCGTGAAGCAGGCACACGATGCCGGGGCGACGGTCTACGTCGATGCGGTGCAGTACGCCCCTCACGGTCCGATCGATGTTAAGAAATTGGACTGCGATTTTTTGGTTGTCTCCAGCTACAAATTTTTTGGAAGCCACTGCGGTATCCTGTATGGGAAGCGGGATATTTTGGAAAAGCTCTATGCCTATAAAGTTCGGCCGGCATCCGATGAACTACCCGATAAGTTTGAAACCGGTACCCAAAACCATGAAGGGATCGCAGGTGTCCTGGGCGCCATGGAATACCTGGAATGGCTCGGTAAGGAATTCGGTGCAGACCGGGTTGGATGGATGAGTGAACCGGAGTACAAGGGGCGGCCGCTCAACCTAAAGAAAGCCATGGTGCTCATCAAAGGATACGAATACGAACTCAACCAGTCGCTTAACACCGCTCTAACCTCCATTCCGGGTCTTAAGATCTATGGTCTCACCGGTGAACGCCGCCTGGTGGATTGTGTGCCCACCTATTCGTTTAGACTTGGAGACATTCCTCCAGTTGAAGTTGCCAGGAAACTCGCCAGGGAGGGCATCTGTGTATGGGATGGGAATTATTACGCACTCCAGATAACCGAGCAGCTTGGCTTGGAGTCATCCGGAGGCATGGTGCGGGTCGGCGCGGTTCACTATAATACTCTGGAAGATATTGAAAAATTGAAAAAAGCCCTGCTCAAGATCAGCGGTAGATAGACTCATCCATGGCTGGCGGTAAATAATTTTCCGCAAATTAATAAGTGCATCATTTTTAGCATAACCCGGGAAGATATTTGTCTTACGGGATGTTGATGAGTTAATAAGTCACGGATCGCGGCAGGATCACTGGAATGTCCTGACCGTAATGATTCTCGGTGACGATGACCGTAACCGAATACCCGTTGTCATAAAATGAAAAGCTAAAACTGGGTACGATCTTCCTGGCGATCGCAGTATAGAGGCGTGCCATATTTTTCACGCTTGTAAAGGTGTCCCGACCAAGTCGGATGGCCATTAGCTGGCCAGATGAGGTCATGTATACAAGATATCGGTCACTCGGACCAATGGCATAATCGCCTCGCGCAAGTGGTCCCAAATGATAAGTTTCTCCAGTTATATTGCTCTCGATGGAAAGGAACATGCCCTGCTTGTTCTGACTTTCGTCAATCGTAAAGTTGGTTGATGGCGGCCAGATCGAGCGAGGACCCAGGGTGGGGGTTATTGGAGTAAGCGAGGGTGGGTAAGCAGTTACTGGTGTAAAGCTGGGAATGATATTCGTCGGGGTTAACGAGGGTGACAAAGTCACCGATGGCAGGTCGATTGTCATTATTCCGGTTTCGGTGGCGAGGCTATTGTTGAAACGTAATAATCGGTTTTGTTGTATGAGAAAATAACCAAGTACAAGAAAAAGCAAACCGAAAACAAACCCCAGTAGTAGAGACTTAATATGAAACCGCTCAGCCATGAAGTAAGTTCTTTCTATCGATCATACTGCTGAGTTAAGTATAGTCCCCGATCATCCAATTTCAAAACGGTAAGACTGGATTTTCCCGGTCTCCCATTGTTTCGTAGCAACTATATTTTTAACCGTACATGGATATCGCTGGCTATATCCTCATCAACGGCAAATTGACTGTACCCGCTTTCGAAAACAAAGGAAGGCGACCTCTGCAACAAGGTGATCTGCCCGCCGGGTAGGATGCCCATGGACATCAGCTTTTGCAGTCGTGCCGGGTGACTCATTCGCAAGTAGGCGATCTGACCGGATTGGCCGGGCTTGCATTCACTCAGGGGAGCAATCAATCTGTCCACCTTGGTTCGGTTCTCTCGGCAGCACTCGCCCGGTGGGATCGGATTACCATGCGGGCAGAAGACCGGATGACCGAGCAGGGTGCAAATACTTTCGTCCAAACCCTCGACCAGCGCATGTTCCAAACGGCAGGCTTGCTCCTCCATTTGTTCGTTTTCTGTCTGCAGGATATCCGCCACCAAGCGTTCGCCCAGGCGATGGCGACGGATGGCACGACCGGCTTCTACGGAACCGCGGGCAGTCAATTTCCAATCCGTAGTGGCATTATGGATCAGGCCCAGCAGTTTTAGTTCCATAAAATCTTCTGGATTGCCGCCAGAAGCCTTAAAGGAAGGCTGCCCTTTCTCTTCAATGGCAATCCAAAATTTTTCCAACAATTCTTGTCCGTTCTCACTGATCTTCATTCGTAACATTCCAATTCGAGGTTGCACACGGGAAGTTTTTAAGCTACTGCGCTTTCAACGAAGCACGACTCCATCCTGCTTACTTGATGGGAACGCGTTTGTGCTAATTTTGTTCTTGGGTTGCCTAAATATTTTTTGCGCCCAGGTTAGGAACAATGATTCAGGCGGCATTTCATAGCCACATCGCGGACATCGCACTAGGCGACAATGTCGTACGATAGGACAGCCGTTGCAGGCTTGTTCAGCCGAGGCAGGATCAAATTCGTAGGCGCAAAATCCGCATTTCATCATTTGGAAATGTCCGCCACGATTCACAAGATAATCCCGGATATGTTCAACATCCAGTTGACCAAACCGCCGATCAAGAACGCAAAAGGAAACACAAAGGCACTGATACCCAGCGCGGCTTTCCAACCGCGTTCTTTAATCGTGACTGAGAATTGCGCAATGCACGGCACGAATAGGGTTAGCGTGATTGCCGCGACCAGGATCTGGTTATTCGTCATCACAGCCTGCAAGTCGTATAGCCCGGCGGCGCCATAATCCCGGCGGAAGAAGCCAAACAGGAATGCCACCGCGGCTTGATCGGGTAGACCGAGCCAGTGAATCAGCGGCAGGATGAGCCTGACAATTACATCGAAGGCTCCGGTCAGTTTGCCGAGCCAGATGATCACGCTTGCAAACAGGAACATGGGCAGGACTTCACGGAAGTACCATTCCAGGCGGGTATATGTTTTTATCAAAACATTCGTCAATGTTGGCAGCCGCAGGGGCGGAAGCTCCATATAAAACGTGGGCTTTTCGCCCGGCATCAGTCTTGCGGCTAATAACCCCACCAATAAAAAAACCCCGGCTACAATTCCTGTCCAAAATATCATCATGAGCGGATTAGCAGCCATCAATCCCAGCATCACACCCAGTTGCGCCGAGCAGGGGATTGCCAGGGCGAGGAGGAGTGTGCTCAGAAATCGTTCCCGGCGGGTCTCCAGGGTTCGAGTGACGATCGTTGCCATGGTATCGCAACCGAAACCCAGGACCATCGGGATAACAGCGCGGCCGTTTAAGCCGATCTTCTTGAAAATCCGGTCGATCAATAATGCCAATCTTGGTAGATAACCGCTATCCTCGATGATTGAAAATAACAGGAAAAACGTACCTACGATGGGCAGGATCAACGCGACCGCATAGCGAAGTCCCAGGGTAATCAATCCATACTCGCCACCGATCAAATCGCGTACGGCCTGCCAGGGTATGGTCGCAGCAAGGAAAGCGTCCACCCGGGGATTGATATAAACCCCAAAAACCTGGTTCTCCAAAAAGCCTACGAGTTTTTGGGCTCCGATGACTCCCACAAATTGGTAAAGAAGGTAGAGGGCGGCAGCCAGGATGGGAAGACCGGTTAGTGGGTTGATCATGAGGGCTGAAAGCATTTCACGCACTCCGTGCGGACGTTTGTCGGGATGGATTAACACATCGCCAAGCATCCGCTTGGATGCTTCGCGTTGGTCATTCGCTATCACATAGGACAGAGGGTGAACAAATGATCTCTCGGCATGACGAATGATGTCGTTAATCTCCTCTAATCGGGAAAATTCCTGCTCGGCAACCAGGGTGGTCACATGAGGATCTCTTTGCATAACCAACAGCGAGATCGACCGTCGGGACAATCGATAATTACCCTGCAGTCTGAGTCCCAGTTGCCTGATGGCTTCTTCGATTTGAGGGTGATAGTCAATGAGATGGCGGTAGTCTTGTGAAATCTCGTTAATGGATTTACTACGATCCATGACGATTTTGATTAGCTCCTGCGTGCCTTTTCCGAAAGCAATCGCAGTTCCTACAACCGGAATGCCTAAAGCTATTTCTAATGCACGAAGGTCTATCCGAACACCCAGCCGGTCGGCCTCATCCATCAAGTTTGCGGCTAGTACAACCGGCAACCCCGATTCGATCAACTGAAGGGTCATGGGCAGCATGCGGTCAAGATTTTTGGCATCCACCACATGAATGACTACGGCCGGTTGTTCGATCAGCAGGATGTCGCGCGCCACTTGCTCTTCTTGGGTCAGCGGGAGCAGTCGGTACATTCCCGGTGTATCGACTACGCCGATCTTCTGGTCTCCTAGTTTTCCATAACCACGCGCGATCTCGACAGTTGTGCCGGGGTAATTCGAGACGGTTACATAAGCACCGGTTAATCGATTGAACAACACGCTTTTACCAACATTGGGTGAACCTACGATTGCCACCAATGGAAGACCACGGGTATCTTTATCGGATCCTCCATGGCAACCCTGCGTTCGGCTTATGTGGGGTGCAGGTTGTAAAGTAATGCTTTCTCCCATGTGACTAGTCTCGCTTGACCAGGATCTGCTCAGCCATCTGCAACCCCAGGGCTATATGAGCCTGACCGACCTGTAGAGTCAATGGTCCCTGCAAAGGCGTAGTGTTAACCAGGGTTATATGCTTGCCGGGAAGCAAACCCTGTTGACTAAAGTGTTCGACCACCTCAAGCGGACTCTCCGTGACCGACAAGATGGATGCGGACTCACCGATTCCCAGTTGATTTAAAGGGATTCCTTTCAGGGATTTACATTCACCATCGACAGTAGGGATTGGCTGGCCGTGTGGGCATTGAGCCGGGTTGTTTAAATAAATCGCCAGGGATTCGGTCACTTCCGGCGGTGTGTTATGTTCAAGGTTACACGTCAGCTCATAAAGTCGCGACCACTCGACTTTCAAATAGTCATATAAGAAGCATTCCCATAAACGCTGTCGTCGCAAGACGTTATTACCCAACTGCCTGCCTTTTTTAGTCAGGTTGACACCTTTATAGGGTGTATGGATCATCAAACCTTGATCGGTGAGTCGCCGGACCATCTCATTCGCAGAAACCTGGGTGACACCCAGTCGATTCGCAAGCCGGCTGACCGTGGGTGATACAAAAACATCGAGTTCGACCAGCGCCTTAAGGTACATCTCCTTACTTTCGCTGTATTTGGGACTCACCTTCAAGTTGGACGGTTGCATAATAAGGTCACCCATAGAAAATTGTTATGGTTGACCTTATTATCCGGTTGTTTCTTTTTCCCGCCAATGAATGAAAGTAACTTAGATTATGTGAAATTAGTAACCAAGAATAAACTCCCCAAAACCCATATCACAACCGCCTGTCATGTTTTCCCCCATCCTAAAAGGCCTACTGAAAAGAGTGGTTTATTTTTTCTTCCCAGGTGTGTTTGCCAGGGGAGGCAATTTATTTCCTTCCCCCCGTTTCACCACTTCAACCCAGAGTGAGGCAGCCAGTTCATACCCGATCACCGGATCATGGGGTTTCATCTGCAATCGCAAAGGTCCTCTGAAAGGTGCACAGCTTAACAAATGGAACGGAACTCCCGGTATGAGTTTGAGCTCAGCGATATAGTGTAGTTCTTCCAGATCATGGGTACGAACCCGGCTCACAACACAATCTGACCCGGAGGGTACGTCCAGGAGCGGCTCATCCTTTACCACTGGCATGACACCCGCCTTTGAAGGAATGGGTTCACCATGCGGGCAGCGGGTTGGATGTCCGCTCAATAAGTCGATTCGGTCTTCGAGCTCGTCATTGATCCCGCGCTCGAAAACATCGGATAGGGTGTGCGCTGAAGCCCAGTCATAGCCCATGACCTTTACAAGGAAAACCTCGACCATCCGGTGGCGCCGAAGGGCTGGCATGGCAATTTGCTCGCCAGCCCGGGTCAATCGGACGCCGCGATAAGGTTCGTGCTCCAGGAAACCAAGCTTTTTCATCCTGCTTACCATTCGAGCCGTAGCTTGTTGAGAGGACTCCGCGTGCTTAGAGAGTTCAGCTAAACCAACCGTCGGAGAATCTTGTTGGAGCCGGTAGATCTCGGCTGCGTAGCGTCTCATCGCTGTTGTGGTCATTCGGTCAGATCCATAAATAATAATTCAGACTAATAATATCAAATTTCTTCACCCTGGGTGATAACTTTATCCAATCGGGTTTATTTGAATTTAATCATAATAATCTAGATTATAAGGGTTGTACCGATTATAACTACACCACAATAATCATGTCCCTGAGAGGTGTAATGGATGCTTGCTAGTTTTTTGTTATCCCTGAGAGAAGGGATTGAGGCTGCTCTCATCATCGGGATCGTGCTCGGTGCAGTAAACAAACTGAATCGGCGTGATCTTATTCCTTCCGCATGGTACGGAACTGTCTGCGCGATCCTGGTCAGCCTGATTGCTGGAATTGCGCTGACCGCTCTTGGACTCAGCCTGGAAGGAGCTGCCGAGCAAATATTCGAGGGAATCGCAATGTTGGCAGCCGCGTGCGTGCTCACCTGGATGATCTTCTGGATGAATGGACAAGCTCACTATATTAAAGGGGAGCTTGAATCCGGTGTGAGCCGTGCTTCTTCTTCAGGCGGAGGGCGCGCCATATTTAGCCTGGCGTTTCTCGCCGTTGTTCGTGAAGGAATAGAACTGGCGCTGTTTCTAACGGCTGCAACATTTGCCACAGATTCCCAAAGTACACTCATCGGCGCGACCCTGGGATTAGGGACAGCAGCGCTGCTGGGTGCGGCGTTGTTCGCCTCGACCCTTCGTCTCAACCTCCTCCGATTCTTCAAGGTTACCGGCGTTCTCCTGATCCTGTTTGCAGCCGGTCTGGTAGCGCATGGTATTCACGAATTTAACGAGGTTGGCTGGATACCGCCGGTTATCGAACATGTTTGGAACCTCAATCCGTTCCTTGATGAGAACTCAACGGTCGGTTCCTTGCTCAAAGCTCTGTTTGGCTATAACGGCAACCCCTCTCTTACTGAAGCATTGGGTTACGCAGCCTATTTCGCAGTGATTTACATTGGTCTGAGGAGAGTCAATCAACCGGCTGAATCTTTGGTACAACAGACTGCCTAGGTTTCTGGTGGATCTTCAAAGCACGGTTGCAAGCGGCAACCGTGCTTTTTTTGTTCTTCATCCTGAGCACATCCAAGAAAGATTTGAAGACCTCAGAACAGGTACCAAGGCTAATCTCCGTTCTACACTCCTCTCATCATTCCCTAGTAAAATTCTACATAAATCTACATTGACCTGATATAAATGCCCTGTAAAATCTGCGTTCGGAGGTGAGGGCGTGAAAAACGCCCTTGCCGTTTTTAATGAATACAAAACGCATCCAGCTCGGGTTGATCCATGTCGCGGTCGCCATGACACTGGTCCCCATCAACAGCACCCTCAACCGGGTGATGATCAAGGAAATGGCGTTATCTGCCACCCTGGTAGCGATCCTCGCATCGCTACCATTTTTATTTTCACCCATCCAGGTAGCCATCGGTTCTTATTCGGATCGACACCCTCTCTTTGGTTTCCGTCGTACTCCCTATATCCTGGCAGGATTAATTTTGTGTGTATTCGGATTGGCCATCTCACCCCAGGCCGCCTTTTTGATGGAGCAACAGATCGGAGTCGGAATCCTGGTCGGCATCCTGGCATTTGGCGCCTGGGGCATGGGCTATAACCTTTCCAGCGTAACTTATCTCTCGCTGGCCTCGGAGATCTCGGGTGAGCACGGCCGCGGGAAGACAGTGGCGATCATGTGGTTCATGATGATCATCGCGATCATAATAACGGCCGTGGGTCTAAGCCGCTTGCTGGACCCATACTCCCCCGAGGCATTGGTTCGAGCGTTCGGGATCGTTGCACTTGCCTCCCTCCTGCTGGGCTTATTGGGACTCATCAATCTCGAACCGCGTTCAAGGACAGACCAGGAACGTCACTTGTCTGAGGAATATTCGCTTCGTCAGATGGCGGCCGCGATCACAGCCAATCCGGTCGCGCGTGTATTCTTTATTTATTTGCTGCTGCTGCTGGCAGCAATCCTTGGACAGGATGTGCTGCTTGAGCCTTTCGGTGCAGAGGCGTTCAATCTTTCCGTGAGCAGGACCACCCAGATTACCTCTGTGTGGGGAACATTTGTATTGGTAGCAATCCTACTTGCCTGGCTCCTGGAAGGTCATTTAAACAAAAAAACAGTTGCTCATCTTGGAAATTATGGTGCTCTGTTGGGATTCCTCATCATTATTCTTGGTGGGATAAATCGTTTGTCGAGCATATTTTATATCGGAGTAACCCTGCTTGGTTTCGGTACTGGACTTTCCACTGTCGCCAACTTATCTCTGATGTTTGACCTGACCGCGCCCGGCCAGGTTGGATTATTCATCGGCGCCTGGGGATTCTCGAGCTCACTGGCGCGGTTGATCGGTTCGGTGTTGGGTGGCGCGCTGCGGGATGTGGTCACACACATAAGTCGGGACGCCGTTTTCGGCTACATTGTCGTCTTTGGTGTTGAAGCGTGCATGCTGCTCGCTGCCTCCATCCTGCTTACTCAAATTGATGTGCGTGCTTTCCAGAAAAAGGTTGGCGAACCGGATTTCGTCGAGAAGATCGCTCTGGCAGCAGAAAGCACATGAACGAGGATTGGCTCACCCTGGCAAAGGCAGCCCAACTCCTGGGAGTGCATCCCAGCACGGTTCGGTTGTGGTCGGATAAAGGAATTCTGCCTGTGCATCGCACCCAGGGTGGACACCGTCGCTTCAAACACAGCGAGATCCAGCTTTGGGCCGAATCCAGTTTGAAGTCAGGTGCTCTCGAACCTGAGGGAATGCTGAACGAAGTGATCCGGAACGTACGAATGCACATCTCCGAAGGCCGGCTGGAGGCCGAGCTCTGGTATCGGAAGCTGGACGACGTGGCGCGTCAACAATACCGACAAAGCGCCAGATCCCTTTTCCAGGGTTTGATGAATTACCTGAGCACGGATGGCGGAGAAGGCGCATCGGAAGCTTATGCCATCGGCTATGAATATGCCTCCCGCGCCCGCCGCTACGATTTGAGCTACGTCGAGGCAGCCCGTGCCTTCCTTTTTTTTCGGGATACGTTGATCGAATCAGTGATCAAGGTTTATAGCGAAGCCCATATGCCTGCCAGCTGGATGGCAAAGATGTTTCATAAAATCCACGCCTTTACGGATGATATCCTGATCAGCCTGCTGGAAACCTTTAAAAAACTTGAATCGGTTAATCGCTAAGGAAAACACTGCGAATTCGTACCCACCCGCAAGACCCAATCCTTCTCTAGGAAAATCAAATGCAAAACATCACCCATTACATTCCTATTCTCACAACAATCGTAGGTCTCGTATTTTTAAAGACCCTTTACCTTCATTGGCGCAGGAAACCCTCAGCAACATATCTGATGTGGTGGACGATCGGCATATTCACCTACAGCCTCGGTACCCTCACTGAATCCATCAATGTGTTGTTCGGGTGGAGTGTGCTGAATATGAAGGCTTGGTACATCGCCGGTGCGCTGCTTGGCGCGTTTCCACTGGCGCAGGGCACGGTCTACCTGTTGTTAAAAAAGAAGACCGCAGATATTCTCAGTTGGTTCTTCAGTGTGTACATCGCGATCGCAGCCATTGCGGTCAGCCTGTCACCCGTGGATATGACCCTGGTAGACCCAACCACACTGACCGGCAAGGTCATGACCTGGTCCTGGGCTCGGCTTTTCTCGATCCTGCCGAACACCTACTCCCTCGTTTTCCTGGTTGGCGGCGCAGCCTGGTCGGCTGTCCAATATGCCCGCAGGCATGGCGCAGGCAACCGGGTGCTCGGCAATTGGCTGATCGCGATTGGCGCACTGCTCCCTGGCATAGGTGGAGCCTTCACCCGAATGGGTTATGTTGAAGTATTGTTTGTAACCGAGTTCATCGGCATTTTGTTGATTTTCGCTGGTTACCGCGCCATGACCACGGTGGAATCAGCATCGATCCACGCCGCCCAGCAAGAAACGCCTGCGGATTAGCGATTAAAAAAGAAATGCAAAGGCGTCGCGACGTCCTTGCATTTCCTTAACCGGGTTCGAAAATTCTAGGCGGGTACTTTTTGATCTACGCTATTATTTATTCGGGTGAACCAGGTACCGTCTTCGAGTTGATCCATTGTTTTCCACATCAATCCTAATAGGATCAGGGGCGCTGCAAACCTGGCATACGACCACGGATAGAAGTCGAATGTAGGCAGAAAAAACTGAAGGAAATAAGCTGTCCCAAACCAGATCCATTCAGATGGGTATTGCAGGCGCTTCAACATGATCAGGAACGGCAAGCTCAGCATGATCCCATGGTGCTCCCAGACCAGGGGGGAGGCTATGACCATTAAGATGAACAAGCTCGGTATGGCATTGAACAGCAGGTCAGACTGATCAGCCTGAACGCCTAAAAAAGGCTTATGCCTGATGGAGCGGATCATTAAGATCAAGACTGCGATGGCGGTCAGCAGTTTGGCAAGCATAACCACGATCTGGACGACTGAATAATCCACCTTGAAAAAGGATAGGGTGGTTCCAAGAACCGAGTCAAATGAACTGTCATGAAAACTTAAAATGCGGGGGGCATTCAAGTTCGAAAAATTTCTTATAAAGTCAAGGAAGGGATCGGGACCGTGCGTCAAAATCGTCAAACTCGCCAGCAAGACAAGGTTGACCGCGAGCAAGCTGGTCCATTTCCACCGTCGGTTTAAGAGGAATGCGGGCACCAGGACGACCGGAGAAGACTTTAGATGGATCGCAGCCGCCATGGCCAGCGCGGAGAGATAGGTTCGGCTTGTAAACCAGAGCAGGCTTAACAAAACCAGGTTGATAAGATGAAAGTTAACCTGGACGTAAAACAAGCTTCGCAACAAAGGCATGTTCACGAGCATGAATGCTGTGGTCACCAGCGCGGCGAGACGTTTCGAAAAATTGTAGCGTTCAAGAGTGAGATGCAAAAGAAAATAAAATAAAAACAAGGAAGCCACATTCATCAGCCATGCTGCAACCAGAATCGTCTCATCCCCATACGGAACGAGGAACTCAAGCAGGTTTGCCCATAATGGCGGGTACAGATAGGTATCCGGCAGCGGCTGATTGAGATATAAGCTGCGGGCAGCATCCGTGTAGTAGGAGATGTCGCCATACCGAAACCGCTCACGCAGCACATTCATATACAAGAATGCAACGGAATAAAACCCGGCCCAGGTCCAGGAATTGCCGGTCTCGATCCTGCCTCCCTGCAACTGCCAGAGCAGGAAACCGGCCAGCAGCCACGTGATAGCCACTGAAAGCAGAGTTATGGATTGCAGCGTATAAGGACTGTCCTGGATAAAGTAATCAAAACCCTCCAGGCCATGCCTGCAGTAGGTCCAGCCGGCAACAGCCACGATTAACCCGGTAATTGAAATCCAGACAAATATTCCGATCCGTGCAGCTCTGGTCATGGATCTACCCTGTCTATCAAGTTTCCGATCTTAGTCTCATTGATCGAATTTCTGCTGCCCAACCTGGTACGCTTCACGGACGTAACTTCCCAAGCGTTCATCGAGTTGGGCTGTGTCAGTCAGTTTGAAATGATAAACGTAATTTATGGGCGGAATTTTCTCGACTTTATCGAACCGGTCATCCTGGATGGGTCGCTTTAACCAGAAGGTGCAATCTACCCATTGCTTGTGGATGATCGCACCCGAAAACCGCACCCGCGCCTGGAAGCTGATGCGCGATTTTTGTGGAATCACCGTAACAGGACCGCCATACTTTCGAACAAAACCAAGCCAGGCATCAAATAATTTCCGAATGGTAGGCTCTTTCCCAGTAAAGTGTGCATCCAAATCCACCTGCGTACAGGAATGCCACATGTTAGGTGTGACGAATCGATGACCACACCGGGGACATTTCCAGAGCGGTTGTGTCTCGGGGTTTACCTTAGGCATATCATTACCATTGTCGTAAGGAATTGCGATTCATCTAGTCGGATTTATGCGCTCTATTTATCCAAAAACCAACAGGTGTCAATTCGGCTCGCCTGCATCAACCCCTCGCAATAGCGAAGGATGAACTTTTATGAATTCTTTCCCATTTGCTCTGATTAACTTACCTGAACTCGATCCTATTATAAATAAAAATATGCAGCCTTATATTTATCTTACTGTGTTGGATAACATGAGCAAGTTTATATAATTTCGAGTAGGGAAACCAGATTCGCTCGCAGGTCAGGTTCTTGTTCAATTCTCCTCACCAAGTCAATCCAGGCTTGTTGAAATAATGAGCAGAGCGGTGCAGCGAACTTTGCGTGATCCATTGCTTGTTTAACGATTTTTTCAGGCGAACCAAAACGGGTAATCCATTCGGGCGTTGCCTGGGATCGCAGGGCGGAAAGAGCCTGGGATTCAAGGCCCTCCCCTAATAGAGCACCTGGATACGGTTCCAGCCAGACGGGCTCGATAAAGCCATGCATGCGCAGTTTCTCATGTTCATAAAGGAATCGGAAAACGTCTTCACGCGTGCGCTGATAAGGCGGCGTGTCATAATGGCTTGGGGGCATATGCAGGATTTTTAGGGCGGGATCAAACCACCATGGGATAGCCTGAAGTCGTGCATTGATCAGGTAATCGATATCTTCGCCGCGGGTAATTCCCGGATCAAAACACACACTTGTGAAAAGATCGCGGTGGAAAACCATATTTCCCCCAAGTGTCAAAGGTGAAGATTTAATCGCGCCATTGCCTTCGGATAATTTACGCATAGCATCATTGATATATCGCGCCTTGTCCAAGAACGGGTTGCCGGTGGAAGGCGACTCATTTAGCAGCACGCTGCCATCAGCCTGGAGATAAGGACCGGCTAATCCCAAGACAGGGCGTCCCTCGTTGTTCCTGCCGATATATTTAAGCGCGTTATCCAGGTAATCCGGTTTTACGCGTTCATCATCGTCCAGCGCAACGATGACATCAACACCAAGGAGGAGTGGAATGAGCAGCTGAAAATTACGGATGCCACTATAGCTGACCAGGTTGAGCATTTCCCTGGCCGCTTCTGGTATCTCCACGCGGCTCATGATCCTTCCTGCGAGCGACGCATCGCAAATGTAAATTTCAAGCCGCTTCCGAAAGGGATCAAGCAGGCTGCGAACGTGTGTGCCTGCTTCATCCCCCAGGTCCGGATGTGACGAGCCCACTAGAACCAATAGCGTGAAATGTTGATTGTTCTGTGCACAAAGATCCTCGATTAATGGAACGAGCGTGCTTGTTCCATCCAAAGGGGTGGGATGGTCGAAGGAGGCGCTGGTTGCACGATGACTATCCTTTGAAGGCCATGTCCAATAGGTTGGGACAATGACACAAATATTCATCTTTATCCAACAATTGTAGAAGCGGCTGAAGAGGCAGTAAGGTTGATCAATTATTTATCAAAATAGGTCTTCCAATGGCTCAGGTTTCTTGCCGGAATTTTTGAAAAAATGTTCTCAGTTCTTCAGCCAGCGCCACTGGCTCTTCAAGTGCCGGGAAATGCCCGCCCCTTGACATCTCTGTCCAGCGATGGATGTTATAACAGCGTTCAGCAAATTCGCGCGGCACAAGCAGATCCTTCTCGCCCGGAAACATGGCAATTCCAGTCGGCGTGTTGACTCGCTCACCAGGTCCCAGCAGATATCGACCAGTGAGATTCCTGGCTTCGTAATATCTCCGCATGGATGAGTTAATGGTGTCCGACACCCAATATATGGTGATATTCGTCAGCAATTCATCCTTTGTAAATCTCGACTCAACCTCGCCACCGCAGTCACTCCATTCGCGAAATTTTTCTACGATCCAGGCTGCCAATCCTGCAGGGGAGTCATTCAACCCGTAAGCCAGGGTTTGCGGTCGCGTCGCCTGGATCTCAGCGTAAGCACCATCTTTCTTGTGCCATTGGTGGACACGTTCGACATAGTCCCTCTCGGCATTGGACAGATCACTCGGAAGAGGATCGGGCCATTCCAGGTCTACGGATCCAATATGGATCGCGGATACAACATCAGAATGAAACCTACCCAGTGCACTGGTAACCCGTGCTCCGATATCCGTTCCATGCGCTACGCATCGGTGAAATCCCAGCACCTCCACCATGAGTTTGTGCCACAAATCATCCACCCGTAGAAATCCGCTTTTCAACGGTCGGCTGGAAAATCCAAATCCTGGAAGAGAAGGCACAACGACATCGAACGAATCTTCCGTGTCCACACCGTATCCATGGGGATCGGTGAGCATATCGATGATCTTGTACATCTCAAAAAAGGAACTGGGCCATCCATGGGTGATGATCAACGGCAGGGTATTGGAGGTTTTTCCACGGACATGCACAAAATGAATGGTGTGCCCATCCACGTCCGCCGTGTACTGGGGAAACTTGTTGAGGATCTCCTCCTGCGTCCTCCAATTAAACTTATCGATCCAGTAAGCAACCAATTCTTTCAAGTAGCCCATATCCACCCCGTAACTCCAGCCGCTCTCCTCTACCTGATCAGGCCAACGAGTCGCCTTGAGGCGAGCGCGCAGATCATCCAGGATTTCCTGCCTGATGGCTACCTTAAAAGTTTCCATGGTTTCTCGCCTGCAAAATAATGATCCGGATGATCATCAGCAACATCGAATTACCAATGTTGGCGGTGTTTTATCCTGTTCTGAATTGCCAGCGGGTCGAGCTTCCGCTGAACTCGGGTTCATGTTCTATAAAACCGAATACCGTTCTCGGACGTACAATGTAAATATTCGATTCCTCGGGATAACGTGTTGCGTATTTCTTCTGGTAAAGACGGGCTATGCCATCTAGGGCATTTACCTCGCTGATCAGTTCAGCAACGCCTTCCACGATCACGGCTTCCACCGCGTTTTCAGTCGTAACCACACAATTCGGATTGTGGTTCAGATTCCGGGCTTTGCGGCTGATCCGACCCGTGCTGAAATAAAAGGCGTCCTCCAGCCATAATCCCCATACTGCCATCGCGTGCGGACGGCCATCCGGCTGCGAGGTGGCGACCCA
>MGNL01000059.1:0-2296 GCA_001796785.1 Chloroflexi bacterium RBG_16_51_16 | reverse complement strand
GGCCCGCTCAAGCCGGTCACGCGCCCAGCGCCACGGGAGCAATCCCTGGCCGCCCTCAGGCGGTTTAAGACCATATTCGGGCATAAACGGACGGCTGGCGACCGGTTCGGATGTTTTTCCTTCGGATTTCTGCATAAAAGCTACCTATTAACAAATATTCTTAACTTTAATTTTCTAATTGTTTATAAAAAGATAATTCAAGCAGGCATTCCTGCTTTCCCGGTTTGATTCTGTTATCGATCCATACCATCCTTAACAAACCTAGATTTGACTTTGGAAGACGATGGATGGATCTTAACAGTTGAGTGTCGCTGCTCCGAGCCTAAGCGGTGGCTCGCCGTCGTTGATAACCGGCTTTCTTCGAGGAGCCGCGCACGTACGGCTTGCGCAGCTTCACCGGCTCAGCCTGGGCTCTTCTCAACCGTAAATTAAGCATCTCCACAAATACAGAGAATGCCATCGCGAAATAAATGTAGCCCTTGGGAATATGCTGGTGCAGGCCCTCTACGATCAAGGTGAACCCGATCATCAACAGGAAACTCAAGGCGAGGAGCTTGATCGTGGGATGGCGGTCTACAAAACTTCCGATTGGTCCGGCGGTGAACATCATTACCCCGGCTGCAATGATCACGGCCGCGATCATGATCGCCAGCTCATCCACCATGCCGACCGCCGTGATGACCGAGTCTAGCGAGAATACCATGTCCATTAAAAACACCTGGAACAGGTAATTGGCGAACGTTGCACCGGCTCGTGCAGAAGCGTCGCCTTCCGATCCTTCCAATTTTTGATGGATCTCGTAAGTACTCTTGGCTAGCAGGAATAAGCCTCCGATGATCAGGATGAGGTCACGCCCTGATATTTCAAATTGGAATATCGAGAACAAGGGTTCCTTCAGACCGATGATCCAGGAAAGCGACGCCAGGAGCAGGATTCTTGAGAGGATTGCAACTCCCAGGCCCAGCCTCCGCCCCAAGGCTTGCAGGCGTGTGGGTAGGTTGCCCGCCAGGATCGAGATAAATATGATGTTATCTACGCCAAGCACAAGTTCAAGCAGGACAAGAGTTAAAAAAGCCACCCATGTCTGAGGGTCGGTTAACCAATCCATGTTCAATGTCTCCTGAGGATCAAGGTAATATATCTATTAAAAAACATCATCGGTTTTACAGAGCAGTATAAAACAGAAATTTCCACTACTCAAGTCCGATGGGAGCATCGCCCGTCACATCTGATCTCGCTTTATGAGGAGCTCAACCAAATAAAAAATCTGGCCGCGTTTGTTACACAGCCAGATTGTGGTGCAGAATCTACCGAATTATTACTGGATCAACTACTTTGCACAGGAAAAGTTTTCGACGGTCAGACTTCCTCCAAGCGGATTCAGCCTCTGGTGGAAGGTTATATGGAAAAGCATCCCATCAGAGACTACCGTGGTTACGAATCGCTTGCTGAGAAAAAGACCATTTGAATCAATTTGATAGGAACGAGATTCATTGAAACGCCCGCTGTAAGTGGGAAAATTCGGAGCGAAAGGATCCGCAGTATATTCTCCATGAACACTGTATCCGACGTGCGTCCCATTCTTGTTTTTCGTGGTATGGAACACGCCGTCATACGTCACCTTTACAGACGCAGCTCCATAACAAGGATTTGAATTCTGAAATTGTACGGATACTCCCTCGTAATGCAGGGTTGTGGTATCCGTTGCATCAGGCGTTTTAGTAGCCAAAGGTGTAACGTTGTTGGAGTTAGTGGGAGATACCGCCGCGGCCGGAATTACCATTACAAACAGGATCAGCGTGGCGATAAGAATGGAGATTAGCCCTTTCCGGGATGATCGAAAATAATGCACCATCGCGCCCTCCTCTTATTTGAAGGAAACAGATCAATATGTACAATCGTAACCGCAATCGAGATAAGCGTGGGTTAAAGGTTACGACCAACCAACCAGCCAGCCACCTGGCAACACGTTTGTCAGATAGTTCGGGTTGTGTTTGGATGTGGATATTACTACTTGAGTTTCCAGGTGTGAAGAGGCAATCAACCCAACCCGCCTATCACTTCTGTTAGCTGGTTATACTCTGCTACACCTTTAATTTGGCTTGCGCGGTGAACTTTTGCGGTCCAACCTGGACATTGACGGCATGGGTTTTATCCAGGGAGGATGCCCTCGCGTCCTTGGCTGGCATTTCGGATCTTATCGGACGAGATGTTCATGTGGCAGCCGGCTTGAGAATACTGTGAAAAGGTGGGTAGTTAGGATGACCCCAACAGACAACACAATCATGTTTTTCCT
>MGNL01000058.1:12335-13022 GCA_001796785.1 Chloroflexi bacterium RBG_16_51_16 | reverse complement strand
AAGTTCATCACGAAGCGGCAGCAGGAAATGTGTGTCGATCCGGGCGTAATGAATTTGATCGCTAGTCAGTGGCCTGGCGCCCCAATCTGCTTTCTGATGGCGTTTATCCACCTGGATATTGAATTTATCCGCCAGGATCTTATTGAGCCCTACAGCGTCGTAACCCAGTACCCTGGCGGCGTGCATGGTATCAAAAAGGTTTTCTACCCGAATTCCAAAATCCCTGCTCAGGCATATCAAATCATATTCCGCAGCATGGAAAATCTTCTCGATGGCTGGATTTTGGAAGACCGGCTTCATCAGGCTCAGATCGTTTATGGCGAGCGGATCGACCAGGTAATCGTCTTGGGATGTTGAAAATTGAATCAGGCACACCTGCTCCCGGTATGCATGTAGGCTGTTCGATTCGGTATCGACCGCAAGCCTGGAGTGCGTGGATAAATCCGCCAGCATTTCCTTCAAAGATGGGATTGTGTTGATCCAGAGCGGAGGCTTCAGGGTCTTGAGGTCCAACATCGTAGAGATTATATCCCACGGGTTTTTTAGGGTTATCACCACTACGATAGGTTTTTTTCCATGACCATCCCGTCCTCGCCATCCCGGTAATATCCCTTCCAAATATCCGCCGATTGATATCCTTCCAATTCGTAGAGAGAAATCGCAGCTCGGTTTGACATTCGCACGGTC
>MGNL01000058.1:1963-12297 GCA_001796785.1 Chloroflexi bacterium RBG_16_51_16 | reverse complement strand
CTGCAGCAGAGCCCGGCCAATGCCTCTGCGCTGGAAATGAGGGTCAACCGCAAGCGTCGCGATCCAAGCCCAGCCTTCTGCCGGACGGGGGTCACCAGCGATGAAGCCCACCATATTGTTTTCTTCGACGGCTTTAAACCTCGTGACTTCCGGATAACTTAACACCGCGATCAATTCCAGGAACGACCACGCATCTTTCCCAAAACATGCCTGTTCGAGTTTCCGCAAGCCGGAGTAATCGATCAAAGAAGCAGAGGTTATGATCATAAAAAAAAGAAAAGCCTCCCGCTAGTCGGCGAGAGGCTTTATTTTATCTTACTACCCGAGAATTTCCTGTTATTTACCTCAAATCATTTAAGAATGTTTCCCCATCGTCACTTCTTGGAGTCTTTACCCAGGAAGTTGTCCAACAGGCTGGTGAATTCCATTGGGAAAATATATTTCGTCGAGGCGCTGGACCCGATTGATTTCAACGCTTCGAAATACTGGAGGGTCATCGTCTTCTGATCGATGTTCTTGGCAGCCCCAAAGATCGTTTCCAATGCCTGGGCAAAACCCTCAGCTTTCAAAAGTTGAGATTGCCTGAGACCCTCAGCTTCCAGAATTGCGGATTGTTTCTGACCTTCGGCACGCAGGATGGCGGCTTGTTTTTCACCATCCGCTACATTGACGTTGGCCTCGCGGGTACCGGTCGATTCCGTGACCACAGCGCGGCGGACGCGCTCGGCGGACATCTGGCGGTTCATGGCCTCCTGGACTTCCCTCGGCGGAATGATCTCGCGGATCTCCACATTGGTCACCTTCACGCCCCAGCGTTCGGTCACCTCATCCAGTCGGGTGCGCAGCATGGTGTTGATGTGCTCACGTTCCGAGAGCACGTCATCCAGGGGGATACCTCCGATGACCGCGCGGAGTGTGGTGGTAGCCATACCCTGGGCAGCCTGTTCAAAATTTCCGACCTGGAGTACGGATTCGGTCGGGTCGAGCACCTTGTAATACCACAGGAAGTCGATCGAGATCGGTGCATTATCTTTCGTTATGGAGGTCTGGTGCGGGATCTCACGCACCTGTTCGCGCAGGTCGACTCTCACGGCTCGATCGATCACCGGGATCAACAGGACGATGCCCGGTCCTTTGGTGCCTACACAGCGGCCAAGGCGGAAAACAACCAGGCGCTGGTACTCGGGCACGATGCGGATGGCATTAGCCAGGAAAACCAGGCCAAGGATGATCACGCCCCCGATCAGACATAATGCAGTGCTGCCTAAATATTCCATTTGCTCACTCCTTATGAATCGGAATTGGATGAATCAGCTTTTTCGACCACGAGAACAAATCCTTCCCTGCGAACTACTCTGACGGTCTTCCCCGGCGCAATGGGATCCTCACTGCGAACCGACCAAAGTTCGCCTGCAATTTGGGCACTGCCCTCCTCGTGGATCCTCGTCTTGCTTTCTCCAAGTGTACCTGTCAGGGAATCCAGGTCATGGGATGGTCGGGCTAATGAAGCCTGGATGGATTTTCGAATCGCAATCCATAAAAATCCAGTCACAAGCAGGGAGGCAGTAGCTGCCAGGAAGGGATTGACTGCCGGAAGGCCGCTTTCCGTGGCAAAGAGAAAAATAGAACCTCCGAGTAGCAGCAGGATCGCCACGGCTAAAAAACCTTCCCGTTTAGGTTTCTGGAGTGCATAAATAAACGGAAAAACGCTGAGAATTAACAACCCGAGTGCCCAGGCGTTAAATTCGAGGTTGTAAACGGCATAACCGGCGAGTGCAAGCATGAAAAAAGCCCCCACCTCAAGCAAACCGGTACCCGGCGAAGCGATGGCGAGCAAGCTCAGGACGACGCCGGAGAGCAGCACCAGGTAGGCTACATTCGGCTCCAGCAAAAAGTTCATTGCTCCTCCAAATTCATTATACAACAGCTAACTTCGGTCTCTTTTCATATATACGTTTTCCCAGTCTTTCGGTCGCACAGGATCCGATCAACCCGGTTTAGCAACCAACTGGCGCTGTTCTTCAGTCATCCAGGCAGAGGACAAAAGACCTCCAACCGTCCGATGTATAATTGTCCGGCTGGGTCGAACGAAATACAGGCAATCTCTTGAATTTCAAAAAAATCTGTGTGCTCGGTCTTGGATACATCGGGTTGCCCACGGCTTCCACTTTTGCTGCGAACGGTTTGGAAGTCCTGGGTGTCGATGTCAATCCGAAGATCATCGATACCCTGCGCAATGGAGGCATCCACATCCAGGAGCCTGGACTGAGAACCGTGGTTGAGTCTGCCATCCGCAGCGGCAACCTTACAGTTGCCGCCATACCGGAGATGGCGGATGCATTTCTTATCGCTGTACCGACTCCCTTTCTCGAGGCTGAGTTTGGCGAATTCTCTGGACACAAATACAAACGGGCGGATATGAGGGCGGTCACAGCGGCTGCAGAAGCGATCCTGCCCTGCCTGCGATCAGGTAACCTGGTTGTACTTGAATCCACCTCCCCACCGCGGACGACGTTGGACCTGGTTGCTCCCATCCTTGAACGTTCAGGGATGAAGGCCGGCAAGGACTTTTATTTATGCTATTCGCCTGAACGGGTGCTGCCAGGTCAGATCATGCGTGAATTAATCGAGAACACCCGCGTGATTGGTGGAGTCAATCCAGCCTCCGCGCAGGCAGGGAGGGACCTTTACGCTTTATTCGTTAAGGGCGAGATCATCGAAACCGATGCCACCACAGCCGAAATGGTCAAGTTGATGGAGAACACCTTCAGGGATATCAATATCGCGACAGCCAATGAATTTTCGCGGCTGGCTGAAAAATTCGGTGTGGATGTCTGGAAGGCCATCGAACTGGCTAACCGTCATCCTCGGGTGAACATCCTGGACCCGGGACCCGGTGTGGGTGGTCACTGCATCAGCGTGGACCCCTGGTTTCTCGTCGAAGCTGCACCGGAAATCACACCCCTGATCTATCAAGCTCGCATGGTAAATGATGGCCAGCCTGAATTTGTCCTCCAGAAGATTCGACAAGCATTGGGAGTCCAACTGGCGGGGAAACGGATCGCTGCCCTGGGCCTCGCCTACAAGCCGGATGTTGATGATATGCGCGAAAGCCCGGCAGTCCGGGTTGTACAGAAATTGAAAAACGAAGGTATGGAAGTATTTTGTTGGGAACCTTTCAAACCTGACCAGCTGATTAATGGGATTAAGGTCAGCCCGTCACTTGAATCTGTTTTAAAAGAAGCGGAGGCGCTGCTCCTGCTCGTCAACCACACAGCCTTCCGCGCACTGGATCCTGGTCAGGTCTCGAAAATGACTCCTGCGCGGATCGTAATCGACACCGTGAATGGCTGGGATCCGCTCCAATGGAATAAGGCAGGGTTTAAAGTTTTTCGCCTGGGCGATCATCAACAGTCATCGATATAGATCGAATATATTTCCAAAGTCTATGAAAGTATTATCTGTCATTGGAACCAGACCAGAGGCTGTAAAGATGGCTCCGGTTGTACGCCTGCTCAAACAGACCGCTGGCATCGAGGCGCGCCTGTGCGTGACCGCACAGCACCGCCAGATGCTGGACCAGGTGCTTAAACTCTTCGAGCTAAAACCTGACTATGACCTCGACCTCATGCGTGACGACCAAACCCTGGCTGAGCTCAGCGCCGCCATATTTAAACATCTGGACCACGTCTTAGTCACCTTTAAACCGGACTGGATTCTTGTTCAGGGCGATACCACCAGCGTCGCCATCACGGCTTTGCTTGCGTATTATCACAAGATCAAGGTGGGACATGTGGAAGCTGGGCTGCGCACACACGACAAATGGCAGCCCTTCCCCGAAGAGATCAACCGCAGGGTGGCCGGTGTGGTCGCGGACCTGCATTTCGCTCCCACCGAGTGGGCACGCCAGAATCTGCTCCGCGAAGGCATCAAGGATGAGATGATCCTAGTATCGGGTAACCCGGTCATCGATGCACTTCAGCACGTGGCTGCTCAACCGGAACCTCCGCAGGTAAGCAGTCTCCTGAAACAGATGCGAATTGCTCCTAAAAAATCGGTGTTGTCAAACCATGAACACGCTGCTGAACAAGCTCGCAATCGCCAGGGTAACAGCTCACAAATGATCCTGGTGACCGCACATCGGCGGGAAAATTTTGGCGCACCCCTTGAGAACATCTGCCTGGCGTTGAAAAAACTTTCAGAACGCGGGGATGTCGAAATCCTTTACCCGGTCCATATGAATCCCAAGGTACAGAAACCTGTCCACCGCATCCTGGATGGTCTGCCGCATATCACGCTTGTACCGCCCATGGATTACCTGCCCCTGGTACACCTGATGAAACACGCTAGACTCATCCTGACCGATTCAGGCGGCATCCAGGAGGAAGCCCCGGCGTTCGGCGTACCCGTGCTCGTCATGCGAGAGCTGACGGAAAGACCGGAGGGGATTGAAGCCAACCTCCTGAAGTTGGTGGGAACGGACACGAACCGGATCGTCGAATCGGCCAGCCAATTGCTGGATAATGAGGCGCTGTACAACAGCATGGCGAGGGCTGCCAATCCATTCGGTGACGGTCACGCCGCGGAAAGAATTGTCAAAGGATTGCTGACTTACTCATAATTATATGCCCGCCCTTTGGTCCCATAGCTCACTGGGTAGAACAAGCGTATCTTAATCGCTTGGTCGAAAGTTCGAATCCTTCTGGACACACATCCTGAAGGAAAGGCGGGATGGAGTTGTATTCTTTTCTGGAAGATGGATTTGTTGAATTTCCAAGTAATTTTATGTTTTGATAAATAATACAAGATAAAATAGCTTGAATAACCGTGCGAAGATAATTTCTTGCGCACAATCCATCGAATCAACTCCATATTAAGTACAGGTGAATGTATGGCTCAAACAGGTCTTCTTCTTATCACAGATATTACTGGCTATACAAAATACGTCCACCAAACCGAGCTTGAACATGCAAAGAGCAGTCTGGCGGATTTGCTCCATTTGTTGATCGACTACACCCGTTTACCACTGATCCTATCCAAACTGGAGGGCGATGCGGTATTTGCCTATGCATCTTCTGAAGGCTTTTTGCAGGGACAGACACTGGTTGAAATGCTCGAGTCTACTTATCTCGCCTTTCGCAAAGCGCTTGAGTTAATGATTCGTAATACAACCTGCACGTGCGCCGCCTGCCGCAGTTTGAAAGACCTCGACCTGAAATTCTTAGTCCACTACGGTTCCTTCACCATCCAAAAACTGAACGAATATCGCGAGCTGTTGGGCAATGACGTCAATCTGGTCCATCGCTTGACGAAGAATCACATCAAGGAACAAACCGGTTTTGGGGCATACGCAGCCTACACAGAGGCGAGCATCGAAAAAATGGGATTGAGGGAGATTTCCGGGAGCATGGTTTCCCATCGCGAAACCTTCGCAGATGTCGGCGAAGTGCATTTGTACGTTCAAAATATGCACGACGTTTGGGAAAGACGTGTCAATGAAGTACGAATAACAGCACAGAAGAACAACATGATGGGCCAGCTTGAATTTTACTTTCCTTATCCACCTGAGGTCATGTGGCAATATATAATTGCTCCCGAATTTCGCTCGGTTATTAATGGTTCTGAGTATCAGGAGTTCAAAGATCTGTCCGCGGGGCGCGCCGGTATTGGTTCGTTATATGTATGTGCGCACGGAAAGAATCAAATTCTACAACCCATCTTGGACTGGGAGCCCTTTGAGGGATATACAACATCTGATCTGATTATGGGTGCGCAGTATCTTCATACTATTCAAGTAGTCCCTGCCGGAGACGGCACGAACCTGAAGTATTCGGTAGGTGTTTTGGAAATATCCCCTGCTAAATTCCTGATCTTAAAGTTAATGACTCGCGGGTTTTTTGTATACAAGAAGTCCATGTTTGCGAAACTGCGTCAACGTATCGATCAGGATGTATTTGAGCGCGGAGCTTTTGTTACGATTGAAAGCCGCATCAGCACACAGGCGGTCACTGATACAGTTGCAAACCATTTTCCAACTGGCGAATAGCACTGTCTCACCCTGATCAAGACAAATTGATTGGCGTGATGGTTTGTCTCTTCTGCTAGCCCCCCGCAGGCACCTCGACCCCCTCCGCCCTGCGGCCACCTCGACCCCCTCCGCCCTGCGGGCACCCCGCAATCCCGGACCCAACACCCGGGGCAGGCAAGCGCACGGGGAAGGCCTCCCCCAAATACGCATGTAATGATTAACGAGGAGAATGGGATTATTGGAATAATGGGACTGTGAACTGATCTTATGATGTGAAGTTGCGTATTTGGGGGAGGAGGGAGGGGGTCGGTCACGCCGCGGAGAGAATTGTGAAAGGATTGTTGTCTTACCCAGATTAAGTTGTTAAGGTTCAGAGGCAGCGATCACGACGGGCGCGCCAGGGCACACCATGGTGTGCCCCTACGGTTAATACGAGGTATCCATTTCAGCAAGGGGGTCCTTGCGGGGGACGGTTAGAGGTGCGGTGGAGATGGACCAATTGAGTTTATCCAGGATGGCGGTGAGGGAATCGGTGACGGGGATGTCGTCGTGAATGAGGAGACCATTCTCGTCGCGGCGACCATCGGGGACACCCCAACGCATAATTTTGCTAGGACCAGGGATGATCTCGGCTTCACAGGCAGCGTACTGGCGATCGGTTTCAGCGGTGGGGACGCAATCCCGAAAGCGACCCGTGTTGATGATGGCGAGGAAGCCGTAGGCAAGCTCGCTCTTGACCTGCTGGGTGAACTTGACGGGGATGACACGAGTAGGGAAGGCTTTGTCGAGCATTGCCCATAGACCTTCGCCGACACCGGTAGCGTCAATGACGATGTGAAGGGGATTCATGGCTTCGGCAAGGGATTTCAGCTGACCGAAGACGGTTAGATGGTTCTCTCCGGTCCACTGTTGGGTGTGGATGACCCGGTAGGTGGGGGCTTGCTGGATCTCCAGCGTGGAAAGATCGATCTCAACGACACGCAGGTTCACGGAATCCTGCCCGCGCGCTCGGAACAATTCAACATCAATTCTTCCCGCCGAAAAATGAGATTCTTCCTGGCCGGCGACGTCGAGGAGGAAGGCGACCTCACCCCGACCCTCCCCTAAAGGGGAGGGAGTATCAGGTGTCGGGTGGCATGTGTCAACTTCCAGCCCCCCTCCCGCTCCCCCATATTCTTCGAAAATAGGGGGAGAGAAGGCAAAGGAGGAGGGAGAATTCGGTCAGAGCGCATGAGAAGGCTGTGGATCGGCGGCAAAACATGCTCCTCGAGTTGAACGCCAAGTAACGGATGAAGTACTGGGGGGTTTCTTAATATGGGGAAAACCATTTTCACGTATTATATTGAATGAAAAATCAACTGAACCTAACAAGATCCAAAAAGATCTAGTCCGCAGGTTTGGATATTGTACGGAAACGGGTGTACACCTTGTGGATAATCGGCGTAGACAGATTGCAAAATGATTAAGGAGAGGAGGCCAACTTTATCGTAAGAGAAAATCCATTGTAATAATCGTTGCGGAATCACGGCGCAAAGCGCCAGAGTAACAATATATCCAATTCAATTTTGATCAACTTAGAGGTGCTAAATGGCCAAGACTGTTAAGAAACGGTTTGATACCCCAGATGAAACACGACCGATTACCAACGGCAAGGTGGAGGTCGTGAAATTTGGTGATATGCAAGTAATGCGTACCACCTTTGAGCCCAAATGGCGCTGGTCGGAATCCATTAAACCTATCGTAAAAACAGATAGCTGCCAAGTCCATCATATCCTTTATGTCATTTCAGGACGAATGACTGTAAAGATGGACGACGGCTCGATTGTGGAATTCGGACCCGGTGATGTAGGTGAAATCCCGCCGGGACACGACGCCTGGGTGGTTGGCGATGCAGCGTGCGTCAGCCTCGATTTCGCAGGCGCCGCCAAGTACGCGAAGCCGCCGGGATAGAGTTATCAACCAAACTCACTGAGATACCTTAATAAAAAGAAAATGCTCAGCCGAGAATTGCTCGGCTGAGCATTTATTTACGGTCCAATTCACGCTTCAATCGCACTCAAATGCATCCCCCTTACTAGTAAGACAAAGGAGAGGGGAGTGTTTTTATAGCCATCTTACAGCAAAGGCGGAAGAGGACCTCAGCCCAAACCAATCCACCCGTTGGGCACCCCGCAACCCCGGACCCAACACCCGGGGCAGGCGAACGCAAGGGACACGCCTCCACTTAAGTGGAGGAGATTGCCCCTCACCCCTTCCTCTCTCCGCTGCGCTACGAGACGCTTCGCGGTCTCCCCGACGGGGAGAAGGGTTTGATGAGGTGAGGGGTGTGGAATGGCGGGATTTCCCAAGTAGAACACCCGGACTTCTCGCTCCGCTCAGCTTCGTCGTGTAACACACGCTCCTCGCCCCGGATCCCCGGAGCGATCGCCAGGGCAGGCGTTCACCGGGATATCCCGGGTAGAACACCGGGATTTCGCGTCGCTCAACAATGACGTGTGATTTGGGAGAGAAAGGCGGGAAGACGGGTTGAGCGAAGGAGGAGATTTCCCCTCACCCCTTCTTCCCTCCGCTGCGCTACGGGACGCTTCGCGGTCTCCCCGTTGGGGAGAGGGGGTTTGATCGTGAAGAATGCCACGAATGATATAATTCATATTGAGCCTGTAGTTTTTTATACGTACTCGCACACCGGAGGGAATATTTCCGTCCGTGCGATGGATGAAATTGGACAAGCAAGCTGAGCTCCAAACACTCAGGCCATCCCAAATCCCTTAACGGTAGTTGCAAACCATCCAGGTTTTCCAGGTCACACTTCTTCATTGAGGAGGATTTAATGCATCTCAGGTTCTTGCAGAGGATCGTCACCGGTCTGTCTTTATTGCTGATCCTCTTATCCGCGTGCGATCCGATCCAATCCAAAACATCCTTGACGGCGAGCCAGGAGCAGACCATCGTCGACCTGGTGGAAAAGAAACTGATCTCTGCCAGCATCACCGGGGTGAGCATGGACGCCATCGCACTGCATGTCACGAGCATCTCCTCCGAGCCTCTCGAAATCCTTATCCCGGCCGGTACCTACTTCCTGGCCGAAAACCCCTCCGTGCAAAACATGGTGGCGCGCCACGCCGCCAACGCGAGCCTAGACCCGGGTGCGATCCTAGACATCAAGGTCGAGGCGGCCTGCGCCAGCCTGCACCTGGCAGCACCGGGTCCTGCAGACACCTTCGCCATGGTGCGCGCCTCGGAACTGCCGGAGATGGGCAAGGTTATCGATCAGCTCAACACCACGCTGGTTGATTATCCCGTCGAACAGGCTGCCGTCTGGATCGTGACCGACGACGCCAGCTACGACGAGCTCGGCATGCTGGTAGGAGGCTCACCTTTTGGTCAGCCCCTCATCCTGGAAGAAGACGCGGTGCGAGCCATGATGCTGGTCGAGCAAGCCGGAGTCGACATCCGCAAGTATTCGATCTGGCGCGATCGCTACGCGCTGCTCATCGAAGTGACCGAACCGGATCTTGTGACCTGGCTGGGTGAAGAACTTGGCGCGGAGGACTCCTCTGCACCAGCCGGAGGATTTCAAGCGACAGCTCAACCCACTGCGGCCGGCAGCGGGAAGGAGATCAGCCAGTTTGCTTATCAGGCTTTTGGCAGCTCGGAACTTTCTGCGACGGACTGGTCAGCCATGCAGGCAACAGGCGCTCCCAACACGACAGATTGCGGCGACCTGCCAACGGCGTGGTCCAGCGAACATTCAATGCCAGGCGCCACGCTGAAGCTTTTCTATGAACAGGCGGTAATCCCCACCCGGATCGTGATCTACGAGTCCTACAACCCCGGCGCGATCTTCATGGTTGAGGTGCTCGGATTCTCAGGTGCGCCCGCGGTCTACCAGGGCGACCCGAAGGTCATCGCCGAGTGCCCCTATCAGATGATCATCGATATCATGGATGTGAAGGAGCCTACGGCCGCGATTACACTGACCCTCGACCAGGAGAACGAGGCCTGGAACCAGATCGACGCGGTCGAGCTCATCGGTGTCCTGCCGTAGTTGGTGCCAACTGTACATCATCGCCGTGCAAGACCAGCATCTGCGCCGACGACGAATGCCACCGGAAGTGGCGAGGTGTAATTTTGGAAGAGAAGGTATGATATATTTAAATTGGGTAGGGATGATGGGCTGCGCGCCAGGTATGATCGGGAGGGACCAAGTTCATGAAAACTGAACGTTCAGGAATTTTCGACAACATTTCCAATAAAACGGCAATTCTCATTTTCAACAGCTGGATTGCATTAGCCCTCGTCGGCT
>MGNL01000058.1:1356-1913 GCA_001796785.1 Chloroflexi bacterium RBG_16_51_16 | reverse complement strand
TTGACTCCCAGGCAGAACCTGACAACCTCCATGACCCAGCCGTATAAGAAAACGCTGGTGTTCAAGAAAGCATTGACGATCGCGCAGTACGAGGCGATCCGCGTGGCGCACGAGAATCCCGTCTTCGATCCCGTGATCGTTCCCCCCGTAAACCTGCCCGACCAGATCCCCAGCACCAACCCCTCGCCCATTATCAGACTACCGCAGGCAGCCTTTGTGCCTGACATCCAGATTCCAAATTACAGCGCTCCCACGTCCATACGGATCCCCCAGTCATCGTTCAGCCTGGCGGTCACGCAGTATGATCCGGTTGAATTCCCACCCATGTACTTTCAGGGTCCCGGCATTCCGTATGCTAACCCCCACTATATCCCGCCAATCACAAGTTCTTCCACTCTCTACAACCCTTTATCGCCTGTTAACCCGAGCTTCAACAATCCAACTACGCTTTACAACCCGAACACCAACTTCAACTCCCCGACATTCAACAATCCATCCACGTTTTACAACCCGCCTACCTTTAATTATCCGTCCTTCACCAACCCAACGTTCAACAA
>MGNL01000058.1:695-1285 GCA_001796785.1 Chloroflexi bacterium RBG_16_51_16 | reverse complement strand
CATAGCTCGCACACTGGTGGCTGTATCCGCAGGGTGCCCAAACTGATGGTTGAGAACTCGCACACACGGTGGCTACCGCGATCAAAACAGGTCGGTTAGATCAAAGACCGGACCATCTTTACAGATCATCTTCCAGGAATTTTGCAGCGTAAACGCGCAGATCCCACACTCCGCGATCGCTGCACACGGCATTGGAGCCCGAACCAGCACCTGGACGAAGGGTTTGCTGGCAGACGCATTTTCCCGCTTTATCGAGGATAGAAATTCCAGCCAATCTTCGCGAGCCACGTCCGCGGCGACGGCATCCGCCCAAGTCCAGGCTGCGGATAGCTGCGTGAGGGGCTGGATCTCAACAGCCTCAGGCACATTCACGCCAGGTTCTTCGGTAATTAAAACAACTTCCGCACCTCTTTCCAAAGCAGGTCCGATCAAACCGTGTAATCGGTAGGATGGATTCTTGAACGCCACCAGTAATATCCGGCGCGCCTTATCCGGCAACGAAAAACCGTTCCCCAGTGGACCACGGAGCTGGAGCTGCGTTCCAGGCACCCATCCAGCCGGGAGCAGCGGTGCAGCCAGGAACCCACCCT
>MGNL01000058.1:318-688 GCA_001796785.1 Chloroflexi bacterium RBG_16_51_16 | reverse complement strand
TCCCATTGAAAAAATGGTAGCTGCCAGTGTTTCTGTGGAATTTTTTTCAACCGCCTGGATGTATTTCCCCGGGGGCGGGACGAGGTTAAGGGGGCATCTCAGCAAGCCTCCCCCACCCATATAAAGTTCAACCAGAACACCCTCTGCGCTGTTCACGCCCGTCATATTAGCATGCAAGCCTTCCGGTTACAAGAGATATAATCTATCGCGGATAGCAATACCGTTTTATAAATTTTTATTTATTGGAGGAAAAATGAATTTTGCGAGTGTCATCCAAACCCTGGCCGGATTTGCGTGGATCGTCCTGATCGGATTGCTCGTGGCGGTCCTCATGCGCTCAAGCCGCAACCAGGCAGCCAGGGGATTAACT
>MGNL01000058.1:0-229 GCA_001796785.1 Chloroflexi bacterium RBG_16_51_16 | reverse complement strand
GTTTCTCCAGGCGGACGAATACGGTGTGGTGATCTCAGCCTTCACACCCAACGGATACCGCACCGAAGCTCTCGGTCCGGGCCTGCACTGGATCGTCCCATTCGTTGAAAGCGTCCGCACGTATTCGATCGCCCGAGAAACCTATACGATGTCATCCACAGTATCGGAAGGTCAGGTGTTTGGGGACGATTCCATTGAAGCCAGGACCAAAGACGGCCAACAGGTGCTC
>MGNL01000057.1 GCA_001796785.1 Chloroflexi bacterium RBG_16_51_16 | reverse complement strand
TATTTGGGAGTCCAATTTCACAAAAAATGGAAGTTGGACGTCGTTTACGCGCCCTTCGCGGCGAACGCGGGCTCTCCCTGCGGGCGCTTGCAGAACAAAGCGGACTGAATGTCAATACCTTAAGCCTGATCGAAAACGGACGTACTTCACCCAGCGTAAGCACCTTACAACAACTAGCGGGGAGCTTGCAGGTGGCGATCACAGAATTTTTTGCGACCGAACCGGAAGTAAAAAAAGTGGTGCACCAGAAAGAAGGCACGCGCCCAAGTATTTCTTTCGAGCGAGGCGCTATGGAGGATCTGGCTTCCGGGATGTCACGCTTCGGTGCAGAACCCATCATCGTAACAATCGAGCCTCTTGCGGATAGCGGAAAAAAGCCCATCGTACATACCGGCCGCGAGTTTGTATTCTGTCTGGATGGTCATATTTCCTATACGGTTGATGGTGAGACGTATTTATTGGCACCAGGCGACAGTCTTTTTTTTGAAGCCTATTTGCCGCACCATTGGCAGAATACAGAGTCTGCACCCTCCCGCGCCTTGCTGGTACTCTGTCCGATGGACGAACGTGACCAACCCCGTGAAAGGCATTTCCGGAACTGAGTTAAATATTTGAACGGATGTGACTCATGGTTACTTCTACAGGCGTTCTGGCAAATCCTATCTGGTCAACACTGCTTGAGTTGGTTACACCGATATTAATCATCGGTATAGCTCTTATCATCATCGCAATTCACCGCTACATAAGTTTATTAATTCAACGAAAGGAAAAATAACAAATGAAAATTGCAACGATTACAGAGGACGGCAAGACCATAAGCCAGCACTTTGGGCGCGCCCTGAACTATATGGTTGTCACAGTCGAGGATGGCAAAATCACACATCGCGAGCTACGGTCAAAACTGGGCCATGGTCAATTTGAAAGCGAAAATCATGACCAGCATAGTGATGGCGCCGGACGGCATGGCTATGGTCCCGCTGCCGATCATCGTCATGGGCAGATGGCTGCATCCATATCCGACTGTGAGGCGCTATTGTGTGGCGGCATGGGGAGAGGCGCGTATGAAAACTTGAACATCCGCCATATCCGGCCGGTAATAACCGATCTGATCGATATCGATGAGGCGGTATTGGCTTATGTCCGGGGTGACATCGTGGATCACATCGAAAAACTTCATTGAATTCCACGTGCATGATCTGTGCATCAATGACAAGATCGTCCGCTTAACTGGAAAGAGGCATCATGATCAGTAATATCCCACATTCCATATTTGGTATACAAGCCGCACTCTGCCAGGCGATGGGACATGAAATCCGCCAGGAGATCGTCCATCTACTTCGTGACGGACCGATTCGCGTCACGGACATTGCCTCGAAGCTGAGTTATCCACAAACCACAATTTCCCGGCATTTAGCGCCGCTCCGCAATGCCGGCATAGTCCTTACCCGTCGTGACGGCACGGACGTGTTATACAGCATCGCCAATCCCAAGATGCTTGAAGTCTGTGATTTGATGAGAGAAGTATTACTCGAACAATTCGGGGAACGTTCTAAAATCATGGGAACTAGATGATCCATGCTGTCAACCATCATGCGTCCGATCGGCGTTATCCATTCGCCCTTTACGGAGATGGACCAAACTCCCATCCAGGTCTCGCGCTCGCAAGCACTCGGTCTGGTGGAGGTCTATCCCGAATTCGCTGAAGGTTTAAAGGATATCGAGGAGTTGTCTCACATTTACCTTATTTATGCTTTTCATAAATCATCCGGATATACGCTTCAAGTCAAACCTTTCCTGGATGATCAGGAGCATGGCTTGTTCGCCACCCGACATCCCTGCCGCCCCAATCCAATTGGCCTGTCGGTTGTCAGGCTCCTGGAGCGGAAGGAAAATACTCTAACCGTTGAATGCATTGATACGCTCGATGGCACGCCTTTGCTGGACATCAAGTCGTATTTGCTGGATTTCAACCAGCGAGCGGACAGACGGATGGGTTGGTACGAAACACGGAGTAGAAAGTGACGTCAATTCGGATCTTCATGATGGCCCTTATTTTCAGTCTGGTGCTCGTTCCAATCAGAATTGCCCATGCTCAGACGGAAGATCCTGTCGTTCACGCCGTGTTGTTTTTTTCACCAAGCTGTCCTCACTGCCATTTGGTGTTGAACGAAACCATCACATCCCTGATCGACCAATACGGTGACCAACTTCAAATCATCGCCATCGATGTCACCCAGCCAAATGGTGAAGCGCTATTCCTCAACGCGCTAAAAAAATTTGACCTGGAATATGGAGGCGTCCCATTATTGGTTATTGGAAATACCTACCTGCTCGGGTCGTTGGAAATTCCAACTGAATTCCCCAGTCTGATCGAAGCATACCTGGCGCAGGGCGGCGTGGATTGGCCGGATATTTCCGGTCTGCAGGAAGGGCTTGCCGCCGCTGGACAGGCGGAGAATTCGAATACCGCTCCGCCTTCCCAAACCATTACAGAGCCGACGATACCTGAATCCGCCGCTATTTCCCCGGCGATTCCATCACCGATGCCCTTTCCTAACTTATCTCTTTCCGCTAAGCCGCTTCCCGATCCTAACTGGCGCGACCTGTTCGCCCAAGATCTTGGCGGAAACACACTTTCCGTCATCGTGCTCATCGGGATGGTAGGCGCTGTCTTATGGTCAGGCAGGATTATCCGTCAAGCGAATCGCGCATCCCTCAAAGATCGGTGGGCTTGGGTTATTCCTATTCTGAGCATCGCAGGCATATGTGTTTCTGCCTACCTGGCCTATGTCGAAACGATGCAAGTGGAAGCTGTGTGCGGCCCGGTTGGGGATTGTAATACTGTCCAGCACAGTGAATATGCCAGACTCTTCGGCGTCCTTCCCATCGGCGTATTGGGTTTGGGCGGATATATCGCCATTATCACAACCTGGTTGATGGCACGCTATATGAAAAAGCCCATGGAGGATATTGCAGCATGGGCACTTCTGGCCTTGACTATCAGCGGAACGATATTCTCGATCTACCTTACGTTTCTTGAGCCGTTCGTCATCGGTGCGACCTGCACCTGGTGCCTGACGTCGTCGGTCCTTATCACCCTGTTAATGCTGGCCTCCATGTCATCGTTCAACTTAAACCTATCCAGAATTTCATCCGACATTTCTCGTCATCGCAGGCACTGATGGTTTGGAGTACAACTTGATCGATATCCAGAAGATTGAAACCTTTCTATGTGCAGCTGAAAGCCCAAGCCTGTCAGAAGCTGCTAAAAAATTACATCGCAGCCAGCCTACAGTGAGTCACCAGATCAAGGTTTTGGAGCAGGAACTCGGAGCCGCTCTTTTCATGAGACGCAGTACGGGTTTGCAGATGACCGAGGCCGGTCGATTACTCATACCCTGGGCCCGCCGCTTGCTTCACGATACAAAAGAACTCAAGGATATGATGGCGTCCTTGCAAGAGGGTATCACAGGTGAATTGCGCATTTCGTGCAGTACCACGGCAGGGAAATACATCCTGCCACAGCTGGCAGCGCGCTTCTGCAAACAATACCCGGCAATCAAAGTGCGCATCCTAGCCTGCGGCCCCGAACATGCAGCTCTTAACCTCCTTGAGGGTGAGGCGGATATCGGTGTGGTCAGTACCGAGGTCAATGGTACAAGCCTGGAATCCCAGGTGTTTTTCAGGGACCAGATTACCTTAATTGCACCGGCAGATCACTCCTGGCTATCCCGATCATCCATCGAACCGCAAGAGATTTTAGAGGAACCGCTTATCTTGCGTGAACAGTCATCGGGGACACGCCGGGTTGTCCTCGAAGAACTCGCAAAGTTTGATATTGGTCTTGATGATTTGAATGTATTTATGAAATTGGGAAATGCGGAGGCAATTGTCCGTACGGTCGCAGCCGGTTATGGCGTATCGTTTGTATCCAAACTCGCAGCAGCCTACCCATTGGATCGCGGGAACATCGTAGATGTTCGGATCGAGGGTCTCAATTTAATGCGCACGATCTATATGGTTCGCAAACGCCTCGGTCAACAGCACCGACCCCGGGATGTATTCTGGAGTTTCATCCATGATCCGGAAAACGCGGATGTGATAAGGCTGGCAGAAAGTCAACCTTAGATTTTTATGTTGGCCGCTTATTTTCCAGCGATCAATTCGCGGAGAGTGTCGTAAATTCCTGGTTCCGAACAATCGTATTCCAGTTTGATACCGTCCTTAACATCCAGAATTTTGGTCCTCCTCTGTCTTTTAAGATCTGAGGCCAAGCATTTCAGGCCAATGAACAGGCCAACCACGAATCCCACCACGAGCGCCGTGATGATAAATTGAAGGATTGACACCGCAGCCTCCTTTGAGGGCGTACCTGTCTTCGCCCTCTGACAAAATCTGGCGATCGCTCCGTAACATCCGCTCTTCGTCCAAGCTGGATCAATAAATCATATTTTTAGAGTTCTCCATTAGGAAAAATAAAAATCTTAAATAACGGGTACCTCCAATACCTGATTCAAGGGACGATTCGATAGGATTGGGCATATGCCAATTTCTTCGTTATTTCGTATGTAATAGTAAATGTTATTCTCCTCACGGCTTGATACGACAAGATTTCGATAATTCATGACTTGAAGGTTCTTTAATAATTCCTGTCTGGATATTCCAATCGTAAAAGCCAGTTCTATCGCAGTTCGTTTCCTTTCTGCCAGGAGCCACAAGATAAGTACTCGTGCCGTGTTGCTGAAAACCTTACAAAATCCAACCTGCTGTTCTGCCAGTTTGAGAATATCGGGCGGTAAACCTGATCTCATTTCATTACTCCATCAGTTGTTTAATTCATTAACATATTAATGATTAAACCGTGAACGTATAAGTATCAACAGGCACAACCAGGTGTCGAAACATCTATACCCGGTTATAGAAAAATCCTATAGCCATCCAATCTTTACATACAGCCATATACAGGACTGCATAAACCAGTCAATTCAATGCTGTTAATGCCTCCAGCGCCGTATAATATCCTTTAGTTAACATAAATTATTGGCCAGCCATACCAAGATACCCTGCCTGAAATTAACAATCCTAGATAGCTAACGGGAACCGTGCCTACCCGATGTCTCATCTGATATACTCACTGAGTGAGTAATAAATCCATTAAGCCGCTCCGTAGCGGCAGCCTCTCTCCCGAGTATGCCCTGCTCGGGTTCTTGATCGCTGGACAGGACCACGGGTACAACCTGCACCAGCAGATCCTGAACGAATTAGGCTGGGTGTGGCATCTCAGCCAGAGTCAAGCCTACACGATCCTTAAGCGTTTGGAATACCAGGGAGATGTTTCCACCCGTCTCGTTGAACAGGCGAAACACCCCGACCGCCAAATGCTCAAGATCACGGCGCAGGGACGCCGCCGGTTCATGCGCTGGTTAAAGGAAGAGACAGCCCAGAACGCCCGGGCGATCCGCCTGGAATTTCTGACACGCCTGTATTTCTCCAACCGATATACGCCGTCGGACACCCGCGCAATCTTCAATTCCCAGTATGAAACCATTAGCAAGAACCTTGAGCGCCTTGAGCGCCTCCGTCAGGAGCTGCCTGACAATCAAACCTATAATCTGCTCAGTTTGGATCTGCGTGTGCGCCAGCTGATAATTATCCGGGAATGGATGACGGAGATCGGCGTCCGACTTAATATTCCTAAAGAGGCCACACGATGAAATGGTTTCTAATTTTTCCTCTACTCATTGTCCTGTTGATCGGTTGCAGCAAGGTCGCAACGCCATCCGCAGGCTTGGAGCCTTCACCTAATTTACCAACAAGGTTATCGATATCGACTCCTCAGGCACAAACCTTGACTGTGTTCGCGGCCGCTTCGTTAACTGAGGCCTTCGGCGAGATAGGCACGATATTTCAGGACGCTAATCCAACCATAGAGGCACGCTTCAATTTTGCAGGATCACAAACTCTCCAGGCACAGATCGAAAGCGGAGCACCGACCGATCTGTTTGCGTCTGCGAACAAAGCAAACATGGATGCACTGGTCATTGCTGGATTTGTTGACGGGGAAGCGCCTCGGCTCCTTCTCACCAACAGCTTGATCGTCGTTGTACCCCTATCAAATCCTGCCCAAGTAGACTCGATCCAAGACCTGGCACATCCCGGTCTCAAGATGGTCCTGGCGGATGAGACCGTCCCAGCCGGAAGATATGCCCGACAGGTCCTGGACAAGGCCAGCCGCGATCCAGCCTATGGGAGGGATTTCGCTTCAATGGCATTGGATAATGTCGTCTCTAACGAAACGGATATCAAACAGGTTGTATCCAAAGTCCAGCTTGGCGAGGCCGATGCGGGAATCGTTTATATCTCGGATTCTATTGCTGCACCGGATCTTAAAACGATTCCCATTCCACAGGATATCAATGTGTCTGCACCATACTTTATTGCACCAGTAATCGATTCCACGAACCTCGACCTGGCAAATAAATTCATCGACTACGTCCTCTCAGCCGATGGCCAGGCTATTCTACAGAAATGGGGATTCTCACCAGTTAGATAGCTCACTCTCGTTACATGAAAGGCCAACCCAACTATCTTAAAGAAGATGAAAAGCAGCAAGGTAATCAACGTCAAACGATTTCTTGATTTTGAATCCTTATGGATCTTTATTTTGCCAAGCCTGGTGTTACTTGGCCTGTTTGTTCTTCCATTAATCGCTTTGATCCTTCGTTCTGCGAATCCGCACGCGGTCGAAGACGCTTTCTCCGAACAGGCCCTGCAAGCCCTCACTCTTAGCCTTGTCACCAGCTTGATCACGGTGGTAATCGCGGCAGCCTTCGGCACGCCGCTGGCTTATATCTTATCGAGATTGAAATCTACGCACAAAACTTGGCTTGAAGCCCTGCTTGATCTGCCCATTGTCCTGCCTCCATCGGTGGCGGGATTGGCACTTTTACTCGCCTTCGGGCGAAATGGACTTCTGGGTTCACAGTTGGAACTTGCCGGCATTCACCTTCCATTTACAAGCGCGGCGGTTATCGTTGCGCAGACCTTTGTCGCCGCGCCGCTCTTCGTCCGATCTGCACGGGTGGGGTTTTCCCATGTCGATCGCGAAGTTGTTGAAGCCGCCCGGGTGGAAGGTGCGAATCAATGGCAGCTCTTCACTGAGATCATGGTACCTTTGGCAGGACGCGCGCTGGCAAGCGGCGCCATGATCACCTGGATGCGCGCCCTCGGCGAGTTTGGCGCAACGATCCTCTTTGCGGGCAACCTGCAGGGAGTGACCCAGACCATGCCCATGGCAATCTACCTCGGCTTCGAAAGCAATCTCGGTGTCGCCATGGTCCTATCGGTCATGCTTATTATTATTTCAATTTTGGTACTGGCGGCGACCAAACGGCTGGAAAACCACACCTACTAGCGAAACATTCTTGAATTCAAAGTACTGTCCAACTTGTTTTTCGATTCGATAATTAAACATGTACTTTATGCAAGGAATTAATTTTAGAATTCTCTGCAAATATGAAATTAGAAACTTAATTAACCAATCGTTTCCCGAGTGTTAACTGGCTGTTAATCGGCAGGATTTATGATTAAGCACCTCAACCCGTTCATGGAATAATTCATATGACAAACCGAATTCTCTTTCTTTGCACTGGAAATTCCGCACGGAGCCAGATGGCCGAAGCGTTCTTACGCACCTACGCAGGTGATCGTTTTGAGGCCCACAGCGCTGGCCTGGAGCCAAAAGACATCAATCCTCTAACCATACAGGTAATGCAGGAAAAAGGGATCGATATTTCCCACCATACTTCCAAAGGCATTGATGCTTATTTAGGAAAAGTTCATTTCCAGACACTGATCACGGTGTGCGACGATGCCGAAAAGAATTGCCCGACGGTTTGGCCCGGTGTCAATACACGCTTCCACTGGTCATTCGAAGATCCCGCGGCATTCCAGGGGAGTGATTCGGAAAGATTGGCAAAATTCCGCCAAATCCGCGATTTGATTGAAAACAAGGTGAAAATCTGGCTTACAGAACAGGGAGTTGCCGTTTGAGGGTGGCATGAAATGTATACCTACCCCGTTTTCAATATGAAAACGGGGTTTTTTATCTGACATTCCGATGACATCTATCACATTCACTATTTCGAATATGTTCCTATAATATATTCAGAGAATGGAATATGAATAAGCGGCTTCAGCCCCTTGGTAAAGCAAGTGATTTACTGTCTTCCATCGGCAATCCGATCCGGATGCAGATCCTGCAGGCGCTTGGACTGGGTGAGGCATGCGTGTGCCACCTGGAATCCCAACTGGGGCTGAGGCAGGCGAACATATCCCAGCAATTGATGATCCTGCGCGGAAAGAAAATCATCACCGCCCGCCGTTCAGGCAAATACATCTACTATCGTTT
>MGNL01000056.1 GCA_001796785.1 Chloroflexi bacterium RBG_16_51_16 | reverse complement strand
CTTCCGTCGTCAGCCGGGCTTTATGACCCTGCACACAGATAAGGCTTACCTCACTCATGTGAAGGATGCTGCCGAAGGATTGGTGTTGCTGGAAGCATTAAAAGATGCGATCAATGCCGTTTGGGATAACCGCGCCACCCTATCGCCTGTGACCAGGCTTCGATCCGCGCCGCATCATTTGGATATCTGGTCTCTTCTACCCCGTACGAACTGTAAACAATGTGGAGAGCTCACTTGCCTCGCGTTTGCCGTTGAATTGGTAAAGAGGCATCGCGCATTGGACGAATGCCCGCCTCTTCTCGCGGACTCTCTGTTTGAAGAACGCCGAACCACACTTCAGGGGATGTTATGAGAATTTTACAATTTCTGTATTCTCTGACACCTGCTTATGCATTTATTTCAATCGGGGACGTCACCCGATATACGCATGTAGTTAAATACCAGTGACAAGTAATTATTATAGTTTCCAATTTATAGATGTCGAAAATAAATTGTTGTTGAGTTGTTTTATTTAAGTTAGAAATCATAAATATTTAGTTATTCTGCCGTGATCAATCTCACCTGTGAATCGTAAAAAACGTAATCCCAGGCCCAATTGATCAGCACCAGCAGTCGATTGCGGAATCCAATCAAACGATAAATGTGAAGCACAACCCAGATGACCCACGCGGGGAATCCACTGAACGAGAGTCCGGCGATGCGCGCCACCGCTGCGTTGCGTCCGATAGTGGCCAGCAAGCCCGGATCTTTATATCTAAAAGAAATTGGAGCCAATCCCTGGATGGAGCGCTGTATGTTCTTGACGGTTGTTGCAGCTTCCTGTTGGGCGACCGTGGCCAGCATGGGAAGTGGCTGGCCATGTCCATCTTCGAAGTAAGCTGAGTCACCGATGATATAAACCTCCGGATGACCAGGCAGCTGGAGGGTCTCTTCAACTTTGATTCGCCCAAGACCGGCTTGATCCACACCTAATTTATCCGCTAATTCAGAAGCCTTCACACCCGCGGTCCAGATCAAGGTGCGGGCCGGGATCTGGGTACCATCTCCGAGAGTAATCCGACTGCCATCATAGCCTGCCAGCCGGGTGCTGAGAAGAATCTCTACGTTCTTGCGCCTTAATAGTTCGAAGGTCGCATTGCTCAATTCAGCTGGATAGTTACCCATCAGGTGGTCCGTGGCTTCAAGCAACAAAACTTGCACATCTCTAAGATCCAATTGAGAATAATCCCGGCTGAGAACAAGTCGGATCAGCTCCGCCAGTGCACCAGCCGTCTCGACGCCTGTCGGTCCACCCCCGACGATGACAAACGTCAGCATGGCTCGGCGTTTTTCCGGATCCGCTTCACGACTGGCCAATTCGAACATACTCAACAAATGATTACGGGCAGCCACGGCGCTTTCAATATTCTTCAATTCATGGCTGTTCTCCTGGATTGAATCCAGGCCGAAATAATTGGTCTGCCCTCCGCTGGCAATGACAAGGTAATCATAAGCGATCAGCGATCCGTTCATCTTGACATAGCGTTTCTCAAAGTTGATCTGTTCGACTTCTCCCTGCTGGAAGGTCAAGTTCTTTTGATTTCTAAAGATCGAACGCACGGGATAGGCTATCTGGGATGGCGTTAGTCCCGCGATCGCGATCTGATACAACAATGGCTGGAATAGATGATAATTTCGTTTATCGATTAGGGTTATTTGCAAAGGAGCTTTGGCAAGGCGGCGGGCGGTTTCCAGCCCGCCGAAGCCTGCGCCTATGATGAGGATGTGAGGAGGGGCCTTCTTAATCATTTGCAGACCTTTTATTATCTATTTGTGAATTCTATCACTATTATTATAACAAAAATGGTCTTATTTGTAAATAGCAATATATAAATTATCCCCACTCCTCACAGTAAAGCAGATCAAATGGTGATGAACGCTCGCTTATAGACAATCATTCCAAAGCCTCGGCCTTAAATCGATCTATCAACCATGTGTGATTCGACCCTCTACCTCTACACAGAATTGATAACGATATTGGTTGAAGGAAACGGGAACGTCGAAACTTATTGGGGATTTATTGCCAGAATAAAAACTGGTCAAAGCCAAGCACCGCCAATTGGAGCGGTACTCCAACCACCTGGGCGAGGAAGAAGACCAGGCTCCAGAAGAGATCGCTGATAAAGCGGACGCGCCAGAGCGCCAGGATGACGATCCAGATTAGCAAGCTTCCCATGCGGGCAATATTCATCCGGAGGTCCATGGGGAGGTGCGGTTCCAAAGCCCCGTAACCATCAAACGGAGGCAGAGGGATGAGATTCAGCACCACTGCGGTAACCTGCAGCAATGCCAGGAATGCCAATCCCGGCCAAATGCCGGTCGAATCAACCGGAATAAGCCTCAGGATCAGCCCAAGAACAAGAGCCAGGAAGGCATTCGCGAATGGACCAGCCAGCGAGACCGCGGTCTCCCATCCCCGACCTCTCAAGCGCCATCTCTCGATATAAACCGCACCGCCGGGCAGGCCGATACCACCCATCATAAGGAACAGCAAGGGCAGCAGAAGCGAATAAACCGGGTGCGTATATTTAAGTGGATTGAAGGTGAGATAGCCTTTGTCTTTCACGGTATAGTCACCGCCCTGGTATGCAACAAAGGCGTGCGCAAACTCGTGCAGACAAAGAGAGAAGACCCAACCAATTAATACAATTACGAATGTCATTCCCTTGATCCCTTCAATGCATATCGATAATCAATCTGCAAATTGTAATTGGTTCAGCTGACGCTTTTCTTAAACATTGAATAATCCGATTCATTTCAGCTATATCCACGCGGATGGCTGTGGTGCCAATCCCAGGCGCTGGCAATGATCCCTTGTAAATCTTCGTGGAGGGGTTTCCAACCGAGTTCGCGACGAATCTTCTCAGAAGAAGCCACCAGGCGGGCGGAGTCTCCCGGTCGGCGGGGGGCTTCGATTACCGGGATAGGATGACCGGTCACCTCACGGGCGCAATCGATTACCTGCCTTACAGAATAACCGCTGCCATTGCCGAGATTGTAGATCAACCGGTCTTCTCGATCGAGCGCATCCAGGGCAAGCAGGTGGGCTGAGACGAGATCCCCCAGGTGAATGTAATCCCGGATGCAGGTTCCATCCGATGTTGCGTAGTTTGTCCCGTAAACTGGGGCCGCCTGTTCCTGCCCCAACGCAACTTTAAGGACGCGCGGGATCAGGTGGGATTCGGGTTGATGGTCCTCTCCTCGCCCGGGTAAGGCACCGCAGGCATTGAAATACCGCAGCGCGGAGTAATGTGTTCCGTGAACCTGTCGATACCATTCAAGAGTCTGTTCGATCATCAACTTGGTATGACCATATACATTGGTCGGACCCAGTGGTGAATCCTCAGTCAGAGGATCATCGCTGGATCGATATACCGCGGCGGTGGAAGAGAGAACGAATTTTTTAATACCCGCGCGCTGGGCTGCTTCGATCAGATGTAGAGATTTAACCAGGTTGTTCTCGTAAAAGCGGCCTGGGTCTTTCATGCTTTCACCGGCTTCGATGAATGCAGCGAAATGCATGACCGCATCATAAGTTTGCGAGGTCAGCGTCCTATTCAACTGTATATCGTCTCCGAGGTCGGATTGTATAAATTGCGCCTTGACAGGCACCGCCTGCCGGTGACCGGTGATGAGCGAGTCACAGACCGTGACGGAATGACCGGCATCGATCAACGCCTGTGCTGTCGCAGAGCCTATGTAACCAGCTCCGCCAGTGAGGAATATATTCAACTTTACTACCACCAAATCCAACCCCGCCTGCTGGCACTAGCAGCAGAGCAGGAATATATTTCGCTCCTGGAAAAACAATGCTGCTGGCTCGCTTGGAGTGAACCAGACTTCGGTTCTCGCCTGAATTGCGAATATAAATTATTCATTCAATGGATCGCGGGTTTCCGCGCATGCCAATCGGTGACCTGCTGGTATGCATGGACAACGTGCAGCAGCAGGTCCTCACTCAAATGCGGACCGATCAATTGCATTCCAATCGGAAGTCCTTGAGAATCAAATCCAGCGTTGAACGAAATCCCCGGCAAGCCAGCAAGGTTGGCCGGAAGGGTAAAGACATCCTCAAGATACATCGCCAGCGGATCGTTCTCATGTGCGCCAATGGTGAATGCCGTGGAAGGCGAGGTCGGACTTGCGAGCAAGTCCACCTTTGCGAATGCCTGCTCAAAGTCATGCCGGATTAATGTGCGGACCTTTTGTGCCTGTCCGTAATAGGCATCATAATAACCGGCCGAGAGTGCATACGTCCCAAGCATCAGGCGCCGGGTGACTTCCGCACCAAATTTCTCGCCGCGCGTTTTATAAAAGACATCCCACATTGAGTCGGCATCTGCCCTGGGCGTAAAGCGGACCCCATCATAGCGGGCAAGGTTGGCGGAAGCCTCCGCCGGGGCAATGATGTAATACACGGGCAGCGCATATTCCGTATGGGGAAGGCTGACCTCGATCAGTTCCGATCCCAGGTCCTTCAGCTGGCGGATGCCGGCTCGGACTCCGGCCTCCACATCAGGTTGAATGCCCTTGATGAAGTACTCTTTGGGTATACCGACCTTTAATCCTGTTAGAGGTTTTCTACCCTTATCGAAGCTTCGCAGTTCGACTGGCAGGCTGATGGAAGTCGCATCCCGGGGATCATGGCCGGCCATTACAATGAAAACCTCGATCACATCTTCTGCAGTCTGGCCAAAACATCCAACCGTATCCAGCGAAGAACCGAAAGCCACCAATCCATATCGGGACACACGTCCATAGGTGGTTTTCAATCCGGTCACACCACAAAATGAAGCCGGTTGGCGGACCGATCCGCCGGTGTCTGTACCCAGTGCAAGCGGGACCAAACGAGCCGCCACAGCTGCAGCACTGCCTCCAGACGAGCCGCCTGGGACACGACTGGTATCCCATGGATTGTGAGTGACACCATACGCAGAGTTCTCGGTTGATGAGCCCATGGCGAACTCATCCGTATTGGTCTTGCCTAACACGATGGCTCCGGCTGCTTCCAGCCTGTGAACAGCGGTGGCAGTATAAGGAGGGATATAACCCTGCAGGATCTTCGAACCACATGTGCAGGGCATCCCTTTAACCGAGAGCACATCCTTGACGGCAATCGGTATACCGAACAAGGCTTGACCGGCGTCTCCGCCCTGGCTCCGTTCAGCATCTAACCGGCGCGCCTTCTCCCTGGCATGGTCGGCAGCTATGTGCAAAAAGGCATGCAAGCTGGGATCAGTGTGTTCGATGCGCCGCAAGGCGTCCTCCACAAGGTCGAGGCTGGAGGT
>MGNL01000055.1 GCA_001796785.1 Chloroflexi bacterium RBG_16_51_16 | reverse complement strand
AAAAGAAGATCGAGTTCGATTACAAGTTCGGCACGATGATTGAGATCCCACGCGCCGCCGTGACAGCATCCGAAGTGGCCAGGCTTGCCGAGTTCTTTTCCTTCGGTACGAATGACCTGACTCAGATGACTTTCGGTTATTCACGCGATGATGCCGAGCGTAACTTCCTTGTAACCTATGTCGAGCAGGGAATCCTGCCTGTGAATCCCTTCCAGACACTGGATCGGGATGGCGTGGGTCGGTTGATGAAGATGGCGGTCGAGGAAGGTCGCGTCACCCGTCCCAACTTGGAAGTCGGAATTTGCGGTGAACATGGCGGCGACCCCGAATCGATCGAATGGTGCCACCTCATTGGCAACAATTATGTTTCCTGTTCGCCATACCGTGTGCCGATTGCACGGCTGGCGGCTGCACATGTTGCTCTGAAATATGCGCCGAAAGTTGGCAGGGCAGCCAAATCCTCCAAAAAAGGCAAGGCAGGTAAAAAGGTTTCCAAGGTAGTCAGAAAGCCCAATAAAATAAAAGGGAAATAAGCTTAAAGGCCTTGCTGGTTATTCATTTTAGAAGAGCCCCTCCAATAATGGAGGGGCTCTTTTCAAGGTTACCTTTGAAACGCGCTTAAGCAGCGGCAGTTAACGGATTTTCTTAAGTTTGCCTCACTGACAGGGATTAATTCGGCAATTGGCTGACTTGATCCAGGAAAGTAACTGTCGGAGGTGAGCTTAGGCCTGCGTTTTTTACCGCCTCACGGAATTCCTGAGAAGCAAACATCTGTCTGGCTTCTTCCATGCTTTCGTATTCTCCAAGGACCAGTATTTCGTCAGGTTTGTCGGCATTCCTAAAGGCGCGTACTCCCTTTGAACCATAAGACTGGCGCAGACTGGCAGCTGCTTCAAATCCAGCTTTCCACTTCTCAAAATCTCCAGTTTTTATATTAACGAGTGCATAGACCATTGATGATTCTCCTTCACATTGATAAGGTTTTAGATTATATCAGGCGGAATCCTAAAGCTACCGTTATCTTGTAAAAAAAACTTCCCCGCACATGGTGCGGGGAAGTTATCTGCCAGTCTTTTAAATGATCAAAGATCCTTGACCAGAGTGGCGATAACGAGAAGAAGCCATCCTGCAAACAAGAACCAAAATGCATTGCCTGACACCATGGGTATGCTCATCTGAGCACCGAGGAAGCCGAGTACACCGAGAACCACTGCTATCCACCATGTTACTGTTTTTGGAGGGGTGAGTTTCATGGCATTCTCTCCTGGATAATTAATTTCTGGCAGATTGTAATTAATATAACATACCTGATTTCGAAATTCAATGTTGGAAAAATGAGCGATCAATCGCTATGATGACTGTGCCACCTTTCACCAATCCTGGACTCGACCATGGCAGGTAATGGGGATTTTTAGATCGATTTACATTCTGTTATAATATTTTTCCGGAAGGAGACGAGCACAACGCCAGAAGCTCTCTGGTGTTGTTTTTCTGTATGGAGCGCTCAATGAAGAAGGAAGCACAGCTCGATCTATACCATCAAATGGTCCTCATCCGCCGCATCGAGGAGCAGGCCGCTGAACTTTATCAGCAGGGTAAGATTGGTGGTTTTCTTCACCTTTATATCGGGCAGGAAGCCGTATCGACCGGTTTGATCGCAGCCCGTCAGCCGCACGATCGGGTGATTACGGCTTACCGAGACCACGGCGTGGCGATCAATTGCGGACTTCCTGCGAACGAGGTCATGGCCGAACTGCTGGGTAAAGCCACTGGGGTTTCGAAGGGTAGGGGTGGTTCGATGCACATGGCGGATGCTAGCAAGAATTTTTGGGGCGGGCATGCCATCGTTGGCGCGCACCTCCCGATCGCGGCCGGTTTCGCCCTCGGGGATCAATATGCTGGCAATGACAACGTGACCATCTGCATGTTTGGTGAAGGTGCTACAAATATTGGATTCTTTCATGAGGCTTTAAACCTTGCCCAGGTCTGGAAGCTGAAGGTGCTTTGGGTATGCGAGAACAATAAATACGGCATGGGTACGTCGGTTGAACGCGCTTCCGCCGTCCCAGAGATCCGTCAAAAAGCTGAGGGGTATGGGATGCCGAATAGCCGCGTAGACGGGATGGATGTGATGAAGGTATATGAGGCCGCCTGCGATGCGATTGAAAAAGTCCGGACTGAATCCCACCCTTATCTGCTGGAAGCCGTTACATATCGATATCGCGGTCATTCGATGGGTGATCCGGAGCGCTACCGCAAACCGGAAGAGATCAAACAGTGGCAGGAAAACGATCCGATTGGCATTTTTCGGAAACAACTCGTCTCGAAAAAAACCACTTCAGAGAAAGCTTTGGATGAAATCGAAGCCCGTGTAACCCAGGAGGTGGCTGCAGCAGTTGAGTTTGCTGAGAGCAGCCCGGAGCCGGAATTGGATGATTTGTTCAAGAACATTTATGCGGAGAGTTAGCCCTATGTTCACAAAGAGCTCAAATTTGATAAACCATATTACCTGATGATGTTGGTTTTAATTGGATTTAGAAAGAGTACATTGCTATGTCGAAAATAACCATGCGGGAAGCGATTTCCAAAGCGATCTGGGAGGAAATGGAGCGTGATCCCTCCGTTTTTATCATGGGTGAAGAGGTCGGTGTCTGGGGTGGAACCTATGCCGTCACCAAGGGTTTTTATGATCATTTTGGCGCCAGGCGGGTTAAGGACTCTCCCATTGCCGAGGCTGTGATCATCGGTTCTGCCATCGGAGCTGCCATGGTTGGGCAGCGGCCGATCGCAGAGCTGATGACGATCAACTTTGCATTTTCTGCCATGGAACACATTGTCAATGAGGCTGCCAAATTACGCTACATGTTTGGCGGTCAGTTCACAATTCCCATGGTCATTCGCGCGGTAGGCGGAGGCGGGCGTCAGCTTGGCGCGACCCATTCCCAAACACCCGATGTGATCTTCGCCCACTTTCCCGGGCTGAAAGTTGTCTCGCCCGGTACTCCTGCCGATGCCAAGGGTTTGCTCAAATCCGCCATTCGGTCAAATGACCCGGTCTTGTTCATCGAGCATGCTGCCATGTACCAGCTGCGCGGCGATGTGCCTGATGAGGAGTACACCCTTCCGATCGGTAAGTCCACGGTCCAGCGCGAGGGCTCGGATGTCACAATCGTTACATATTGCAAAGGCCTCGAACTTTCCATGAAGGCTGCCGAGCAACTCGCTTCGGAAGGTATTCGCGTTGAGATCGTTGATCTTAGGACGCTCAGACCGCTGGATATGCAACCCGTGATTGAATCGTTTAAGAAGACGAACCGGGCGGTGATCGTTGAGGAAGGCTGGAAGTCTTTTGGTGTGGGTGCGGAGGTGGCCAGCCGGATCTATGAGGAAGCGTTCGATTATTTAGACGCGCCAGTCAGGCGGGTCGCTCAGGATGAGGTTCCTCTTCCATATAATCGAACCCTGGAGCAGGCGGCCTTACCGCAGGTTGAAGATGTGATCGCAGCCGTCAGGGAGGTGCTGTGATGGCTGAAACCGTCTCCATGCCCAAGTTGGGCTTCGATATGCAGGAAGGCACCCTGGTTCGGTGGGTGAAAAATGAAGGCGAGCAAATCAATAAGGGCGATGTGCTCGCAGAGATCGAAACCGATAAAGCCACGGTTGAAGTCGAATCATCTGCAAGTGGCACGGTTCGGAAATTACTCGTCGGTCCGGGTTCGGTTGTTCCGATAGGTTCTCCGATTGCCATTGTCGGTTCTCCAGACGAAACCATAACACAACCGGCAATACCACCCTCTGTAAAAAAGAAAAAAACCGCCGCGAAGTCAGAGGACGTCACACCTTCAAAAAAACCCGAAGTTATTCAACCCGAACCTGCGCTCGTTCTAAAATCAGCAGTCGCTGCAGAACAGGTTCCAGCAGGATCGGAAACCGTGAAAGCCTCGCCGGTTGCAAAGCGGTTGGCCAGCGAGAAAAATTTGGACCTGGGCCGTGTTCAAGGAAGTGGACCGGGTGGGCGCATCGTCCGCAAGGATGTCGAGGCTGTACTAGCCGGAGGCATAGGCCTCCGGTCTGCAGCCGGCGTTCCCAGTTTCATCGGGCGTGGTGCTCAGCAGATCGAAGCCCGCCAGGACGAAACCCTTAAGCTTTCCAAATTGCGTCAGATCATCGCCCGCCGTATGACCGAATCCAAGGTCAGCGTGCCTCATTTTTACGTCACTCATGAATATCGGATGGAAGCCCTGCTAACTCAGCGCAAACAAATGAACGAGGAACTGGAGGAGGGTGACAAGATCTCGGTAAATGATTTTATTGTCAAGGCTGCAGCCCTGACTTTGAGAGAATATCCAAATCTGAACGCCTCGTTTGCAGGTGACCAGGTCATCCGTCACGGTTCCATTAATATCGGCGTGGCCGTGGCAGTCGAGAACGGTCTGTTGACCGTCGTGTGCCAGAACAGCGACCAAAAACCCGTCTGGCAGATCGCATCGGAGCTGCAGGAGATGGTCGGTCGGGCTCGCGCAGGAAAGGTAAAGCCTGAAGATATCGAGGGATCCACTTTTTCGGTCAGCAACCTGGGCATGTATGATGTGGAGAATTTCAGCGCTATTCTTAATCCACCCGAAGCGGGTATATTGGCGGTAGGTTCAGCTCGTGAAGTACCCGTTGTCAAGGATGGCAGCCTGCAGGTAGGATGGCGCATGAAGGCGACCATTTCGGTGGATCACAGAGTGAGCGATGGAGCTGAAGGGGCCCGCTTTATGCAATCCCTGGCTAAATTTATCGAACAGCCCTGGAGATTGTTACTTTAACGCTTCGTTTTTACACTGGGGCGCGAAATTTAGTTCAAATCCACCGCTGGAAATAATACGTTGATCCTTACGGAACGTAATATTCGATTGTCAATCGCGGTCTGGCTGCCAGCCGGTCTTCGTAATCTCCGCTGTAGAACTTTAGGTAATCCGCACTCAGATCGTCGTTATCATCCAGCTCAAATTGCAACCGGAAATGAGTTGCACTGGTCCTGCTTATGAATCCGTACGACGTCGGTTCCAATAACACCCAGTAAACCAGATCAACAGGATTGCTTTGAATGATTCCGGCGTTATCCATGTTCGCGCTGGCTTGAAAATCTGCTGCCTGGACAGGACCCGAACTGAATCCTCCAGATTTGATCTCTATGCTTATGTTCCCGTGGGTTGTGAATGGATCTGTCCCTGCCAAACCTTGCCTGGTGATGGACAGGATGGCTGAATAGATGATCGCATTATCCGGCAGGTAGGCTGTCGGGAAACTCAATATGCCTCGGAATTGTCGGTCGAGTTGATCATCCCCTAAAGAGAAAGTCGCCGCATCGAGGTTAAGTGTGCCTCCTGCGTTTCCATCTTCGCTGTTCTCAAGTATCCAACCATCGCTTCCACCGTTCGATCGATATGTTACGCTTTCAAGTTGTCTTATAGTTTT
>MGNL01000054.1 GCA_001796785.1 Chloroflexi bacterium RBG_16_51_16 | reverse complement strand
CAAGCTTTGCATGGTGACGTAGTCAGTGTTAATGAATTGTGGGCCTGCACCACCTGCCGCGCTTGTTCACAGGTTTGCCCTGCGTTCATCGATCACATTTCTACGTTCGTGGAAATGCGGCGCCATTTGGTGTCCGAAAGCCGTATGGGCAAGATGCTTCAGGAAGCTCTCGCCAATGTTGGGCGTTATGGCAACTCGCTTGGACAGTCAGATAGGACACGTGCCAAATGGACGCAACACTTACAACCCCCGGTGAAGGATGCCCGGCGTGAGCCCGTAGAATATTTGTGGTTTGTTGGTGATTATGCTTCCTACAGTCCAACTCTTGTCGAAGTAGTACGTAAGACTGCGGATGTATTCAACAAAGTGGGTTTGAATTATGGGATCCTGTATGAGGCGGAGCGGAACTCGGGAAACGATGTTCGACGGGTTGGCGAGGAGGGTCTGTTCGAGATGCTGGTGGATAAGAATATGCAGGCACTAGGTAAATGCAAGTTCAAGACCATCGTAACCACTGACCCGCATTCGTATAACACACTCAAAAATGAATATACCTACAACGGAGCTGGCCATCCACTAATTCTTCACCACACGGAGTTACTCGATCGTTTAATTTCATCTGGGCAACTCAAGTTCACAAAGAAACTGGATTACAAGGTAACCTACCACGATCCGTGTTATCTCGGACGTTACAACGGTGTTTTTGACGCGCCCCGTCATATCATCCACGCCACAGGCTGCGAATTACTCGAGATGCCGCGTCACGGTGATCGAGCCTTTTGTTGTGGTGCAGGTGGCGGGCGTATCTGGATGGAGGAAAAACCCGGGAGGGAGCGACCAAGCGAGATCCGCATCAAGGAGGCAACCGCACTTAACGGTGTCCAGGCATTCGTGGTGGCCTGCCCGAAGGATGTCACCATGTTCCAAGATGCAGTAAAGACTACAGGAAACGAGCAGCGGCTCCAGGTCAGGGATTTAATCGAACTTGTTCACGAGGCCATGTGATGGAGACTGTCTGATGATGAACGCGGGAAAAAAAAACGCATTCGCATGGATCCAGAACATCAGAGTTTCGATTGCTACGAAGTTAACCCTGAGTTTTTTATCCATCATTCTTCTGAGCGATCTTTTTTTTATCACCATCGGAATCCAAATCATTGATGACCGAATCATCGCAGAAGCACAAGAGCGCATCCGCAATGACCTAAACACTGCCAGAGAAATCTATCAGAATCGCCTTCAATATGTGGAAGATGCAGTCAGATTCACCTCAGTCAGGCTTTTCATGCGCGACATTGTGCGTGGTAATGTCCGCCAGGAATACCTTGATGAACTTGTGCGTTTTAAAAATAGTGAAAGCTTGGATGTATTGACCATCACGGACAATACCGGAAAAGTTATTCTGCGCATCAACAATCCGACGAATACAGGTGACGACACCGAAGAGGATGAGATTGTCGGTCTTGTTATGGAAACGAAGGCTCTCGCGTCCGGCACGACCCTCGTATCTACCGAAGAGCTTCAACGCGAGTCACCCGAGCTGGCCAACCAGGCGTATTTCGAGTTTATCGATACACCTATGGCTCGTCTCCGATCCGAGACCAAGGAGACTACAGGGATGATGCTCAAAGCAGCCGCCCCTATCTTCGACGAGGCAGGTGACTTCATTGGTGTAGTTTACGGTGGAATCCTGTTGAACCGAAATTATTATGTTGTTGACAAAGTCAAGGAGACTGTCTTCCAGAATGTCGTATACGAAGGCAAGGACATTGGCACAGCAACAATCTTCCAGGACGATGTGCGAATATCCACCAACGTGATAGATAATGATGGATTCAGAGCAGTAGGCACCCGAATCGCCGAGGATGTCTACAACCGGGTCATTGTGGAAAAAGAACAATGGATCGGCCGAGCGTTCGTCGTTACCGACTGGTATATAACAGCTTATGAACCGATCTGGAATATCAACGACCAGATAATCGGAATACTCTATGTTGGCATTCTTGAACAGAAATACACCGAGATAAAAAACCAGACCATACTGGCTTTTGTCGGCATTGCACTGGCAGGCTCGGTTGTCACGACCTTTATTGCCCTGATGATCGCTCGGAGCTTATCAACGCCGATCAAGAATCTGGTCCTGGCTTCCAAGCAAGTGGCGAATGGAAATCTGAATATTAAAGTGGACCAGTCCACTAGTGACGAACTTGGGAAACTCGCCCACCGGTTCAACCAAATGGCCGATGCCTTGCGGGAAAGGGATGAGAGGTTGAAGGAATTTACAAGAAGGAGGATCATGGAATCCGAGCGATTGGCCATCATCGGTCAGTTAGCCGCAAGTGTTGCCCATGAATTGAACAATCCACTTCAGGGTATTCTCACCTATTCCAGTATGCTTCTTGAACAAGAGATTAGCGACGAATCTTCACGCCAGAATATCCAAAAGATTGAAGTCCAGGCGTACCGCTGCCGTGAGATTATTCGCGGCTTGCTTGATTTTTCACGGCAGAAGAAATCCGAAAAAACCTTGACCGACATTAATGCGTTATTAAGAGGGTGCATATCACTCGTCGAAAACCAGGTATTGTTCCATAACATCACGATCATTAATAACCTCGATGAACACCTGCCAAGGGTTGTCGTAGATCCTTCACAAATCGAGAGAGTTTTCATGAACCTCATTATCAACGCTGCGGAAGCCATGGCTGGGAACGGCCAATTAACCCTCACAACCCGGCTCGGCGCGAACATGGAAAACGTCGAAATAGCAGCAAAAGACACAGGCCATGGGATTTCTGATGAAAATATGGAGAAGATTTTCAATCCATTCTTTACAACGAAGGAGGTCGGCCACGGAGTCGGCTTAGGACTTGCCATCAGTTTTGGGATCGTCAAGGAGCACAACGGAGAGATTACTGTTGAAAGCGAATTCGGAAAAGGCGCTACCTTTACCGTGAGTCTTCCCATCATGGCGACGGTCGGTGAACCCGATGCACTCAAAGCCTAAGATTTTGATCATTGACGACGAGGAAGTAGTGCTGGACTCATGCATACAAATCCTGGGTGGTGAATCTTTCCAGGTTTCGACAGCTTTGAACGGTTCAGATGGCCTACGCCTCGTTCAAGAATTACAACCCGATCTCGTTATTGTGGATCTAAAGATGCCGGGAATTTCTGGATTTGAAGTCCTGGATCGACTGGAAGAAATCGATCCCACTATTGTGATGATCGTGATTACGGGATTCGCCACAGTTAGTTCCGCCGTGGACGCCATGAAGAAGGGAGCTTACGATTTTCTTCCCAAGCCGTTCTCGCCGGAGGAATTTCGCATCATCATCCGCAGGGGTTTGGAAAAAAGAAAATTAATCCTTGAAACCATCATGTTGCGTCACGAGAAAGAGTTGCTTAGAGAGCATTTCGCCCATATCGTCTCTCACGAACTGAAAGCCCCTTTGAACGCCGTTCAACAAAACATTTTTGCGCTTGAGTTCGAATTATCCGGCGTATTGAACGAAGACCAGAAGGAGAAGCTGGTCCGGATAAAAGTCAGGATGGAGGATTTGTTAAAAATCATCGACTCTTGGCTGAGAATCATTTCTGTGAATATCGAGGAACTCGAGAAAAATTTCAGCCCGATACAGATGACGACACCGATTTACAAAGCCTTAGAAAACATCGAGACCATAGCAACGCGAAAAAACGTCGAAATCGTTTCCTCCTTCGGTGTTAAATTGCATCCGGTTTGGGGGGACGTCCTCAGCCTCTCGGAAGCTTTTGTCAACATCATCGGTAATGCAATCCAATATTCTCGCGATGGAAGCAAAGTCATCGTGAAGGCTGAGGAGAATGGAACCGACATTTTGGTCACGATCAAGGATTTTGGTATTGGAATCCCCAAGGAGGATCTGCCTCATATTTTCGAGGGTTTTTTTCGAGTGAAATCCGGTCAAGCTGCGCCAACCGGTCACGGCATCGGGCTAGTCGTAAGCCGGCAAATCATCGAAGCACATAGTGGTTCGATAACAGTAGAAAGCGAAACTGGCACGGGTACGGCATTCTATATCCGCCTGCCAAAATATTTCATTGAAAAGTCTAACAAGAGCTAGATTAATAAATTTTACGGAGGCATGATATGGCAAAAAGAATATTGATCATTGACGACGATCCAGATTTCGTGGCAGGTATTAAATCCATCCTGGATACAGCGGGATTCGAGGTGGATGTTGCGTATGATCCAAAAACTGGCCAAAAAGAATTACAAAGTCAGACATACGATTTACTTCTACTTGACATAATGATGGGACGAGGAGCCGAGGGGGTGATGATAGCCCGTAAACTCCGGAAGGATGCCAAATTAAGGGAAATGCCAGTGCTGATCATCACAGGCATGCGGGAACAGATTGCGTTCCTTTTTCCAGGCGAACCTATCCATCCCCGCTTCGTCGAGGTGGATGAACTTGTAGAAAAACCCGTTGAGCCCACCATGCTAATCGAAAAGGTTAATGCCTTAATCCAAGCAGCAGAGGTGAGGAAGGCACTTACTCAATAAGTGGGCCTATCATCGGCTCACCCTCCAGGTCATCCTTTAAGGCTATCCAATGACAGAAACCTACACCTTCAATTTCATGAAAGAAGTATCCAGCCTCCTGCACGCAGCAGATGGAAACCCATTCCCGATGTGCGTCCAGTGCGGATCCTGTTCAGGGTCCTGCCCTGTAGCCGCTTACATGGATTACACGCCTCGTCAAATTATTGCCATGGTCAATGCGGGATTAAAAGACCAGGTGCTCAATAGCAACACCTTCTGGTACTGCGCCTCCTGCTACCAATGCAGTGTACGCTGTCCACAGGGAATAAGCATCACTGAGCTAATGTACGCGTTACAGCGGTATTCGATCTGGAAGAGCAGGTACCAGGAAGGGCTGATCGGACCGTCATTTTCAGAGGCATTCGCCAAGACGATTGTCAACGCTGGCCGTACTTTTGAACCTATCCTTGCACCATCCTATATTTTCAGGTTCAAACTGCGTGAATTCTTCTTGGAAGTCCAAAACGCGACAGAGTTGATGCTGAAGGGCAGGCTTCCACTACTTCCCCCCCGCATCAAGCGACTCGATAATTTCAAGCGCATGATCCGCAAGATCATCCCCATCGGAGGTCTCGCATGAAGGATTACGCATACTTTCCCGGCTGTTCCCTTGAGAAACTGGCAATCAGTTACCACACATCGGCCCTCGAGACCTCGAAAAAACTGGGGGCGAGACTCATGGAACTTGACGACTGGAACTGCTGTGGCTCTACTACCTATTTCCACATCGACGAGCTGCTGGCTTACACACTATCTGCACGCAACCTGGCCATCGCCGAAAAGACAGGCCTTGATCTCGTCGCGCCTTGCAGCGCCTGCTACAAAAATATGTATTTTACTGCGGCTCACCTCAAAAAGGATCCCGAGTTAGCCGAGCATATTAACTATGCGCTCGAAGAGGACGACTTGCATTTCTCGGGTAACATTCGCATCCGCCATCTTTTAGAGATGTACGCGCAGGATATTGGGCCGGAGGAAATTAAAACAGCTGTCACACATCCACTGGACGGGGTCCAAATCGCTCCATATTATGGATGCCAGATACTAAGACCGAGGAAAGACCACGAATCGGTGGAACAACCTCATTATTTCGAGGACTTGATTTCTGCGATCGGAGCCACACCCATTGACTACCCCCTCAAGACCCGTTGTTGCGGTGGCTCATTGATAATTTCGAGTCGAACGGCTGCGCTGAGCATGGTGCGTAATTTGCTCCATACTGCCGTTGAACGGCAGGCAGATGTAATTGCCACAGCCTGCCCCATGTGCCAGATTAATCTGGAATGCTACCAGCAGTCAGTAAATCAGGAATTCAACACAAACTTTTCCGTGCCTATCATGTACTTCACGCAGTTGGTGGGGGTAGCATTGGGAATTCCATCAAAAAAATTGGGCATCGGTAAAGAGTTCATTTCCGTAATGCCCGTACTCGCAAGCGAGTAGATAAAGGAGAAACCTTATGGAAAAGATAGGTGTTTATGTCTGTCACTGTGGCACAAACATAGCTGGAATTGTTGACGTGCAGGAGGTGGCGGAATGGGCTGCTGCCCGCCTCAAGCACCGAGGCGTGGTGGTCGGCCGCGAATATAAATTCATGTGCTCCAGCCTAGGCCAGGAATTGATCGAGAAGGACATCAAGGAACTGGGACTGACCCGGGTGGTCGTGGCAGCCTGTTCGCCGCACCTGCACGAAAACACCTTCCGGACAGCCTGCAAGCGTGCCGGTTTGAATCCATTCCTGTGCGAATTAGTCTCCATCCGCGAACAGGTTTCATGGGTGCACACAGACAAAGACCTGGCCACGGCCAAAGCCATGGCTGTGGTTTCTGGTGGCGTGGAGCGTGTGATCCATCATGTGGCGCTCGAACCGCTAAAAGTCCCTATTCATCCCGATACGCTGGTGGTTGGAGGGGGGATCGCGGGTATACAGGCCGCCTTGGAGATCGCTGATGCTGGATACAAGGTGTACTTGGTGGAACGTGAGCCCTCGATCGGTGGGCACATGGCACAGTTTGATAAGACATTTCCCACCCTCGATTGCGCAGCATGTATCCTTACCCCCAAGATGGTTCAAGCCGGGATCCATCCAAACATCGAACTGTTCAGTTGGAGTGAAGTAGAAAAAGTGGATGGCTATGTTGGCAATTTTGCAGCGACCATTCGTAAGAAGGCCCGCTACATTAACACCGACCTCTGTACCGGCTGTGGTATCTGCTGGGAGAAATGTCCAAAGAAAGTGATCGACACCGTTTATGAAGCTGGCATTGGTTATCGCAAAGCTGTTTACGTACCCTTCCCTCAGGCAGTGCCAAAATATCCGGTTATCGACCGGGAGAATTGCACCTACTACATAAAGGGAACCTGTAAAGCTTGTGAAAAATTCTGTCCGACCAAAGCCATTGAATTTGACCAGAATGATGAAGTCGTCACCATAAACGTTGGCAATATTATTTTAGCAACTGGCTACGAGACGTTCGACGCACGCCGCATCGCTCAGTACGGCTATGGACGCCTGCCGAATGTCTTTACCAGTCTTGAGTTCGAACGGATGTGCAACGCTGCCGGACCAACGAACGGTAATATCATGCTGCGCGATGGCAAAACCGCTCCCAAGGCGGTCGGTATCGTCCACTGCGTGGGTAGCCGGGATAAGAACTACAACGAGTACTGCTCGGTCATTTGTTGCATGCAAGGATTGAAATTCGCCCACCTTGTCCATGAACGCACCGGCGCCGAAGTATACAACTTCTATATCGACATGCGCACGGCCTTCAAAGGCTACGAGGAGTTCTACCAGCGGGTCCTGGAGGAAGGTACCCACTTCATCCGCGGCAAGGTGGCGGAGATAAACGACGCTGCACGTACACCCGATGAAGAAGGCAAACTCATCATACAAGTCGAAGATACTCTTGTCGGCGTGCAAATGCGCATCCCAGTGGATATGGCAATCTTATCCATCGCTCTCGAACCCCGATCTGATTCAAGGGAGACTGCTAAACGATTTGGAATCTCTTGCAGTGCTGACGGCTGGTTCATAGAAAAACACCCCAAGCTTGATCCTGTCGCTACTATGACAGAAGGTATTCTCATAGCCGGGTGTGTGCAGGGTCCCAAGGATATCCCGGCCAGCGTGGCACAGGGAGCGGCTGCAGCCGCCCGTGCGCTTGGCAAGATCCATATGAAGGAGATTGCCCTTGAGCCTGTGCGCGCCACCGTTTTAGATGAAAAATGCTCCGGATGCCGCATCTGTAACGGTTTGTGCCCCTTTAATGCCATCAGTTTTCATGAAGATCGGATGGTAACAGAAATCAATCCTGCACTTTGCCAGGGTTGCGGTACATGCGTGGCGGCCTGCCCCGCGGGTGCGATCACTGGGACCGGTTTCAGCAATGAACAGGTTATGGCCCAGATCGATGGCCTGCTATTGCTAAACGTGGACGGTAATGAAGCCGTCCCTGCGTGAGGAGATCAACGATGAATGAAACTTTTGAACCCATCCTTATCGGCTTTACCTGTAACTGGTGCTCCTATCGAGCAGCAGACCTCGCTGGTACCTCCCGCCTGAAATACCCGCCCAATATCCGCCTGATT
>MGNL01000053.1:365-5820 GCA_001796785.1 Chloroflexi bacterium RBG_16_51_16 | reverse complement strand
GACGGATCGCATTGGGATCGGTAAGATCGTAGTCTTCGATGCGGGGGATAATTATGTCCACTACCCCCCTTTGTTTGAGTTTCTCAACCACAAATCGACCGAGAAAACCCGCCCCTCCGGTGACAACCACCTGTTTATCCTTCCAATAATTTTCAGTCATACCTACTCCGACTACTCAGACTTCACAGTAAAAGTTTTAGCTACGGCCGCCTTTATGATTTCCCTTACTGAACAATAAACTGTGCATTTCTATATTTTTCATCCATTGGATTATTGATCAAACCGCTCTTTAATGCATGCAGGACTTCACGGATGCCGTCATCCACATCCCGGGTTGTCTCGAAACCGAGGACACGTCGAATTTTTTCAAACGAAACGGTGATATCCCGCATGTCACCACCGAACGTGAGGTCTTTGTATTGCACTGTTGTTTCGGGCATCCTTCGCAATATTAGGCTGACAATTTCATCCTTCGAATAATTGCCTGCATCGGTACCCAGGTTGAAAACCTGTCCCTGAACCTGCTTCGTGTCCGCCTCAAGGCCCATGAGGATCCCTCTTACTACATCGTAAACATGGACGAACGAACGAGAGTAACCCCGTTGATAAATGATTAATTCGCGATGGGTGAATGCTTCAAGCACGAATTGGTTCACAATAAGGTCAAACCGTGTGCGCGGGGAGACGCCGTATAAAGTCGCGAATCGAAAGACAACAGGCACACAAACCGAGTCCTTCTGCTCCAGGAGATATTCCTCTGCAGCAATCTTGGTCTCCGCGTACAAGGATTGAGGATTGAGCGGTGAATCCTCTTTTACCGGTTTGCCGTCCTGTGACAACCCATAATTGCTGTATGTCGAGGAAAAGATCATCCTTTTCACACCCGCTTCAGACGCCTGCTGGTGGACTAATTTTGTCGCCTCGACATTGTATCGCCAGGCAACCTGGCGGCCGACAGCCTGGCAGGCAGGGAAACCAACCAGTGCGGCCAGGTGTACGACGGCTTCCGGGACGGGCCATCCATCTCGCAGCACGCCCTTCACCGCCCTTGCTTCGGTAACATCTGATTTAATAAAATGAAACATCGGGTGCTGTAAAAATGGAACCAGTGACTCGCCTCCGAAAAGCAGGCTGTCGATTACCGAGACATGGTAACCATTCCTAAGCAGCTCTGAGGTCAGCAGGGAACCGATATAACCCGCCCCGCCTGTTATTAGTACATGTCTATCTGTCATGACAAGCCTTCCAACTTGACTTTATGACCATCCAATACAAGCGCAGGTACATCCTTTTCTTCAACTACCGCCATACCCTGTTCGAGGCAGGTTAATCGGCAAATGTCCGCCACGTCCCCTTCCCCGCGGATTTGAATCCGGGTGTGACCGGCGCGGCGTACCTGGGAAATGTGCTCTTTAACACGCTGACGTGTTTTTCTATATAACGTAAGGGAGTGTTCCACGTAATTGACAGCCAACCGGGCGCGCAGTGCCAACCCGGCCGGAGTGATGATATATCTTAATTTCTTCCGTTCGGCACGGGAGACTTTGACCGCGCCTTTAGCGATCAGCCTTTTGATGTACCAGTTGACAGTTCCAACGGCTACACCCATCTGGGTGGCGAGTGTGGCCTGGTTTACATCCGGGTCAAGTTCGATCTCTTCCAGAAGGGAAAGTTCACGCAGGTTATCGTTGGCTGTGTTCATAATTCAAAATTCAATTATTGAATTATAACCGCGTTCAAAATCAGGTCAAGAGGTCTTTGCAAACCGCGCTTCCGCGCATACAATCAGGCGGCTGTGATGAAATCACCGTTATTCGACGAAGCCGGTCAGGCTTACCAACAAACTCGCATGGCCCATTGGGATGCTATCGCACGCAAGCGGGATACTTGGCGTGGATTGGGTGGTTGGTACCACCGCCGGATCGCACGGGTTTACAGTAACCATGTAACTCCGGGACAGGATGTGCTGGAAATCGGTTGCGGTATGGGCGATCTGCTGGCTAACCTTAAACCCAAACGCGGGGTCGGGATCGATTTTTCCGGTGAAATGCTTAGTAGGGCTAAAGCTCGACACCCGGAGCTTGAACTCCACCAGGTGGACGCGCACGATCTTTCCGGTCTACATGGTCCGTTTGACACCATCATCCTATCCGATACCGTTAATGACCTATGGGACGTCCAGTTGGTATTCGAACAGGTTCGCAGTCTGTGCAAACCCGACACGAGAGTATTGATTAATTTTTACCGTTATTTTTGGCAAGTTCCCTTAACGATCGCTCAGAATCTAGGTTTGGCTGTACCTCTGCTAAACCAGAATTGGCTTACCAGCGAGGACATCGATAATATGCTCCGGCTGGCTGGGATTGCGACGATCCGTTCGAGCCAGGAAGTTCTCTGGCCGCTGCCTTTAGGTGGACTTGCGAACCGGTATCTTGTTCGATTATGGCCGTTTAACGGCTTCTCACTTTCGACCTTGATCATCGCACGGCCGGTTGCTCAAAGATCGGAAGAGCACAACGTCTCCTTGGTCATTCCAGCCCGTAACGAAGCGGGCAACATCCGTGCCATTTTCGATAGAATCCCCAAAATGGGTCGCGAAACAGAACTTATCTTCGTCGAAGGACATTCACAGGATGACACCTACGCAACCATCGAAAAAGAGATGGCCGCTCATCCAGACTTGCCGAGTCGCCTGCTTCGTCAAGCAGGGATTGGAAAAGCAGATGCAGTCCGCATGGGATTTGAGCATGCCAAAGGCGACATGCTGATGATCTTGGATGCCGATCTGACTGTGCCACCTGAGGATTTGCCTCGATTTTATGAAGCTTTAGTATCGAGAAAGGGCGAGTTTATCAATGGTGTCCGTCTGGTCTATCCCATGGAAAAGGAAGCGATGCGTACCCTCAATTACATTGGGAACAAATTTTTCAGCCTGGCTTTCTCATGGTTGTTGGGTCAGCCGATCAAAGACACCCTCTGCGGTACAAAGGTTTTATGGCGGGAAGATTATCAAAAGATCGCATTCAATCGTTCCTACTTTGGAGATTTTGATCCCTTCGGTGATTTTGATTTGATCTTTGGCGCGGCGAAACTAAATCGAAAAATAGTTGATCTGCCAGTTCGGTATAGGGAACGGACTTATGGAGAAACCAACATCTCCCGCTGGCGACACGGCTTGATGTTGATCCGCATGGTTTTCTTTGCTGCACGCAGAATAAAATTTGTATAACCGGGTGTGAATTAATATGGACAATCAGCGTAAACTGTTAATGTTACCCAGGCACCAATATCGCGGTGTCAATGAAGATGATCCCATCCGCTATTACTTTTGGCCTGTCTTTGGACGGATGTATCGAAAACGCGTGGAAATGGCCCTGGCCGAATGCACTGGCGGGCAGCGTGTGCTCGAGGTGGGATTCGGTACAGGTCTGGCATTTATTAATTTAGCCAGAATCTATAAGGAGATCCATGGGGTCGATCTGACAGCCAATATCCAGGAAGTTAAATCGGTCTTTGATAACCTTAATATCCCTACTCATTTGAAACTGGGTGATATCCTGTCTTTACCGTACGAGGACGGATATTTTGAAACTGTCCTGTTGATCAGTATCCTTGAACATCTGAAGCCGGAGACGTTGGAAGCTGCATTCCTTGAGCTCAGGCGGGTGCTAAAACCGGGTGGACAGGTCGTCTATGGGACTCCGGTTGAACGTCCTCTTATGGTTTTCTTGTTCAAGTTGCTCGGACACGACATTCGCAAAGAGCATTTTTCCACGGAGAAACAAATCGAATCCGTTGCTCGTTCCATTTTCCTCAACGGCCGGGTAAAGGAAATGAAAAGCATACCTTCCTTATTCGGGGCGGTCTACCATGTTGGCCATTTTATTAAATAGCTGATAGTTTAGTGAATTAGTTCGTAGACACGAATATCCGGGTTTACAGCTGCTACGGTCACGTAAGGCATGTAGAGTGGCAGATGATATTCAAATTTCTTCAACAAATGCAGGCTGGTTTCGCCAGTCAATAATTTGGTAAAGAACTCGCATTCGACCGGGTTTGAGTTGCAAATATATTCGTTCGAAAACCGTCTATATGTAAAGCTGTCAACGACAAGGTAATCCACTCCGCGCGCCATCAAACCCTCTTCGCCTGTATTGTATTCATAAGGTTTGTCCTGGGGTACAGTATCTCCGGGATATTTCAATAAAAATATGGGGTAATTCCTCGTCCTGGCGAAATGACCCTGCGGGAGAATAGGCGGATAAAGTGTGTATTCGATTGTCGTATCCGGTCGCAGAGTGTGCAAATACTCGCTTGCAGGTGCGCGTGAGTCATTGACAAATAATAGATTTGTGCTGACCACCCGGAGCAGTGAATAGGTTAACCCGGCAGCCAGGGTCAAGTAGATCACCGGCATCACGTATCTTTTTTGTATATCAAATGATTTTTTTTCGAGATGATCTACGAGCATAGCGGTTAATAACGATAAGAGGGGTACAAAAGGTATGAAGTAACGCGGGATGTAATTCACAGAGATCATGAATGGCAGATCGAAGATGACCAGGGTCGCGATTAATATCAATGCGTAGGTTCGCTTGGGTTCCGATAATTGATTCCGCCCGGACCAGGAAAGGACCAGCAATAGGATCCACACGATGAGCGTGATTAAGAAGAGGTAATACTCAAATCCCCCGACAGCATCTTTGAAGGACTGCCACTGGCCAAACAACCCGATGAGGCTGTCTGGTTGCAGACCGTAGACTGGATAGCGGCCCAACGCGGGGAGCACGCGCTTGAAGTAGTGAGATGCCCAAAACAAGGCTTTGGGCGTGCCGGTGGCATAACCGATAAATGCCAGGCTCGCCCCAATAAACAATTTCTCTGCCGATGCCAGAGGTTCCGTTCTTGCGCTCGACCAATTCAGGACAAGCAGAACGAACAGCGGTAGAAGGATCAGACTACCGCCAGTATATTTGCTTGAGGCTGCTAATCCCACACAATAAAACGATGTATATAGCCACAAGCGGTTTTTACTGGAATGGTAATTGATGATCGAATAAATACAAAGTATTACGAACAGCAGAAGGTACATGTCATTATGCCCGAACCGGGCGTTATACGGTATGACCCCGCTTGCGATCATCAAAAAACCCGCCAGGGTAGCGGCTAAAATACTCCCGCCTAATTTCCTGGCTAACGAGTACACAAAGACAACGGCCACGCCTGCTAATAATGCTGAAAATACGCGGGAGGCGATAATAAACTCGGTCCTCGAGTACCCGAGCCCGAAGACAACCTTTCCAATTCCAAACATGACGTATTTGGGAAGAGAGGGATAGTTGTAATCCGGTTCTGTTTCGTCGAATTGGAGTTCACCTCCAAGCGCCAGATCTACCCGTCCAACCAGCTCGTCGGGATTCCAGATATCCGGAGTGCCCCAGGAGATACCTGGTAA
>MGNL01000053.1:0-188 GCA_001796785.1 Chloroflexi bacterium RBG_16_51_16 | reverse complement strand
AAATCATATCCGCAGCCGATCACCAGGATATCCACACCCATTGGAAATGATTGAGGCGGAGATTGCATGGGCAATAGAATAGTTGCGGGTTGTGGGCCGATGAGGTCGAATTGAAGTCGATCAAACTTACGCGCTTCCAGGTTGAACGGATTTTCATCTCCCCAATACTCGCCGGCATTATAAAATCG
>MGNL01000052.1:12762-13029 GCA_001796785.1 Chloroflexi bacterium RBG_16_51_16 | reverse complement strand
CGCGCCTTACAGGTCCCCTTCGTGTCGGTCTCCAGAACGAGATCGACCTCCTCCGAGGTTCCGGGATCCAGGGCCTGTCACGGCGTACGATTCGAGGCAATCTCCCGCCGTACCCGTGCCCCAGCGTTCGCCCTCCCCGGTATATGTGCCGAAGTTTTATCGGGAAAATATTCGATGTGGAGTCGTTTCCTGCACGGGACGCCGTCACGCTGCGTATAGTTGAGATCGATTTATCCACCCTCGAACCTTAAAAACCCACCTTCGGTT
>MGNL01000052.1:11586-12687 GCA_001796785.1 Chloroflexi bacterium RBG_16_51_16 | reverse complement strand
TTATCTATTTATCCGTCATCGCGCGATCTGCTTGGCGTGGAATTCAAAATGGGTGATAGCGTAGCGGATGACCATTTCAACTGTCATGAACTCGGCAAAGTTGGCATCCCAGCGGGTTGGGTAGTACATCCCGTTGGACCATTCATCGTCTTTGCTCGCCCTCATTTGCCTCAGGATGGAAAAATGTGCCCGATCGTAAAGGATTTCAAATCGATGGAAACCAAAAACCTTTCCCTGCCCCCTGGCTCCCATTGCATTAACCCAATTAAATGGACCGGTCAGGCTGTTCAACAACCACGCGAACCATTTGGAGGATCCCCGCGGCAGCCGCCCCCAGAATCGTGTGATGGGCATCAACGGTACCGCGATCATCATTCCGAAAGTCATATGCGCCAGCACCTCCCCGTTCGTCCAGCCGGGGTTGAGACTCATGCGCTTTAAGTCGTCTGGTTCGAGTGACGCGATGATTTGCCGAAACTCCGACCGTGTTTTTTCGAGGTTGGTTAGAAGTTTCCCCCTGATTTCTTTATTTTCCTCACCCATCCCTGGATTTTTCCTGCGGAAAGCGCGGCAGCCATCGCGGCACTTTTTTGAAGTACGCCTCGTACGGTTTGCCGAACTTCTTTTTCAGTGTCGGCTCTTCATATAACAATACAAACAAATGGAAAGCCAGGAACACCGCGACCAGGTAGATCACCAGGTTGATTCGTCCGAACCAGGCCACGTGGCCGATGAGAATGAGCAGCACCCCAATGTAGATCGGGTTGCGCACATATCGATACAATCCGATCGCTACGAGTTTTTTAGGCGGATCGATCGGTGCAGGGGTTCCCTGCCCATAGAACGTGAAAGTCCAAAAACACCTCAAAACGATGCTGGCACCTACCAACCAAAATGGAATCGCTGAATAAGGTAGCCAACCCGGTAGTATTCGCTCTCCTTCTGTTAGAAGGAAAATGGGCGCATAAATTGAAGCGAATCCTGATACCAGTATGAGGAAAATAATCGACTTGACCGCATTCATGGTCACGAATTATACAATTATTCCTGTGTTATCCTGTCGCATACAGATTCCATGAATCACGCTGATCATGTTGCCCT
>MGNL01000052.1:0-11371 GCA_001796785.1 Chloroflexi bacterium RBG_16_51_16 | reverse complement strand
CACTCCTCGACCTGCCTGCATTGGACGGGCTGCTGATGGCTAATTCGCTTCACTTCATTAAAGATAAAATCAAAATCCTGAAGCACTTGAAAAAATATTTAACTCCACGGGGCATGCTCCTGGTTGTTGAATATAACGTCGATAAGGGGAATCCTTGGGTTCCATACCCATTTTCATATGTTACTTTTCGCAGCCTCGCACTTGAAGCGGGATTTTCAGCTCCGCGCTTGCTCGCCACCCATCCATCCAGTTTCCTAAGGGAGTTTTATTCAGCTTCAGCGCAGCCTGCTCCGGTTGTGTAAACCTATTCATCAAACCAATTAACTCCGGTACCTTCAATTCAAATTCCATTCCAGGATCACCTACCTTCTTCTGAACCCTTTCTATCTGTATCTCCGCTAATCCTCTAATCACCTAATCACCTAATCATCTTATTATCTAAACCCATCTATTTATTATGGTCATTATTCCGGTTCGCAAACCTGTGTATCGCTTATATACTCACTGAGCATACATTTTTCGATGAACAACTTGTCTAGTTGAATCTCGCTCCGACGGCTGTGATTTCAAATATGCTATACTCTTTCGTATGAATCCAGTGCGTGATTTCTGGCGGCAGTGGGCAGAAACGCTCCGTCGTTATCGACTTCACCACATCACAGCCGCATTTCTCGAAGCTGCCGCCCCACTCACCGCAATCGGCGCTCAAATGATTTACTTCAGCAGCGGCTTGTTTTCCAATCAACAGCTCAACTCACTCGCACGCTTGCTTGAAGATGATGTTGAAACGCGCCGCTTCGCGGAATATCTAAAAGGTAGTCTGGGTACATGACCGGTCTGCTTTGGATTGCAGCCAGCCTGGTGCTGTTGCTAATCCTTGCCCTGTGGAATCGAAGGTCGCCTCGTACATACAGGGACTTGCCAGCCCTGGCACGCTTGAAACGCGAGCTTGGGTACAGTGTCGAAGCGGGAACTCGCCTTCACATTGGACTCGGGCACGCAAACCTGATCTCTTCTGGCGCCGGATCATCCCTCGCAAGCCTGGCGATGCTCCGCCAACTCTCCGAGCGTACCTCCGTCGGTGATCTGCCCCCGGTCGCTTCCTCGGGGGAAGCCAGCCTGGCTCTCCTCTCCCAGGACACGCTCAAGTCCGGATACGACGCAGCCGGAGCACCTGAATTGTTTGAACCTACGACCGGGCGTCTCGTGGGGTTGAGCCCTCTGGGATATGCGGCTGGACTCATGCCATTGTTCCAGGTTGAACCGGTATCGACGCTGATCTTAAGTGGTCGCTTCGGTGCCGAGGCTGGTCTGATCGTTGATTCGGCCGAAAGAGCCCATGCTACCGTTCTTGGTGCCAGCGATGACCTCGCCGCACAGTCCGTATTATTTGCTTCTTCCCACGAACCTCTCATCGGCGAGGAATTATTCGCTGCGAGTGCCTATCTAGGCGGTAGTCCATCCCACACTGCCAGCCTGACAGTCCAGGATGTGATGCGCTGGTTTGTGATCCTCGTCCTTCTGGGTGGTGCGGCTGCCAGGCTTATGGGTGTAATTTGATCCGGATCCTTTCCGTGTTGATTGCCGTCCTGGCTGGGAGCCTCGTCCTGCTCGGTTATTTTTTACCAGCCCTGCAGCCCGTACAAAATATGCTCTTGCGTTGGTGCATCATTCTGGTCGGCGTAGCTTCGTTTTTAGGTGTCTTTGGGTTGATCAGTGTCCATGCGGATCGAATTCGGAGGCGGGAGAAGGGTACTCCCTATAGCTTTCTCCTGTTCATCTCCCTTGCTGCTGTTTTTTTCTTTACCCTGGTATTGGGACCCAATCATCCGGTTGCCCATGCAGTTTTTAATGCGGTGATCCTTCCAACCGAAGGTACCCTGATGGCACTGCTTGCCGTAACGCTCATCTACGCTGCAATCCGCTTGTTGCGTCGCCGGGCTGACCTCATGAGTATTGTCTTTCTGTGTACCGTTGTTCTTGTGTTGATCGGATCAGCCACGCTGCCCTTCGGTGAACTGCCGTTGATCGGAACCGTTCTGCAGCCATGGCTGACTCAAGTCCTGGCGCTGGGTGGTGCCCGCGGCATATTGATCGGTGTGGCTTTGGGCACGTTGACGACCGGTCTCCGGGTGCTGATGACCATCGATCGGCCTTACGGAGGCAGTTAATGGCCGAGATTATTTGCCCATCCTGCGGTAAGACAAATAATCAAACTCGCGAGTTTTGCTTTTACTGCCAGGCGCGTCTCGAACCTCTGGAAGAGGGCAACCCCCAGTCAGGATCATCTGATCAGGGTGATATTCCTCCCAGCGAAAAACCTGCTATTGGATCCGAGCCGCTGCTCCCGGCTTGGCTGCAAAAGTCACGCCTCGATTTACAAAAGACCCTTCGCGATGAAACAGGGATTGCTTCAAGCGAATCGCCTGCCAACCTTGAAAGCCAGGACTTGCTGGCTGGTCTGCGCTCGACGGCGAGCGACGAAGACGATCCCCTGCCGGAATGGCTCGCGAGTATTACCGGTGAGTCTCGCCCAACCAAAAAAACCCGCGATGTTTTTCCTGGATTACAACCCAAAGATCAGCCTGGCGCTGAACCGGACTCAGAATTGACCTCCGGTGGCATTCCAGCCACTCAAGCCCCAAGACTGCAGCCGGATGAAGACGCGAAAAAAGAACGTGACAGTATGCCCGCGTGGTTGGCTCAACTCCAATCCAATGTGGATTACGGTGGAGATGAGTTAACTGACTGGCTGGAAAAGGCCAGGCTCGAAGCGGATACTAACGTTTCTGGACCACCGGGCGCAGCAAATTTCGAGGATCAGGATTCCACTTCCCCGAAGGAGGCGCCCTCCACGGAGTGGCTCTCGGATTTATCAATATTAAATGGTGAGATCTCCAGTCCATTAACGGCTATGGATAACAGTGATGAGCGTGAGCGCGGGGTTATCGAAAAACTCGAATCGGACAATGAATGGCTGGCACGCCTGGGTTCCCAGGGGAGTGAAGAGCAGGTCCCTGCGCCTGAGTCTTCAGAAAAGCTTCCTCCATGGCTGCGGAATCAATCGCCCACTCCTGAGCAAACCGAATCCCGTAAATCTGAAATTCCAGAATGGCTGCAGGCTGCCGCGCCGTCATCCACGTTTGAGGATGCGGGCACACGGGATCGATCCGGATCACAAAAGGAGATGGACTGGCCGAGATCCGAATTTCCTGCAGAACCTCCAAAGGATGAATTGGCTTTTCCACCTCAGGCGGAGGATCAAAAACCTTCAGCTTTGTCTTCCATCGAGCCGCCTCAACCGCAATCAGGTACTCCATTCGCAAGAGAGCCAGTCCCGGGCAGTACATTGGCAAAAGATCCTCTTTCGGATCAGGATATGGAATCCCTTTTCACGGAATTGCCGGATTGGCTCTCAAAGCCAGGTGCGGATCAGTTGGACTCTTCGACTCCCTCTTCTCCAGGTTCTACATCGGAGGCAATCTCACCCGCCAGTTTACCCTCATGGGTCCAGGCGATGCGTCCGGTTGAATCAATTTCTCGCCGAAGTACCGCCTCAACCGACCAGACTCTTGAAAGTAAGGGAGCATTAGCTGGGCTACAGGGAGTGCTGCCCACTATGTCGACTCCCATCCGCTCGGTCGTTCCAACCAAGGTTGGTATCAAGCTGAGTGTAAATGAGGAACAACATTCCCACGCAGCCTTGTTTGAACGGATCCTGGAAGCCGAAACCATCTCTCAACCGGTCAAGTCGATCCAGCGAATTAGTATCCAGAAGCTGCTTGGTTGGACCATCAGTGCTCTGCTTATTGTTTTCGTGACGGGTTTGTTGCTGACGGGCTCCCGGGTTTTCCGGCTGCCTGTCCAATGGCCTGTCGCATCGACGTCTGCACTCCAGGTGGTCGAATCGCTCCCTGAAAATTCTCCAGTTCTGGTCATCGTGGATTATGAGCCGGCGCGCTCTGCGGAAATGGAAGCGGTGGCTGTACCGCTGCTCGATCACATGATCTTGCTTCGCCATCCGCGCCTGGCTTTGATCTCCACCAAAACCACCGGTAACCTGCTTGCTGAAAAGTTGATCACCACGTCGTTTCTCGCGGGACATAACTATCAGACCGGTAGCCAGTATATTGATCTGGGCTTCTTGCCGGGCGGATTGACGGGCGTGCTCGCCTTCTCCCAGGATCCTGTTGCCGCGAAACCATTGGATTTCAATAAGGATCTTGCATGGACCGCACCCGCGCTCCAGGGTGTAACCCGGTTGTCTGATTTTGCCGCGCTCATCCTGTTGACGGATGATGTCGACTCGGCGCGGGTATGGATCGAACAAGCCGGTCCTTATCGCGGCTCAGCACCGTTCGTTCTGGCTGCTAGTGCTCAGGCTGCGCCCATGATCCAGCCTTATGTCGATTCACGGCAGGTATCCGGTCTGGTGAGTGGTTTATCCGGCGCTGCGATTCTCGAACAGAACAACGCCAGCCGCCCGGGTACGGCACGAATCTGGTGGGACGCTTACAGCCTGGGACTCGTCATTGCCGCTTCCATGATCCTTGGCGGAGGGGCCTGGAATCTTGTTCAGGGAATACGAACCCGTTGGAGCGGGGAACCTGTATAGAATGAATCCTGCCTCTGATCTGATGTCGGGAATCGTCGGTTTTATTCTCTCCTTGTTTGTTTTTAGTTATCTCATCGGTGATAATCCACTTTTTCGGATCGCCACCTATCTCTTTGTGGGAGTCTCGTCAGGATACATTTGCGCGCTTGCCTGGTGGCAGATCCTTTGGCCCAATCTCGTCCAGCCGTTGATGTTTGGGTCACTCCCGGTAAGGATGGCCCTGCTTCCGCCTCTCCTCGCCAGTGGATTTTTGTTAATGAAGATCTGGCCCAGGCTTGGATTCTTGGGAACGCCTGTGATGGCATTTATCGTCGGAGTTGGTGCGGCTTCCGCTGTTGGTGGTGCCATCCTCGGGACTCTGGGACCGCAATTGTGGGCTGGGATTAACACCTTCGATCCCGGGTTGATATTCAGCCAGGGCTCATCCTGGTTAGGTCTGCTGTGGAATGGTGCGTTCGTCTTGATTGGTACGGTCACCTCCCTCGCTTACTTCCACTTCGGAGCGCACAGCGCATCAGATGGGACGGTCAGACGACTCGCCTGGATTGAATGGCTGGCGGCTGCTGGCAGTATTTTCATTGCCGTAACGCTGGGTGTGATCTATGCCGGTGTATATTCGGCTGCCCTGACCGCTTTAATCGAACGTATATCCTCGTTACTGAATTTCATTCTATGACCGCTTTCCAACTCTTCAAAATTTCAGATCCGATTCTGTAGCCATGCCTGTCTCCCTCGTGGATGGTGAATCCCTCATTGCTGTCGATGTAGGCCGGGCTTCCACCCGCGCGGTGCTCTTTGATGTTGTCGAGGGGGAATACCGCTTTATCGCAGCCGGTCAGGCTGAGTCCACCCTCGAAGCCCCCGAGCGGGATGCGAGCCTGGGGGTGAAGAATGCGATCGCCAACCTGTCTGTCGTCGTCGGCCGCACGTTCCTGGATGGGCTGCGCAATCCCATCCTCCCTGTTCGCGAGGATGGCTCGGGGTTTGACGCCATGGTGGTGACCATTTCTGCGGGACCTCCGGTCTCGAGTGTCATCGTCGGTTTATTATCGGATGTCTCGCTGGAGAGTGCGCGTCGGTTGGTTGAAACCTCTTACAACCGTATCTACGACATTTTCGGATTGGATGACCATCGCAGGGCAGACCAATGGATCGATGATCTATTAAAAATTCAACCGGAACTTGTGGTGATCGCCGGCGGAACGGATGGAGGTGCTACGCGCTCCATTCAAAAAATGCTTGAACCGGTTGGTTTGGCAAGCTATCTGATGCCGCCCGAAAAACGTCCGGCAGTTCTTTTTGCCGGTAACAACATGATGGAAGCGGAGGTGAAATCGCTTCTTTCTTCACAGGTGGGCTCCCTGCAATTGAGTCCCAACATTCGCCCATCTTTGGAAACCGAGGATATCGAACCCGCTGCACGAATTCTGGCCCGCCTGTCTGTCGACATCCGTAAAAAGCAGAATAAAGGAATCGAGCTTCTGGAAACCTGGTCGAACGGTCACATCCTCCCGACGGGTTACGCCCTTGGCCGAATGATGCGGTTTCTCAGTGCGGTATACGCCGGTTCCAGGGGGATTTTATGTGTTGATCTTGGCGCTTCAGCCGCGATTATTTCCGCAGGCTTCAAGGAGAAAGCCGTCCTCGGTGTTTATCCCCAGTTTGGTCTTGGTGAAAACATTTCTGGCATCCTAAATTTCGCATCCGCAGAAGAAATTCTGCGCTGGTCTCCTGTAGAGGTTTCGCCCGGCTCACTCAAGGATTTTTTGCTCCAAAAATCACTTTATCCAGGTACCGTCTCTGCGACCCGCGAAGATCAAGCTATGATTCATGCACTCAGTCGGCAGGCTCTCAACCTGTCGGTTAAATCCGCCCAGAGAAGCTTCCCGCCTCACGTACCGGTTCTTAAGCCCGGCTTGCTTCCATTTTTCGATCCCATTCTGGCTTGCGGAAGTGCACTGAGCGATGTGACTCGACCGGGTGTGAACCTCCTGCTCATCCTTGACGCTCTCCAGCCTGTTGGCGTTGCTTCCGTGATTCTCGATCAAAACGACCTTCTGCCTCTCCTGGGTGCAGCCGCCGAGCGGAATCCGCTCGCTCCGGTCCAGGTCTTGGAATCTGGAGCATTCCTTAGTGCCGGAACGGTCATTGCGCCGGTTGTGTTCGCCAATTTTGGATCGACGATCCTCAGAGCGCGTTTAATCTATGCAGATGGCACCGAGGCGCGGGCGGAGATTAAGTTCGGCAGCATTCAAACCCTGCCGCTGCCGAGCGGTCAGACAGGACGCTTGATGCTGCAGCCACTTCGTGGTGCGGATGTTGGGTTTGGGCAGGGTCGCTCGGGAACGCTGCAGATCAGTGGAGGGGCGCTTGGTGTAGTCTTCGATGGGCGCGGCCGTCCGATCCATCTGCCTTCCGATCCCGGGCGGCGGCGCGACCTGATTAAAAAATGGCAGCTCGCGTTGGGAGGTGCTTGAAATGAAGGCACCTATCCATCATATCCTTCCCCTGACGACCATCGTGCGCGAACGGGCGATGCCGATAGCCGGTACAGTCCACGCACGCCTGAATCAAAATGTCAATGCAAATGACATTATTGCTGAAGCAAGCTGGGCTCGCGAACATATCCTCCTTGACGTTGCCCGGACCCTTCATATCTCTACCTCAGAAGCCGATGCCAGGATCACATGCAGGAACGACGACCGCCTGCCCGCCAATTCGGTGATCGCAGTTGGTAGGGGATTGTTCCCGCCTCGCATCCGCACTCCCCGCGAAGGAAGGGTTGTTGTCGTCGGGGGTGGTCAGGTTCTGCTTGAAGTGGGTATGAACAAGCTGGAATTACGCGCAGGTTTTCCGGGAACCGTCATCGATATCCTGCCCGGCCGTGGAGCTGTGATCCGCGCCACGGGTGCTCTGGTCCAGGGAGTATGGGGTAATAACCGCAGTGACAGCGGCCAGCTAATTAACCTTGCTGATAAACCCAACAGCATTCTGAGCGCGGCACGCCTCGATGCCAGCATGCGCGGTTCGATCGTGATGACCGGGTTGGTTAAGGACTCCGAGACTCTCCAGGCTGCAGCTGCAGTCCCGCTTAGAGGTCTTATCCTATCCTGCATATCTCAAGAATTGATACAAACCGCGCGAGAGATGCGCTATCCCATTGTGGTGACCGATGGCTTTGGCATGCTGCCCATGAACGCTCTGGCTTATAAATTATTGAGCACCAATGCCAAGCGCGAAGTTTCCCTGAATGCCCAGCCTTATGACCGTTATACAGGTGCCAGACCTGAGATCATCATCCCGCTTCCATTCACTGGAAACCTTGAACAGCCCCCACAGTCTGTGGAGTTCAGTCCTGGGCAGCAGGTACGCATGCGCCGCGCTCCATCCATGGGTTCGATCGGGACTCTGGTTGAGGTGCGGCCCGGGTTGACGGTTATGCCTGGCGGGTTGCGTGTTCCTGCTGGGGTGGTCAAAATTGAGGGTGGGGAATCGGTCATTGTGCCCCTCGTAAACCTCGAAGTAGTGGGATAATATGCTACGCGAACGAATTTTTACGTCGATAATTTTATGCATGGACAACAACCGGACCCGGGTCATCGGCTCATGATCGAGGATCAGCGGTCCAGGAGGAGCGTGCTGAATGTATGAAAGTGATCAATCCGGTTTTGATGCAGGCGCACCGGAAGAATCCAACAATCGAACATTCCTGATCGCTGCTGCGATCCTGGGCGGCATCGTCCTGTGCTCCATCGCGGCCCTGGCCGGTTATGCGTTATTGATCCTGCCGCGCCAGCAGCAGGCTGCGGCTGCCGATGTCGCCGCCACCCAGAACGCGCACCTGATCAATCAGGCTTTGACCGCCACCTCTCAGGCATTTTTGGTCCAGCCCACGGCGACGCTCAGCCCGACGCCGGTTCTGGCTCAACCCACGGCAACCATTACGCCGCTGGCCAGTCCGACCTCGGATCCTGCAACGGCCACCGTCGCTGCCGCCCTTACTCAGGCGGCGATCGCCCAACTGACCCCCGTCGCGACAACGACCGCATTGCCAGGTACGGGTTTTGCGGATGAATACGGAGCGCCGGGCCTGGTGGTCATGGCGTTGGCATTGCTCATTGTAGTGGTCCTGGCGCGCAGGCTTCGTGCCGTGCCGATTCGATAAGCATAAATATAAGAACGAGCGTGCTCAAGTGCACGCTCGTTTCGTTTTAATCCGTAAATTTCTCTTAGGCTAAACCACACTCGTCGCAATTTTCTCGCCGTATGCAATCAGTTCTTTTAATATTTCGGGCGACCTGCCCTCTGCGTAAACGCGCAGGACGGGTTCCGTTCCGGAAGGGCGGATGAGCAGCCATGAATCATCCGCCATGATGTATTTGATCCCATCCATTTGCGAAATTTCCCGGATTTTCTGCCCGCCGATCTCCTTTGGAGTCTGCTTGACCAGGAAATCCGTCATCTCGGATTTGGCGACCGGCCGGCTGAGGCGCAGATCAGTGCGCTGATAGTGAGCCGGTCCGACTTCCGCAAGCAGGTCATCAACCAATCCGGTAAGGGGCTTGCCAGCATCGGCAATGATCTCAGCCAGTAGCAGACCCATGACCGGCCCGTCGCCTTCAGGAATGTGACCCTTAAAAGATATACCACCGGATTCCTCGCCGCCTATCAATACATCTTCCTTCATCATATGGTCAGCGATGTGGTTAAAGCCAACGGGTGTCTCGATCAATTTCAAACCGTAGCGTTTGGCCAACCGGTCGATCATCCGGGTCGTGGATACAGTGCGTACGACCGCTCCGGTCCAGCCGCGTTTTTCAACCAGGTATTTCAGTGCCAGGGCCAGGATCCTGTGCGGATCGACGAAGCTGCCGCGTTCGTCCATCGCACCGATGCGGTCCGCGTCCCCGTCCATCGCCAGCCCGAAGCTGCCCATGCCGGAACTGATCGCCGAGGCCAGCGCGCCGAGGTTCTTGGCGATCGGCTCTGGATGCACGCCGCCGAAGCCTGGGTTCATCTCCCCGCGGATCTCGGTCACCTCACAGCCCGTGCCTTGCAGGAAGGATTTGATCACGCCCCGGCCTGAACCGTACATCGCATCCACGACAAAGCGCTGCGGATTTTCCGCCAGAACGTCTGTGTGGATGAGTGTGCGCAGGTGATCGAAGTAATCCGGCAGCGGGTTGAACTTTTGGATGAGACCCGAGTCGCGCGCCATGCGGTAATCCATCAGGTTGGGACCGCGGGCGCGGGTTTCGTTATCGTTGATGTACACTTCCACCCTGCGGCACTGCTCGGGCAGCGCTGAACCACCGAACGCACCTTTCAGCTTGATGCCGTTATATCTAGGTGCGTTATGAGAGGCGGTGATCATCACACCTGCAACCGCTCCCTGGTGTTTGACCGCGTACGAGATCGCTGGGGTGGGTGAATCCGACTGCGCCATGAGCACCTTGAATCCATTGGCAGCCAGCACCCGGCCGACTTCACCTGCAAACCTATCCGAGAGGAAGCGCGTGTCGAATCCGATCACGATCTTTTTAGGATCGACAGCCTTGACCCCATTACCGAGGCGGTGCCAGTGTTCCGAGGCGACCGCATCCGCGATCGCCTGGGCTACGATCCGCAGGTTGTCAAAGGTGAAGCTGTCTGATATGACGGCGCGCCAGCCGTCCGTGCCGAAATGAATGGGCATGCATGCTCCGGGTTTGAGAGTTCAGGATTTTTTCTCTGCCAAATTACGGGGCAGGTGTTAGCGTAATTGTTGGTGCGGGCTGGAAGTCTCCGCCAGGCGTCTCGTAGAGGAGGTAGAGCTGCACCACCCAGCCCTCACGGGGTTTGGCGTTCACCTGGGCGATGACGTGCGCCCACATCGTCCCGTCGACATCGCGGGTTTCAGGTAGTACTTCAACCACCTCGTCGTTATCCAGGGTGATGATCACTTTTCCGCTGGGTGTTTCCCGCAGATTCAATCCAGCTTCGGGCTGCGCGGCGATTCGCGCCAGCACGGGTATCGGCTCGAAAGTCAGCGTGATGGTGGGGGTTTCGCTTGCTGGCAGGGTGACATCGAGGAAGACAGGCGGCGGTGTGAACGTCTGCACCACGAAGGGTGTGAAGGTGGCTGGTTCCAGGGTGGTGGGTTCGAGCGGCAGATCCGATTCGGTTGTGCCAGTTACTCCGGCTGGAACATTGGCAAAAGGTCCACCCTGGGTCAGGGCTGCTCCAGTGCCGGGCATCATCAGAAAGAACAGCGCCACGATCATCAGGATCAGCGCGCCTCCGCTGAAAAGCGCCCCGCCCACATCCGGCCGCAGTTTGAGGGCGAACAAGGTCAGCAATCCGATCACGCTGACCAGGATGAGATGTACGATACCTACCAGCGCAGCCTGCGGCCAAATTCCTGGTACACCTGAGCCGAGACCGAAGCCAGCCGCGCTGATCGGCAGAAAAAGGCCGTAGGCGAGGATGACGCTTGGGAGATAGGGTTTTGATTCTGAGCGAACGAAAGAAACAACCAAAAGGATCCCACCCAGGACGAGCGCTGCCAGTTCGGGAATCCACAACCGACTGTGGAAGAAGGCGCTGTCGAAGGTAAGCGGAAGAAATAAGCGGGCTGCGAATCCCGTCAGTCCGCCGATGAGGAAGATCAGCGCGGCGCTGATCAGCAAAGCCATAAAGGTCTCGAACACAAACCGCACCGATCCGACGATCAACCCGATCAGCATGCCCACCCAGGGGGTCATGAGTGGAGCGATG
>MGNL01000051.1:5720-13288 GCA_001796785.1 Chloroflexi bacterium RBG_16_51_16 | reverse complement strand
ATCCTGATCTATCTCAACCGTTAACTCACATTGACAAATCCCTTCCTGTCCATCATCATCCCAGCTCACAATGAGGAAAACCGCCTGCGCCGTACCCTGGGGCAGGTATTTGATTTTCTTGCAAAGCAGTCCTACTCCAGCGAGGTGCTGGTCATCGAAAATGCCAGCACGGACAGGACGTTCGATATTGCCCGGGAATTCACCGTCAGCCATCCAGAGCTTCGGGTATTCCGTGAAGCCCAACGCGGCAAGGGATGTGCAGTTCAGCGCGGCATGCTGGAGGCAAGGGGCGAATATCGATTCCTATGTGATGCCGATCTTTCCATGCCGATCGAGGAATTGAAAAAGTTTCTGCCGCCCGCAACGGATGGTTTCGATATAGCCATCGGTTCGCGGGAGGCGAAAGGCGCGGTGCGTTATAACGAACCAGGATTCCGCCACTGGGGTGGCCGGTTGATCAACTTGGCAATTCAGGTGTTGATCCTGCCTGGTTTGAACGATACCCAGTGCGGATTCAAATGTTTTCAAGCTGAAGCCGCAACTCGCCTCTTCAGTCAACAGACCATTCACGGTTGGGCCTTTGACATTGAGATCCTTTATCTGGCTCGACGCAAGCGCTATAAGATCAAGGAGATTCCCATCGATTGGTACTTTGACGCGGACAGTAAAGTAAAAGCTGTGCTGGATGCTCTGCATATGCTGAAGGATATCTTCAGGATTCGATTGAACTCCCTGAGAGGCCGATATTCTTGATGCCGAGGCTATCCGACAGTAGGACTTCCGTTTTATCTAATACGAAGCGATGATAACAAGCCCCGACTTGCGATTCGAAAGGCGCCTATGGCGCTCCGGATTGAAATATGTTATCGGTCTAGATGAAGCCGGGCGCGGCGCGCTAGCCGGTCCCGTGGCAGTCGGTGCGGTGTGCCTGCCAGATCGCCCTCAATTGAAGCGCACGTTGAAAGGCGTGCATGACTCCAAGCTGCTAACAGCGGATGAGCGTGAATGTCTGGCTCCGCGGATTCAGGCTGTTGCAATCGCCTGGGGTGTTGGATTTGCTTCATCCGAAGAGATCGATTGGTTGGGAATCGTTCCCGCCACGCGGCTGGCAGCACTGCGTGCTCTGGAAAACCTTGCTGTCACACCTGAATATTTATTGACCGACTTCCGGCTGGAACTCCCGGAACTGGACCTGCCGCAGACCGCGATCGTCAAAGGCGACAGGCTGTGCCTGAGCATCGCGGCGGCGTCCATCCTTGCCAAGACGGCGCGGGATGCGTACATGTGCGAGTTGGACGCGCGATATTCACAATACGGCCTGGCTCAGCACAAGGGTTACGGGACGCTGCTTCACCGGAGAGCTATCCTGCAAGCGGGGTATTCACCGATCCACAGGCGGACGTTTGCTGTGAAACACTTCGGCGCAGGTAAATAGTCCGGGCGCTGCGGAAGGAGTTATCTCTTCAATCTGCAAATGCAGGGCAAGAAGATATCAAGGCGGGTCAAGGATCTGTTGTCCAAGGCAATCTTCCAAATGGGAGTAAACGGAGCATTTATAAAAACTTCATAGTCGAGCCAGGATGGGGAACGGCTGACCTTTTTGGAGTACCAGCTTCTGGTGGAGAATTATATTGACTTTTTATTATTGCCTGTCATAATGATAAGCAAGCACACAAGGTAAACATCGCGTGCAGGGATGGGTGGGATTTGAGTAAGGATGAACCGTTCAACGCCGAGGTGGACGATCATAAAACCTTTAGAAATATCCCCGGAAGTCTGTCTACTAAGCAAATAATGTATCTACAACATGAGTATGTCCCTGCGCGGACAAACCTTGGAAAATTGCCATGGTTACTGTGAAGGATCCGTTATGAACAAGCCGTTTCGAGTGCTCGTCCCATGCATTGCTCTCCTTGCAAATATATCCGGCCTTGCGATGAGGGACCTTCAAACAGATAATCCCAATCCACCTGGCGAGGTGGTTAAACTGATCTTCATCCACCATTCAACAGGCGAGAATTGGTTGAGAGATGAGTACGGCAACCTGGGCCGCCGTCTGGGAGAAAATAATTACTTCGTCAGCGATACGAACTACGGTTGGGGTCCGGATGCGATCGGCGACCGGACCGATATTCCCAGTTGGACGGAGTGGTTTCGAAGTGAAAACACACCTGTGTATATGGACGCATTGTTTAATGAAAGCGGACAAAATTCGTCCTATGCGCGCTGGCTGGAGGATCCCGGTGGAGAAAATCAGATCGTGATCTTCAAATCCTGCTTTCCCAATTCCGCACTGGAAGGCAGCCCCGATGATCCGCCGGGTGAATACGAGGAATTATCGGTGAGCGGCGCCAAATATGTTTATAACCATATCCTGGGATATTTCGCAACGCGCCCGGACAAGCTGTTCGTGGTGATCAGCGCGCCTCCGCTATCCGATCCCACTTATGCAGAAAACGCGCGTGCTTTCAATCAATGGCTGATGAATGACTGGCTTGCAGATAACAATTACACCCTGCCGAACGTGGTGGTCTTCGATTTCTATAATCTTTTGACGGATCAGAACGCTCACCACCGCATCAGCCAGGGACAGGTTGAGTATATTCGCGGATCGAGCGACACACTGCATTACCCTTCCGAGGACGACCATCCGTCCAGCGCGGGCAGCCAGAAGGCCTCGGAGGAATTCGTCCCTTTGTTGAATTCTTTTTATCATCACTGGCAGGATGCAGGCCATGCCGAACAGGATCAGGCTGAGAACGGACCAGCCCCGCAAGCAGGGCAGGGATCCATGCCCGCGGCTGAATTAATTGACGACTTTGAACGAGGTCCCCTGGCTGGGACAGAATACTGGCATGCTTTTCTGGATGAGGCCACCTCGACCACTGCGGCATGCTCATCGCAAGGAAACAGTGTTCATTCCGGTACACAATCGCTCCAGTTTGAATTCAACGTGGCGCCCAACAGCTGGGCTACCTGTGCATTATTCTATGAGACGGCTCAGGATTGGAGTGCTGGGGAAAGCCTGGCATTCGATTACCATGGAAACCAGCCCGGACTGGCTTTTGATGTCGACCTGTACGCGGGAGTACGTGACGACCGGCAAACCTATCTCTATACCATTGAATCACCTGCGGAAAGCTCAGATGGCTGGTTATCGACAACCCTGAACTGGGAGGATTTCCATCGGGCGGATTGGGAAGCGGACGCGGGCACGGCCTTCAGCCAACCTGAACAAATTATCGGCCTGGCATTCGGATTGAACGCATTACCGGATTCCCCCAACACTGGCAGTTTGTGGATCGATGACATCCAGTTGGCCGGCTACCTGGCTGCGCCTGAAGCCGCACCGCCCGAACCGGAGCAGAGCACAAAACCAGGCAGGCTGTTGCCATGTGCAGGTGCCATCGGCGTGCCGTTGGGATTGGCCGGGATGGGGTTGTTGAGGAAAATACATATGTTGAAATCTGTGGAAGCGCGAAAGTAAGGCGAAATTTTAGGCTTGTATTACCGGTAAGAAATAATATGTTTCGGCTTCCCAGCCGCAGTTGCGCGCTACTACAAGGTGATCCGTCAAGCGGGTGTATCACTGCCGTCACAATTTAATATAAACCCCGCGGTTCATGGAAAGGAATATAGATGAATTCACGGTTAAAGTCGCTAATATTGAACAGGCTTCTCTTCGTCCTGGTGCTGCTAGCTCTGATCACCTTCCCGACTCGTATCGAGCGAGCCGCTCCGGCCGCCCAAAATATCACCTACCAGGAAGACTTCAATGATGGGCAGGCGCAAGGCTGGGAACTTGAACCAGGCTGGTCGGTTAAGGAGGACGGAGGCAATTATGTCCTTGCCGGAGAAGGACATGTGTGGGCACGCTCCAACCAGTATCTGGAAGGTGATTATCGCCTGGCATTTCGTCTTAAATTGATCCGGGGCACGATCCACCTGATCGATCGTAATAATGAGATAGGAAGGTATTTTATTGGTTTTACTTCCAGCTCGTCGAGTTTAAATATGCAATTCTGGCCGGATGAGTTCCATCAAGACCTCGAACACTCAGATCGATCCCACAGTCTGCTCGCCTGGCATGATATCGAGATCGTCAGCACAGGGAACACACTGAGCTTCCATGTGGATGGACAACAGGAATGGACGCATGTAGAAGACGAATCTCTAACGAGCGGGTTGTTTGCGTTCGAGACGCTTGATGGAGCCCAGGCATACATTGACGATATCGTGGTCACATCCTACTCAGGCCAACCCGCTGCAGCCACATCCGCACCGGCAGCAGCTACACCGGCACCCGCAGCTCAATCCGCCTCCGCTTCCAACTTCACGTGGGTGCGAACAGGCGGGCCGATCGGCGGGCTCGGTTATGACATCCGAATGCAGCCGGATAATCCCGACATCATGTACGTAACGGATGCCTGGGCAGGCGCATTTAAGAGCACAGACGGGGGAAACACGTGGTTCCAAATTAATACAGGGATCGATCTGCGTACGGGTCAGTCCGGGGATGCGATACCGGTTTTTTGCATCACGATCGATCCCAATAATTACAACATTCTGTGGGCAGGCTTACAGAATTTGGGTGGTATCTACCGATCTGATAACGGCGGGCAAACCTGGGAGAAAAGAACACGAGGGATTGTTGAACAGGATGGATTATCGATCCGCGGCATTTCCATTGAGCCGGGAAATTCGAATATCATTTATGCCGCAGGTGAGATCAGCAGCTGGCGGTGGAAGGGTTCAATATCCTCGGGTCGCGAGTTCGACCGCACCATGGGTGTGGTCTATAAATCCACAGACGGCGGTGAAAACTGGCAGGCCATCTGGCGGGGAGACAGTTTGGCGCGTTACATTTGGATCGATCCCACAGACATGAAAACCCTCTACGTCTCGACCGGCATTTTCGACCGTGAGGCCGCTAACTCCTATTGGGATCGAGAAGAGGCTGGAGGCGTAGGTATCCTGAAGTCCACAGATGGCGGCCAAAACTGGAGGCAGGTCAATAATGGGCTTCAAAATCTCTACATCGGTACCCTGTTCATGCACCCGCGCGATCCACACATCCTGCTGGCAGGCGCGGGCAATAACGCCTACCCTGAGGGCGCCGGGATTTATCTGACGACAGATGGGGGCGAAAACTGGGTGCAGGTTGGACTTGAAAGTTCTCGCATCACTTCCGTTGAGTTCGCCTCCAGTGATCCGAACATCGCCTACGCAGGTGGCGCAGAAATATTCCTGCGCAGCGAAGATGGGGGCAAAACCTGGTCAGAACCTGAAACCACTAGGGTTTCCGGTTGGGGGCCGGCAGGGATCCAGGCCGGCTTCCCGATTGACTTTCAAGTCGATCCGCGCGATCCAAACCGTGTTTTCGTCAACAATTACGGGGGTGGGAACTTCCTGACCGAGGACGGCGGCAAGACCTGGATCTCCTCCAGCACGGGATATACCGGCGCCGATCTCAACGATGTATCCATCGATCCATTGCAGCCTGGATTGGTTTACGTAAACGGCCGCAGCGGACCGTTCGTCAGCTGGGACGCGGGCGGTTCTTGGCAAGGGATCAACCCGATCGACATCCATCCGATTGTCGAAGGCGCACGCATCGCACTGGACCCGACGAATCCAGATCACATCCTGGTAAGTTCAGCACATTGGGGCTGGACATTCAACAGCAAGGATGGCGGGACGAACTGGGAGTTGGTAAGCGATTATTACGATGAATTGATGAACTCAGGCTATTCAACAACCAACCCTAAATTTCAAGGCTTCGAAGCGATTACCTTCACACCCTCCAATCCACGGATCGTCTACGGCGGTTTCGGGATTGCGGGCTGTTTGTACTGGGCTGACCCCGCGACTTGTTCGACAGGTACCATTCTGAGCATTTTAATTTCACGCGATGGTGGAAGCACCTGGCAACCTGTGGAAGGCACAGCACTGGACGGGCAGTCCATCTCGGAGATCGTCGTCCATCCACAACAGGCGGATACCGCATGGGCATCGAGTATGGGTGGAGGTGTGTACTTTACAACCGATGGCGGTGCGACGTGGCAGAATGTATCCAATGGTTTGAGCGACAAGGTTGTGTTGGGCCTCGCCCTTGATCCCAATAACCCGCAGATCCTTTTTGCAGGCAGTGCATACCGCGGCATCTTCAAGAGTGATGATGGCGGCAAGACCTGGAGGTCCTCCAGCGCAGGGATGGACCCGAATGAGCAGATCAGCTCAATCGTGGTGGATCCCATGCGGTCGAACGTCATATACGCGGGCAGTTGGAAGAGTGGTGTATTTATCAGCGAGGATGGCGGAAAGACCTGGCGGCTGATCAAAGATGGATTGAGCACGCGATCCGTGCGGGCATTAGCGATCTCCGCAGACGGCAATCATCTCTATGCCGTGACGCGGGGCGAGGGTGTTTTTCGCCTCGACCTCAATGGTCAGCCTCCTCCAACTGTGGCTAATCCGCAAATCGTACCAACAACTCAAGCCTCGATCGGACCCACTCAATCAGTTGAGGAATCTCTAAAGACACCTTCCTTCAAAATTCCATCTTGCTCGGGTTTCCTACTTCTGATCCTGGCGGTCATTGGCTGGCGAGCAACAAACGGACACAGGAAGTTTTTACACCGATGACACTTCGACTGCTTGTAATCATGGCGGGTCTGGTCCTTCTAATCCAGGGATGCGGCCAAATAGCACCGATCAATTCGATTTCCGGTATCGTCCTCGATGAAGAACAGAAACCCATACCAGGAGCCGTGGTCCGTGAAAAAGGGACTGACCATACCACCACCACAGACTCACAGGGTGAGTTCACACTCGAGGGAATATTCCCTGATAAAACTGTCATGATCACGGCCTGGGCATCCAATTACTTCAACGGAGGCGGTGATGTGGAGGTTCAATCCGGAGAACGCGAGCTCAAGATCACATTGATCAAACACGCAGAGGCGGACTGCACTGATTATGAATGGGTGAGTGCTTTCCTGGAACCGGGGGTTAAAGGCAGCCAGTGCGAGCACTGTCACGCACGCGCTGTTGATTCAAATGATCCAAAAGAGGTCAATTTTCCATTCCATGAGTGGAGCCAGGATGCACATTCGCAGTCAACCCAAAACGAGCGATTTATGAGCATGTATCTAGGCCAGGATGTGAAAGGAAATCAAAGCCAGCCCACCCGGTCTGGTTACAGCCGGGATTACGGACGGTTCCCTCTACGACCGGATAAAAGCCAAGCTTATTTTGGTCCTGGATATGAGCTTGACTTCCCGGACACGACCGGCAACTGTGCAGCGTGTCATGCCCCCGCGGCATCGATCAACTTGCCATACCAAACCGATCCAACCGTTCTTACCGGGACCGGCACCGAGGGCGTTACCTGCGATTTCTGCCATAAGGTTTGGGATGTACACCTCGACTCCGGCAGCGGATTGCCCTTTGCGAACATGCCCGGCGTGTTATCTTACGAATTCCGGCGTCCGCCGGAAGGTCATCAATTCTTTGCGGGACCGTATGACGACGTGGCTCCATTTGAAGACACTTACTCTCCCATCCAA
>MGNL01000051.1:0-5706 GCA_001796785.1 Chloroflexi bacterium RBG_16_51_16 | reverse complement strand
CTGCGCACCCTGCCACTTCGGCGTATTTTGGGATACACAAATCTACAATTCATTTGGCGAATGGCTGGCGTCGCCCTACAGCGATGCAGAAACCGGCAAGACCTGCCAGGATTGCCACATGCCGCCCGGAAAAGTTGATCATTTCGCCCGCTACAGCGTGGGGGGGATGCAGCGCGATCCCATGACCATTTTCAGCCATCTTATGCCGGGCGCCTCCGACCCAACATTACTGCAGAACGCAGTCAGGCTGGATGTCAATACAACGCTTATGGAAAACTCCATAATAGTTGAGGTAACGGTCACAAATGACCAAACCGGCCACCACGTCCCGACCGATTCGCCGCTCAGGCAAATGATCCTGCTCGTGGAGGCGACTGATGGAGATGGGAATACACTGCCTTTGGTCGCTGGAGAAATAATTCCAGAATGGGGCGGAGTCGGCGATCCATTGCAGGGTTATTATGCAGGTTTACCCGGGAAGATCTTCTCCAAGGTACTTAACGAATTGTGGACGGAGGTCACCCCCACCGGTGCGTATTGGAATCCGACCCAGATCGTAAGCGATAACCGCCTGGCGGCATTCGATTCAGATACAACCACACATATTTTCAGCAAGTCAGCAACCGGTATGGATAGTGTGAAAGTAACACTCTTATTCAGACGCGCCTTCAAGTCCTTAATGGATCAAAAAGGCTGGGCGGTGGATGACATTGTTATGGAGGAGGAGACCGTTTACCTGGTACTGCCATGAAATACCCAAACTCAACCCCCTCCGCCCGTCCTTCTTCGAGGACCATATCGGCACCCCGCCTGCCGCGGGGCAGACCTCCCCCAAATACACATTCAAAAAACCTGGTCTATGATGGAATCAGCCAAAGCATACTCATTTTCCTGGACGATGTAATCCAGGCATGGATTTGGGGGAGACTGGCAAACACCAAACCCCGCCTGTCCCATTGACGGAGCAAGCGAGGTAAACGATTCAATCACCGCCTGCACAGCGCGCAGCAGCAGGGTCTTGTAGCGCGCAACATTCACCGTGTGCGGGTCAGGGCGCTCGGGCAGGTCCCAGGCTCGCACGCCCGGCCGTCCGAGGGTGTACAGGATGCGCACGTTCTGCCCCGGCCGCAGTGATTTTCCGGCCGCCTCCAACTGCAGCAGGGCGGCAGCCACTGGCGTGCGCGTGGTGCGGAACTCCTTGAGTGCGCGGCTGACGGTCATGCGCAACAGCAGTTTCTCGAGCGGCACGCGCCCCTCGCGCAGGTCGGATAATTTACGCCGGACGAGGGCGTTAATAGCGGAGAGTGGGTCAGGCACATCTGCGCTCCTGCCATCATCAAATACATTAACCAACCTCTCCAATATCTCGCGCTGTGTCTCGGATACAAAAGGCGGTGTATCGTGGCGGCGGACCTCGATGCCGCGGGCTTTGACCTCGCCGTTCTGGAAGACACCGAAATAGCGGTTGGGCACGGCCAGGCGCCGGTCGATGCGGGACGGCAGGAACACCACCCACTTGAACACGCCGTCCAGGGCAATGCGCAGGCTGGTGCGGCGTTCGATCTCCTTCAGCAGCGGCAGGAATTCCCGCGGCTGGCTGCAGCCCGGCTTCTTGATCCACATGCCGTCTACATATAAATGCAGGACGGTGAATCCGGCCTCCTCGGCGGCCTCCTTGGCGCGCAGCATCACCTCCCGCCCGTAGGCGGTGACCGCCTCGTGCGCCTCGATCTTGCCGAAGCGGGCGTTCCTGTATCCGAGGTAGCCAAAGCAGGTCACGGTCAGCCACTTGTGGGCGGCAGCCTGCGCCTTGTAGGTCTTGTAACGGCAGTCCCACTGGGGCAGGCTCAGCAGCTGGTCCTTGAGGGCCATGCGCTTTTCCAGCAGGGGCGCCAGCGTCTGCGGGATCAGGCCGGGGTGCTGGCGGTCGACGATCACTCCCAGCTCGGGCACCAGCTCGGCGGTCGGCTTTTGCGTCCCGACCGTCTCCGGCGAGACGTTGAAACGCACCATGATGCTGGGGTACATGGAGGCGAAATCCACCTCGGCCACATCCTGGTGCAGTCCCGTGATGGGGTCGAAGATCATCCCGCCCGTATCCGCGCGCAGCAGCTCGGAGGTGGTCTTGGAGCGCTCGATCTGCTCCTTGCGCAGCGGCACGAGGATTCCCTGGCGCAGCGCGGTAATGATCTGCATGGATGAGATACCCGTGCCGGGCGAGACGCGCGCCGCGGTCTGCACGGGCAGGGAGGTGACCCGGGCCATCTCCAGCACGCCGTCGATGCCGTAATCGTTGTACATGACCGTGTTGTTGATATCCAGGTGCCACCGCCCGGCCAGATGCACCTGGTTGCCCCGGTAGATGACCTGGTTGTAGGCAAAGTAACTGCGGGCTTTCTTATATTGGATGTCCGCCTCTGGATCGCGGTTGAAGGGCAGGTCGCGGCCGGCTTTGTGAGCCTGCTCGAGCAGGCGCGGCAGCAGCCAGGTATCACCGTGGGCGGTCAGGATCAGGTCGGGGTCGTATTGTTTGATCAGGTGACCAAGCAGGCCGAGCGTGGCGGGTGAATCACCCTCCGGCGTTCCGGGCACGTCCAGCGCCAGACGGCCGCGGGTCGTCTGAACGATGAAGCGCTGGGGATCGGAATGAAAGGGATCCTCCTCCGGCTCGAGGGACATCACCCGCAGCTCAGGTCGCTCCGGGTCGAGATGCCAGGGGGTATCCAACACGACCAGTTCCTGGATGGAACCGTCCTCATCGGCCTCCAGCGCGAGGCGCGCCAGCGGGAACGTGCCATACACGGCGGCATGGCGGATGGCAATGTGCACATCTGCATCATAGAAGGTAAGGTCGAGGAATTGCCCGGTGAGGCGCGAGTACAGGCGGGACAGGGCGGCAGGCGAATCGGTCCGGGCGGCCAGGACGGGGATTATGCCGGTGAACAGGTCCCGGCGTTCTTCCCGCGAGAGGGTGAAAGTCGGCGATGGTGACGCCTGCATGGGCGATTCGTGATTCGCCCCTTCAAGTGCCCCGATGCTGCGCAGGCAGGTCCACAGCTGACGCAGGCGCTGCGGTGGACCGGCGGCGTAGAAGCTGACAGGGAAATCCTGCTGAAGCCGGAGGCGGCGCCCGTCGTCGCACAGCAGCCAGAGGGTCACGCCGCGCTGCGGGTGGGCGTAGACATCGAGCAGCCAGCCGGTGTATTGGTTCACACCTATCCCCCCTGCCCCCCTTCCCTAAGGGAAGGGGGGTAATTTCGGAAAAGGGGATGCAAGCGGCGCTTCGCGCCCGCTTGCATCCCCTTTTCCGATGAACCAGATGCGGAGTATTGCATAATTAATCCCGCTCTTCCAGCTTGCGGCGCAGGGCCTCAACTTCAGCCCGCAGGCGTTTCACCTCCTGGACCAAGTCGCGCTGTTGCATGACCAGCTTATGGTCTTCGAGCCAGGCCGAGAGCAGGAAGGTCTCGAACGGCAGGAGGTGGCCGGCATAGGCCGAGGCTGCGCGGTGCTTGCTGGCAGCCACGATCAGGTCGTCCAGCACAACCTGGTCAGAGCGGCGCAGGGCGCGGCGGAAGCGCGCCAGGTTTTCCTGCTCGCCGTGCAGGATATCGGTGATGGTTGGAGTGACGTTACCCATGGGTTACCTCTTCTCAATTTGTCTTTTGCAAGACGATTTCCTGCAGACGCCATCCCCCTGCCCCCTTCCATACCCAATTTCGGTTGTTACAGAATAGGAGGATGGAAATGGAAAAAGAAAAAAGTCGGTTCATCAAAATAACCTCAACTGCTGCGCGGAGGCAGCGGGGGTCTCATAGGTGAGCACCTCCGGCGCAGCCGAACGCAGGCGCTCAAACAGCGGAATCGCATCCGAGCCCTCCCGCGGCGGGTGCACACTGACGGCCAGTCCGGGTCCAGCGCTGAGGCGCTCAAGGTTTCGCAGGCAGCCCTCCAGCAGGAAACGCCGCCGGCCGATCTGCACGTTCTCGTCGCAAAAGGTGTTGAGCAGGTCGAGCACCAGGACGGGTGCCCGTCCAAGCGGGGTGCGCCGGATGAGGTTCGCAACCTCATCGCACATGAAGGCGCGCTGGATGCGGATGCGGTCGGCCAGCTCGGCGCGGCCGTGTGCGGCGCGGGCGATGATGGTGGCGTTGAACTGGCGCCCGCAGTCCAGGACAGTCAACGATCCGTCACCCGCGGGATTGGATGAGATGAGCCGGATGAGCGAGTTGAGGATGAGAGGCGCCATCGCGTGCGGTCCGATCAGCAGCGTCCAGCGGCTGGGACGGAAAGGGGTGAGGCTGAGATCGTTTTTTTCAAGGTCGAGGGTCATGTTTCAGGCCTCATGGGTTGGATCAGAAGTGATCATCGCTGTCGAGATCCCAGGCGGCAGCGATATAGCCTTTATCCCTGCCGCTGAGGAAGCCTCGGAAGTCATGGAGGTATTTCTGTGCCAAAGACTGCAGGTCTTTTACAGTACTGCCCTCAATCACATTCGCCTCGGAACGGTTCACGCCGCGGGAGAGGAGAGCATAACCTGCCGCCCCCAACGCAAATATCTCATCGTCTGTGTCGGGGATGGTTGTACCTGCGGCACTATCCAGTCCGTCGATGAAGTGCGGACCCGAATAATAAATAACGATGGTGCGACCTATGGGAATTGTTCGACCTGGGGTTTCGATCACCCACTGTTCATCGGAATAATTGGCGAAGAATGGGATCTCGTTTAATTTGGTCAGATCATCCTGGCTGTCCCCGGACGGGATGAGCTCGACCCGCATCACCTGCATGGCAACGAAGTCAGCCGGCAGGACGATCCGATCTTCACCGTCACAATCGAAGCTGTAAGTCCGCTCGATTGGGAAAGCATTGGAATAATCCCTGAGAGCGTCACGAATCGCCTGGTCGACCTGATTGTTGGAGAACTTGGTATTGCTCGCATCATCCAGGATGGCGAGGACTTTTGTTCGGTGGGCGGCAATTGCTGTCATGAGATTCTTCGCTCCGCTCAGAATGACATGGAAGCCCTGGGGGGTGTCCCAAGATCGATCTTGGGACACCCCGGTTCAAGGAGGAGAGAAACTAAGGGCGAGTCAGTGAATAAGCCCCTACTACTTAATCGCCGAAGCGGTGATTAAGCGCAAGGCGATATTGACGCCGGCAACAATCACGCCGACGATCTCGAGCCACAAGGAATCAGGCTGCCAGCTGGCGAAGCCGAAGACGGCAGCCACTGAGACGAGCAAGAACAAACCATTGAACCAAAAGGTCTTGCTCTCATAAAACGGTTTTGCTTTCATGATGTCCTTTCTTTTTTTTATGCGCCAGCGTTGCCAGTGTGACAGCCGGCGCTTACAAACGATCATTAATCCCGCCAATAGTAATTGGCAAACATGCCAGAGAACCAAAATTGAGATGTGACCTGTGGATGGAATTGCAGGTAGATCACAACGTACTGATCGTTATCTATCCATGGGGGACTCGTGAGTGTAGCAGTCAGCCTGTGTTTCTTAACGGCTGAACGTTCGGCATCCGTATCATGTCCAGCATCATAAGTAAAAGCCTCAGTTGCAACCGTGGCCGGTGACCCATCCGCTCCCCGGGTAATACGATAAACAACAATAGCCAGGTCCGTGAGAGCCAGAACAGTAACCTCATAGTCAATCTCAACCGATATCAAGCGCGAACCTGAGAGCTGTGTCGGTG
>MGNL01000050.1:6340-9842 GCA_001796785.1 Chloroflexi bacterium RBG_16_51_16 | reverse complement strand
ACCTTGGTAATGACGCAATCATCGAACTGGACCAGGAGTTGATCACTAAATTGGAATGCCCGAACTGTCATACGGTGGATGAAGTCCTGAAGCCGCTCAATGACGTTTCGTTCGAGGCAGGCCACTGTCCGACCTGCGGCCTGCTCCGGGAAGCAACCATGACCCATGTGATCACTGGCGATGAAAGCTTCCTGCACAGGACGCTCGCCAGTGTGGGCGTACCTGCGCTGCATATCCTGCGCGCCAACAACGGATCCGAATACCGGTTCTATGAACTCACGGGTGACCTGGGTGAGACGCTGCACTTCCGGCATTTTGAATCCAGCCTTAAGGTCGAGGTCACGCCGCGGATTCACATTCAAAAGGAAAAGAATATAAACAAGGACGGCTCCACTCTCCGGTTGCGTGGTCGCAACCGGGTCCGCTTGAGAGACTCATGATCGAAGTAAAGAATGTCGCGAATAAACGCAGTAGATTATCGGTATCCCTTCACTCAACTTAATCGGAGACCATTAGCGTTGCGCAGGATTCTGCTCCTCCTCCTTTTTATCACCGGTATCGTTCTGTGGCTGGTTGTCCTTGATCAGTCAAAGCCGCAGTTGCCGGAGCTATTAATGGAAATTCTTGCGGTAAGCGCGATCGGACTGGGTGCCGGACTGGGAACCCGCCTGGCGCTGACGAAATGGAATTGGTTGATACAGCTGTGCTTTACCCTGGCTTGCCTGGTGTTGGGTTTGTATGGTCTCGGATTCTTGACGGACTGGCGAATTGGATTGGCGCCGCTCGTATTTTGGCGGGATCAGGTTGATTACCGGGAAGCCGCCCAACTTGGTGGAGGCGCCCTCACGGCTCTGATAGTTTTATCCGCCTGGCGCAGGACCAGTATCCGTACTTACCAACCCTATACCCGGTCCGGTTCAGAAGGGAGAGCGGCGATCGCACTCGGTGGATCGTACCAGCCTGCACCCAGAACTCCATCGAGAGTTGGAGGAAGCAGCAGGGCATCCAGTCGAGGTCGGGCAATTTCCCGCCCAATTCCATCGGCTGGCAGGTTGATAGTCCCGCGACCCTCAAAGAAATCCAGGGCAAGGTCCGGACGAAGAGGCGTTTTCCGGAGGAAACCAGAAGTGCAATTTTCCGCTTACGAAGAACATAAGTGTCCTTATTGTCTCGAAGACGTCAAACGAAATGACCCACGCGGAGTAAAGGAGTGTCCCGTATGTCACACCCTGCATCACGCGGATTGCTGGTCCATCACAGGAATGTGCCAGGTTCCGCACCTGACAACATGATCCGAGGAGAAACCATGCCTGATATCAATGTCTCGGTTGTCCTGCCGAGTGGAGGGGCGCGCAACGCAGATGTTCCCGACGATGTCCAGGTGCGCGAACTCATGCCGGAACTGATCTCCATCCTTGAGCTTCCAACCACAGGGCCTGATGGGAGACCGATGGGTTACCGCCTGGACAGCAAAGCGCTTGGACGGGAGCTTAAAGAAGATGAGACCCTGGCATCCGCGGGCGTACCAGCAAGTGACCGATTGATGCTTACAGCCGATATCACCGCAGGCGGGACGATGACCGTGGGTGAAAGCCCGCGCTCTCGTCGCTTGAAGGCAGACTACCAGTTGATGCAGGAACTGGCAGCTCGCAGTGACATGATCACCATCCGGTCCATCTCTGCCAGACCAAACCTGCCGGCTGAACGATATATCGTCAGCTTCACTTGCAAGAGCATCGTGGATGTGGACCGGCAGGGTAATCCCAAATTCGGGAATCATCACCAGGTGGAGATCTATCTTCATAATCAATATCCCCAGCGCTGGCCCGGGATGAAATGGTTGACTCCGATCTGGCACCCCAACATCAACCATCTCAACGGAAGCGTATGTATCGACGCAGCCTGGTGGACAGCCAGCCGGTCACTAGATCGTCTGGTGGTCATGCTCGGTGAAATGCTGCAGTGGAAAAATTTCCATGACGATCCGACCAAACCTCCCTTCCCCTGGGATCCTGAGGCAGCCCGCTGGTCTCGCGAGTATCGGAAGAAACACCCGCATGCGTTCCCCGTGGATATGCGGGAGCTGTTAAGGCCGGAAAGGGTCAAGCTCAAGCAAGCTGGAGCAAGTTCAAGTATCAGTGCGAGGCTGACGCCCAAGGTGGCACCTAAAAAGAAAGTAAAGATCCGATTGAAATAATCCTACATCCCGCGCGCGCAATAGCGGTTGAGCAAGCCTGTCGTAACCAATCTTTATTCAGAAAGGAGAAAAATCATGGCTGATATCCCTGTAACAATCGTACTTCCAGCCGGAGGCAGCCGCAATGCTGAGGTACCCGATGACGTGGTAGTGAAGGACCTCATTCCCGAACTGACCACCTCATTGGAACTGCCCACCACCGGTCCGGACGGCCGACCGATGTCCTACCGAATGGACAGCAAAGCCCTTGGCCGGGAATTGAAAGAGGATGAGACTCTTTCACAGGCAGGAATACCCCAAAACGATCGCTTGATGATGACAGCGGACGTAACTGCGGGTTGACGAACGAGAAACGGACCGTCCCGCGGTCACGCGGGGCGGTCCGGATCCGGCCAGAACCGGACATGATGTCTGCTTTAACTCCGATGAGTATTCGCATCTCGATGCCACCTGAACTCAAGCCGCGTGAGGCTGCCATGCCGGATGGCAATTCCAGGCGTTGGGATTCGCCCTTCGACGGGCAGGGATCAAACTCCGTCATCAAGGTGTTTTTCACCCAGCCAGCCTACTGCCGTGTATACGTCCATGCTGCAGCCGAACCGGAATACGAGGTGGGCGGCGCCTTGATCGGCGAGTGGTGCGCGGATCGGGAAACGAACACCGAGTTTGTCGTGGTCGAGCATTTGATTCCGGCGAGGCACACCAGGCAGGGCAGCGTTTACCTGACCTTCACACAGGATACGATCGTAACCTTTCACAACGAGCTTGAAAAACGGTATCCAAACAAAAAAATCGTCGGCTGGTACCACACACACCCGAAGATGGGCATCTTCCTCTCCCATTACGATACCTGGCTGCATAACAACTTTTTTCCCGAGCCATGGCAGGTGGCTTTGGTGGTCGAACCGCATTCATCGACTGGTGGCTTTTTCATCCGCCAGGCAAATGGGTTACTTAACCCGACCCGTTATTTTGGATTTTATGAATTGAACGGTAATTTCGGCAGGAGCGCAGTTCGGTGGAACAACCTCAATACGGTTGAAGAATCCAAGGAAGGAGTATGAAGCTATGAATAGAAATATGCGAATTTACTATTATGCCGTGCTCGGCGCCCTGGGCGGCCTTGCCGGATGGCAGATCAGCAATCTGCTGGGTTTGTCTTTCACCGGCTCTTTTTACGCGAATGTCGCCATTGTCGGTGCGCTGGTGGGTTTGATGGTGGGCTTGTTCATCGGTATCACCGAAGGCATGCTTACCCGAAACCTATGGCAGGCACTTAAAGCCGGCGTGTTCAGTGCCCTGGTC
>MGNL01000050.1:0-6300 GCA_001796785.1 Chloroflexi bacterium RBG_16_51_16 | reverse complement strand
ATCTGTTCCAGGCGATCGGCGCAGGAGTGGCTGGCAGGGCGCTCGGCTGGAGTTTGTTCGGAGCATTGATCGGCCTCGCAGAAGGATTGATCGGAAGGAGCGAGGTCTGGAAACCGGTCGTAGGCGGATTCATTGGTGGTGCGATCGGTGGGGCTTTGCTCGAGGTGGCGCGCGTACGGCTGGATATCGTGGCCGGCAAGGCGGTCGGCCTGGTATTGCTCGGTGCGATGCTCGGGTTGTTCATTGCCCTGATCGTGGTTACGCTTTCACGCGCCTGGTTCGAGGTGGTTTCAGGAAAGCTCAAGGGAACCGAATTCATCCTCGATAAATTCATGCACGCCGGCGGACCCTCGATCGCCATCGGCAGTTCGCCGCTCAAATCGGAGATCGTCCTGCCCGACCCGGATGTCTCTCCTCAGCATGCCATGCTCACTGGAGACGGTACCCGGTTTTCGTTACAGGACCGGAGCATGTCCGGCACGTTTATCAACGGCCGGAAAATTGAGCGAGTCCAATTGTCCAACGGTCAAAGGATCCGTATGGGCAATACTGAATTGGTTTATCACGAAAAGAGGTGACCATGAATACAATCTGGTACCGAAGATTTCTAACACTTACCCTTCTGGGTTTGATATTGATCTCCACGACCATTACTGCTGGTGCTCAATCCGGCCAGCAGGTCCGGATCACCCAGGTGGATAATTCCAGGTTTCCAAACGTGACGGTTTATGTTTCAGTGTCCGATTCCGCCGGTAATCCCGTAGGCGTTGATCCAGCCACCATTCAAATTTCCGAAAATGGTCAGCTTATGCAGCCAACCGATGTGAGAGGTGGTGGGGATGTGGCAGGTGGTGAGGCGACTCCGGTGACAACCGTGCTCGTCATCGACATCTCCGGCAGCATGGAAAAAGGGAATAAGATCAGCGCGGCGAAAGAGGCAGCCAAGGCATATGTCAACGGTATGCAGGGTGGCGACCAGGTTGGAATCGTGGCATTTGACTCGAATGTGTATGAAGTCCAACCGATCACCTCGGATAAGTCCGCCCTGACGAGCGCCATCGATGGCTTGAGAACCGGCAGCGATACCGCCATGTACAATGCAATCCTGAAAGCAGCCGTCTCACTCGAAAATGTGCAAGGCCGGAAGACTGTACTGGTCCTGTCCGATGGCATGGATAACCAGAGCAGCAGCACTGAGGATAATATTGTTGACAGCGTCGGTCCGAGCGGATTGACGGTCTCTGCGATCGGATTCGGTGACCCAAGCCTGGGTGGCCAGGGTGGCATCGATGAGGCTGGCCTGAAGTCGCTAACCGGCCGCACTGGCGGCCAGTATGCATACGTGACCGATGCCGCTACGCTGACCAATCTTTATCAACAATATGGTCAGAGCTACCAGAGTGAATACGCCATTACCTACGTAACACCTTCAACAACCCGGGACGGCGTCAACCGCGGGCTGACCGTATCCCTCTCGGCTGCCGGCGTATCAGCTGAAGGAAAATACAATCCAGGCGGCGTCCTGCCTGAAGTGACAGGTCAATCCTGGAGCTTGTTTGCAGCGATCGCACTAGGATTGCTGGTACTGTTGGCTGTCCCATTGATCTTTATGGGCGGCGGAAAACTGCTCGGTGGGGTAGGTGGTGGACGCAAAGGCAGGATCAAGCTAGCGTCTTCCTCGGGTGGTTCAAGCCCAGGTCCTAACAGGGCAAGAGGAAGGGTCAAGTTACGATAGCGAAGAACGATCCGTAAATATAAAAAGAGACCGGAATTTAATTCCGGCCTCTTTTTTGTTCTTGAATTTTATCAAGCCACGCTGTCCATTTTGCGGATCACCATGACCACCTTGCCCTTGATCTCCAGGGGATCATTCTTTTTTATTAGGATGGGTTTCATCGTCGGGTTGGCGGGTTGCAGGCGGAAATGATCCTTCTCCTTGTAGAAGAACTTCAAGGTGGTTTCGTTTCTATCCGGCAGCCAGACTGCAACCATATCGCCGTTCTTGGCTTCCTGGGCAGCTTTCATGATCACGATGTCCCCGTCATTGATCATGGCGTCGATCATCGAATCGCCCTGCACCTCGAGTGCAAAGAGATGCTTGTTGGATTTCTCCTTAGCGGGCATCAGGGACATCGCGATATCCACCGAATCTTCCGCGTTGAAGTAATTGAAATCTGAGGTGGGCACGGGCATGGGTTCACCAGCCTGGATTCGGCCGATGACCGGTACCCGTAGGAGATCACCCAGAGGGTTGGGACCAGAAAGGCGCACCCCGCGGGAGATCTTACGGTCGCGTTCGATGTGTCCAGATTTTTCCAATTGATCGAGGTAATAATTCACAACGGAGGTGGAAGAGATCCCGCAATTCTCGCCGATCTCGCGGATGGATGGCGGGTGTTTGGATTTACGTTGATAACTCTCAATAAAATCCAGGATCTTGTGATGCCTCTCACCAAGTCCTTTGCTCTTGCGAACCATCATCATGATTGCCTCCTGAGCGTATACCGCTCATTTGTGCTATTAATATACCCGAACGTCTGTTCTGTGTCAAGAGCGGGCAAGTGGGATGTCTATAGGAAGGTTCTCCGGCGCATCCAGGTGTACATTAAAGCCGGCACAGTCAGGAACAGGATCATGGTTGCCAGGAAGGCAGCCCTGGAGGTCCATCCGAATAATTGGGCAACCGGTTCGAAGAAATTCATTCCAAAGAAACCGGTTACGAAGGTGATGGGCATGAACAGGGTCGTAATGATGGTCAGGGTTTTCATGACATCGTTCAGGCGGTTATTGATCACGGAGAGGTAGGTATCCATGGCTCCGCTAACCAGATCGCGCAGGCTTTCGTTCAGGTCGTGCAACCGCACCAGATGATCATAGATATCCCGAAAGTACACCCGGTCTTTGCGGTCGATCACCCGGTAATCGTCCCGGGCCAGCTTGTTGAGCACCTCACGCTGCGGCAGCAGGATTCGCCGCATAGTCAGCAGTATTCGTTTTAATCCAAAGATCTTCTCGAGGGTCCTGGGTGTAGGCTTGTCGAATACCTGGTCTTCAATGGAATCGATCTGCTGATCGATCTCCTCCACAAGCGGCATATAGTCTGCCACCAGGTTATCCACCACCCGATAAAGCAGATGATCCGGCCCGTCTTGCACATGGCGGATATCGCGCTGGCAGGAGGTCCATGTATGGTCCACCGCGGTCAGCGGGCGATCATGGTGGGTGATCAGGTAGTTGTTCCCGAGGAACACGTCTAATTCTTCCAGTTGTGGGTGGAAGGTCTCGCGTTCCTTGTGGTAACTCAGGACGTTAAGAACGATGTATAAATACTCCCCCCAATCATCCAATTTGGGAACATGGGTTTCCTTAAGCGCATCATCGATGGCCAGGTGATGAAAATTAAAACGCTGCAAAATGGGTTCGCAAACCTCGGGAGATTCGCTTGTGAAATCCACCCATAATGTTCCTTGCGGATCAGTCAAGAGATCAACTAATTCCCCAACAGGTATATCGGTCCGAAGTGGTTTGTCGGCGGTGTAGTAAAGAGTACGTATCATCATGCCTCCAAATGGAAATTGATCAAATAAAAATAAAAAAATTTGATAAAGTTCAAATAATATCAATGATTTTACACAATAATATCAATATTATTAATATGTTGATTGACAAAATAAATCATTATAGTACAATCAAATTGCAGAAATCGATAATTTACCGGAAATCACAACCTATCACCCAGATAAATTGCAGTTAACCGAAAGGTGAACATGCGATTCATACCTTCTCGCTGCCCGATCTGTCAGGCTGAAATGACCATCACCCGGCTTCATTGTTCGTCCTGTGATACCACTCTCGAAGGACGCTTCGCTTCCAACCAACTCACCAACCTTTCTTCCGACCAGTTGGATTTCATTTTAACCTTCGTTCGCTGCGAAGGAAAACTGAATCGGATCGAAATGGAGGAGAAGGAGAGATGGGGTTCTTATCCTACCATTCGTAACCGGCTGCTCGAGGTGATCCGGGCACTCGGTTATGAGCCGGGAAGGGAGGATCCCGGCGAACCCAGCGAAGCCCGCCGAAGTGCGCTGGAAAACCTGGCAGCCGGCAGGATCAATACAGAAACCGCGATCAGGATCCTGCGCGGGGAGGAGGACCAATAAATGACGCGAACAATTCGTTCAGGTAAAACGCCTAAAATGACGATTTCGAACGTCGCCGGCAATTTGAGCATCGTCGGATCGGAAATCGGGGAAGTATTGATCAAAGCCGATGAAGATGAACTCCATCTCAAACAGGATAAGGATCGATGGTTAGTGGACTGCGAAGGGGACCTGGTCCTTCGGGTGCCCTATGAATCCGTGATCCAAATCGGACTTGTGGATGGAGAAGCGTCCCTGCGCAACATGAGCGCGCCGGTCGTGATCGAAGAAATTCGCGGGGATCTCTCCCTGCGTAATGTTCATGCCATCACCGGTGAGAAAGTAATCGGGGATCTTACCGTGCGAGTTGCTCAAGGCAACCTGTCGGTCAAGTACATCGAAGGTGACGCTTGGTTAAGGGATATTGAAGGCGACGTGCTGCTGGGATCGGTAACGGATGACATTGCCATGCGAGATGTCAAGGGAAATGTGAAAGCGGTTGCAACCGAAGATGCGATTCTATACCTCGCGCCTGAGCCCGGCACCTCCATCGATGTAACCGCAGGCGAAAACATCCTGCTGGTGCTGCCGGTTGATGCAGATGCCGCCATCACCCTGCAAGGCGATCCGATTACGATGGACTGGCCGGGTCTGGAAAATAACCAGGATGAGACCGTTCGCGAGGTCCAGCTCGGAAACGGTTCGGCCAGGATCAACCTGAACTCAGGCGGTCAGGTGCGGTTGAGCAGCAATCCGGCTGCAGGAGAATCGGCGGATGAATTCGGAAATTTCGCCGGCTTGAATTTCGATTGGTCAGGATTTAATGAAAAGGTCACCCACCAGGTTAACCGCACCGTTCGCAAATCAGCTAAAACATTTAAGAACGCCTTGAAACGCATCGAAAAAGCTCAAACCAGCTCTACCGGTCGCTGGTCTCTCAAAATAAAACCCGAGGTACAAGGAGGAGCAGCCGCCGGCAGACCTGCGGCTGTAACGAATGAGGAAAGAATGATCATTCTCAAAATGCTGCAAGAAAAAAAGATCAATGCTGAGGAAGCGGATCAATTGCTCGGGGCGTTGGAAGGAGGCGGAAATGTCCATAACTGAGGAACGGATGAAGATCCTGCGCATGATCGAGGGCGGCAAGATCACTGCAGAAGAAGGTGCTAAACTCCTGGCGGCATTGAGTGAAGGTCAAAGCAGTGATTCCGGTTCAACGAACCGGGCTGCATCTGGTTTGATGCTGCGTATCCGCGTGACGGATGTGAACTCGGGTCGCACCAAAGCCAATGTCCAATTGCCCTTATCGATGATCGATGCTGGCTTGAAGATCGGAGCCCGATTCATTCCTGAAGTGGAAGGTGTGGACATGTCCAATGTGATGAACGCAGTGCGTTCAGGCGTGACTGGCAAGATCGTTGACATGACCGATGAAATGGACGGGGAGCACGTGGAAATCTATATTGAATGATCCTGGCTAAAAACCAGTTCCCGATCATCGTCCTGCTGTCAGCAAACGCCATTTCGCTTACCGGGAATGTCATGGCTGCGGTAGCCATTCCATGGTTTGTACTTCAGACAACCGGAAGCGCGGCGAAGACCGGGATCAGCGGTTTTTTCAGCGTATTACCGGTGGTCTTGGCGGGGTTACTGGGTGGCACCCTTGTAGACCGGCTCGGCTTTAAAAGGACAAGCATTCTTGCAGATGTAACCAGCGGGATCACCGTCGCGCTGATCCCTCTGCTCGATTCCACGATCGGATTGGAATTCTGGCAATTGATGGTCCTGGTTTTCCTGGGCGCATTCCTGGACGCGCCGGGAGGCACAGCCCGGGAGGCCATGCTTCCGGAGCTGGCAGATTTGGCGGGTATGCCGATCGAACGGGCGACTTCGGCGATCCACATCATCGAACGCAGCGCCCGTCTGGTCGGTGCCCCGCTCGCGGGCTTTCTGATCGCGTTCACAAGCACAGCAAATGTGCTATGGGTGGATGCGATCTCTTTCATCGTGTCCGCCGGGATGATCGCGGCGGTGATCCGAACCCATGTCAAACCTGCAGAAGCCGAGAAGAAGTATCGGGATGAGCTGGCAGATGGATTGAAGTTTCTCGTACGGGACCGGCTCTTATTTGCCATCGTGATCATGGTAATGATCACCAATT
>MGNL01000049.1:2003-6547 GCA_001796785.1 Chloroflexi bacterium RBG_16_51_16 | reverse complement strand
TCGATCAACATGCCCGTATTGTTGATATCCGAGTAACTTGCATTGACACCCATTTTTATATCGCCGCGGCTGCCCCAGCGTCCGGGACCCATGAGGATAAATCTCCGCTTGGGAAGGATCTGGTTCAACCTCCCAACGGCGCGCCCGACGGAAAATAATTCCTCATAACTACCGAGCTCGGAATATTTTTGGGGATCAACATACACAATGTGAGTGATATCGTTCAGGCTGCCATTGGTGATAAAGCGATTGGCGGTGAACAGAATATGTTCAGGGGGAATGTGGGCGGGAATTTCGGCAGGTGCGTGCTGTCCGCTGTAACTCTGCGACCTGCATTGCAACAAATAAAAATCCTTTCCATCGTGAGCGAACTCAAGATCCACCGGACCACCCAATACCTCACCAAGAATCTTGAGCGTGTCGCGGATCAGATTCAAGAAAGGTGTGCGGTTAAATAATCCATCAAAGGTAACAACCAGGCCGGAGGCGTTCCCTGCAAGGTCTTTTGCGTCAGGCTTGCGCAGCCGATCGGAATCTATAGCCGAAACCAGATGCGAGATATAGGGATAGTCTTTCCCATGTTCCGCCAACAAGGTGCGGATCTCCACCGTTTCAAACGAACGCGTCTCCAGGTTGATGAGATCCATTTTTCGAGGCGAATAACGCAACACCTCCTCCAGCGTTGCGTTGACCGGCAGGGTAGGATTGCCGGGAGATACAAGCACCGGATAATCGTCACTCAGCCGGTCCACCGAGCGGGTGCCCAAGCCCATAACCAGGCGCACCAACCCGTCCTCCGATCTAATCCGGCTGGACCAATGGAAATCATTACTGCTGAAGGCGACCCCGGCGAAAGCAGGCAGGTAATAACGACCGAGCTGCGAGCCGACCACCTCCTGGATCAGAATCCCCATCTCCTCATGGTGATCGAGCAGGTGATGCTGGACCCGATACTCGATCGGTTCGGGTCCGAAGGTGGAGGCGTAGACTTCCTTCACGGCATCCATGAGGTTCTGCAAGCGCTCCGGCTTGGAGCCTTTGTTGGCAATAAACAAGCTTTTATATTTGCCTGCGAAGGTCTTGCCCATGCGGTCTTCCAGCAGACTCGAACTGCGAACAATCAGCGGCACGTCGCCAAAATCTTCGAGCGCCAGGGAAAGTCCGCGGACGATCTCCGGAGGCAAAGGCGAGCTTTTAAAGACATGCTGGATGTATGGGAACTCCTGGCGGACCTGGGCTAAATCCTTGTATTTCTGTTCAACGACATCTTCAAGATTGTTATAAGCCATGAAATAGAAAATGCTGTCCGAGGTGAGATACCAGGTGCGCGGAGATTTTATGGGATGAGGGAATTTGCCGCGGGCGGCGTAGTTTTTCAGGATCTGGAGAGCCAGGAATAAGCCGGCACTTTTTCCTCCCAATTCGCCATGGCTGGCAGTGGGATGGATTACGCGGCGCATAAAATCGCTGAAGTCGCCGATATTAATATGATCCTGGGCTGTTTTAATGAATTCAGATTGATCGTTCAAGATCCGACGGATCAAGGCGATGCGGAACCAACGCTCACGCGGGGCGCTCAGCTCCAGCCGCTCTCCTGGCAGGAGGTGATAGCGTTCCAGGGCATTACCGATCTCGGCCAGCGACGAGCCAGGATTGACGAGCACGTCCACCAGAAAAGCCGACCGGTCTTCACGGATCCATTTCTGGAGGTTATCCATGATGACGTCCCGCGATAAATGCTGGCCTGCCAGCGCGAACACGCCGTCGCTCATATCAATCAGCTGACCTTGAGGCGGCTCGTCAGCCGGGCGATTGGTATCCCCCTGCATGAGCGCCGCGCCGGCTGGATTGAAGGCTTCCAGCATCTGGTCAGCCTCCTTGATCCCTTTCCAACCCAGATAATTGATCATCTTGCGGGAGATGCGCATGACCAATTCGGGATCGGTGCGTTTGAGGAGATCTAGAATCACCTTCCATTCGCTGGGACGTTCCTCGCTGGACCGCAACTGTTCTTTGAAGACCTGACTGAGTTGCTGGTGCAGCAGAAAGAAACCGATCTGGTCAGCGATGGTGTTGATGAGCTTGCGTTCTTCTTTGAGGAACGGTCCTTCATCCGAGAGCGGCCTTTCCTCCGTGTAATAAACACTGATGCGGCCGACCGTATCATCCTGGATTTTTATATCAGCACTCTGAACCCAACGCGAGGACGCAAATCCTGTTGTCCGATACGTCTTCCCTTCGTAGGTGATCTCAGCCTGGCAAACATCCGGGTATTGCCAACCTGGAGGCAGGACCGTGATGATCCCGGAGCAGATCTGGTCTATGCCAGCAGCCTGCGCGCTGAGGATCTCCTGGACCTCATAGAGGCAATTGAGTTCCTTGGCGCGTTCCCGGAGATCGTGGATCAGGCGGTCAAGGGATTTTTCAGGATTGGTCATAAAGTAACACTCGAATCCAACGAATATTATTTCAGAATCACACCGCGGCTGTTGCGTCCGTCCACTTTAATGCGGAGCGGTCTCGGCGTTTTGATATGGCGTATAAAGGCAGTCTCCTCGACGATCTCCTGCCGGTTTAGCCAATCCCAATCGACTTTATACCTGCTCGTGAAAGGCAGGGTAAAGTATTTGATACCCAGGTTGATAATATTATGGAAATAATGCGAACCCTGACTTAGCTCGACCCGCACGTTCTCCCGGGTTGCCTCGACCACTACACTGGCGGCGCTGATCCGGCTCCAGATGATCGGGATACCCAGCCAGGGGTCGGTCGTGCCGAGCCGGCCGAGCACGATCAGCAGATAGGATCGACCCAGGGCAAGAAATTTTTTGTTGAATAATTCCAGTTCAGGCGCGATGGACAGGGTGTGCTTCAGATCAAAGCTGTCGGGTTTCACATAGACTACATCCACAATATCGTCGACCATCCCATTACCGAGCACATGATCACAACCCACCAACACACCGGTGCCAACTAATTCATCGGCAGACACCCGGGTATCATCCGTGGGAACGATCATGGAACGCACCTGCAGGAACCCAAAACGATGGGGGTTGAAGTTCATGGCAAACTCAATTTCAACCGGCGTGCCCAGGGCCTGGGTGCAGATATTAAGGAGATCCTGGATCAGGTCGTTGAACGGCAATTGATTCAGGACGAGCAGAGGGGCAAAGGTCAGGGCACGTGGACCTTTAAAACCAGTACCGATACTCAAACGACCGGATAAAGGGCTGTAAGTAGAAACCAGATAAGTCAGCGAATTATCCTCCTCCGCGGCAGTGATGTCCTCCAAAAGCAGGTACTCTGTTTCCCGGACCGGATCATATTCGGGAGGTTCACCCATGTTCACCGCCCAGAACTGGCTCTGGGTATTTTTCAGCAATTTCTCAACGGAACCGAAGGGCGGTTCCACTTTGGGATAGGCAGGGGAGTACGGCCAGTTGATCCCGCCATCTACGATGGTCTTGCCAAGACCCAGGGCCAGGTTGACGACACCCTCCTCCGGTGCGGCAGGTTCCATCGGATAATAGTTATAAGAGCGCATCACACCAGAAAGTTCAGGATAAAAGCGGTTTTGATAGCGCTTGCCAACCACTTCCTGGATGATCAAGGCCATCTTTTCATCTTCGTCCCCATGACCGAGTGCCTTGCGATAGTCCCGGGCAGACCTGAAATAAGTCGAGGCGTAAACCAACTTGATCGCTTCAACGAGTTGATTAAAACGCGAATCCGGATCAAAGCGGTTATTCGGGATCATCTTGGTGGCGTAGATGCCCGCAAAGGGTTCGCGCCGCGAATCTTCCAAAAGGCTGGATGAGCGGATGACCAGGGGCATATGCACATCATCGATCAAGGCGCGCAAGTCCCCCAGGATCTCAAAAGGCAGATCGGCTTTTTGAAAAGCATGCGCAAGGCGGTCATCGGGAACCTCCGAGAGGGCGGTTTCCATGAGATGGTTACGTTCCATGAACGCATCGAAGACATCCGTACAGATGACCACAAGAGAGGGTATTTCGATCCGGATGCCGGGATATTTTCCAAGTTCCAGCTTGCCCAATACATTTCGGATGAACGCCAAGCCGGATGCCTTGCCGCCAAGAGCACCGCTACCAATGCAGCTTAATGGAGTCTCCGGATCCAGGAAATCGCGGTTGAAAGAGGTAAAGGATGCGCGTGTGATTTGTTCGCTAAAGCTGTCCATGTTGGCTATGAGGTAATCCTTCGATTCGGATCCTTGACATTTGGGTAATCCGATGCGATGAACTTGTTCACTCTATGCAATCCTTCGATCCATTGCTCAGATCCAGCCGCGTTCCTGGCAGGCCTGGGCGACCCGGTTGACAGCAATCACATAAGCCGCGTCCCGCATGGGCAGGTGATTTTCCCCGGCGTGCTGGCTAACTGCAAGATAAGCATCCGTCATCTGCACATCGACCTTGCCCAGCACCTCATCCCTGCGCCAGTAGTAATTCATATTGCCCTGGACCTGTTCAAAATAACTGCAGATTAAACCACCCGCATTCGCCAACAGGTCCGGGATGACG
>MGNL01000049.1:0-1996 GCA_001796785.1 Chloroflexi bacterium RBG_16_51_16 | reverse complement strand
CTTTCTGGGTGAGGATGCTCTCCGCATCCGGTGTGGTAGGCCCGTTCGCTCCTTCCGCGATTATCCTAACCTGTTTCGATATCCCGCCCGCGTTAGCGGCTGTGATCTGATTTTCAAGAGCCGCAGGGACGAGGATATCCACATCCTGCTCAAGCCAGGCTTCCCCGGGGAGACATTCATAGCCCGCCTTTTCAGCTTTGATCCTGTCGATCTCTCCGAATGGGTTTGTGAATGAAAGTAAAACCTGCGGATCAATTCCATCCTTGCTGCGATAGGTATAACTCTTTAGATCTTTTTGATCCCAGCACGAAACAGCTGTCACCCTGCCGCCCATGCGATGAAATAATTCCACAGCGTAGCGGGAAACATTGCCAAATCCCTGCACACTGGCGCGGGTATCGGCTGGATTGATGCCCAAATCCTTCAGGGCTTCGCGGACGGCGATCATGACTCCATAACCGGTGGCTTCCATCCGCCCCAGGGATCCGCCATGATCAACAGGTTTGCCGGTGATGAAACCGGGGCTCCTGGACGTGTGAATCGTTTCGTATTCATCCAGTATCCAGAGCATGTGCTGTGAATTGGTCATCAAGTCCGAACCGGGGATATCCAGATCAGGACCCACGTTTTTAGACACCTGCCTGACCCAACCCCGGCACAGGCGTTCCTGCTCTCGGAGGCTCAAATTATGAGGGTCACAGGCCACCCCACCCATGCTCCCACCGAGGGGCAGATCTACCACAGCGCTCTTCCAGGTCATGAGCATGGCAAGTGCACGGATGGTGTCCACCGTTTCTTGAGGGTGAAAACGTATCCCGCCCTTTCCCGGTCCGCGGGCATCATTATGCTGGATGCGCGATCCCCGGAAAACCTGGACCGATCCGTCATCCATGCGGATCGGGATGCTGAACTGGTATTCACGCATGGGGACACGCAGCAAATCGCGGGCAGCCCGGTCCAGCTGGAGGCCATCCGCGATCCGGTCGAATTGTTGCTGGGCAGTCTCGAAGAGATTATAGGCAGTAGGGATCATAGATGCCACCTAAGTTTTATCTTCATTCGGTTTAACCAACATATATCCAACACCCTGGATATTGGTGATCATCTCGGGATTGGCCGGATCGCGTTCCAATTTCTTGCGCAGCGAATGCACATAGGACCGCAGGTAGTCCACATCATTACGGTACTCGGATCCCCAAACCGCGGTCAACAGCTGCTCGTGGAGAAGGACCTGATTCGCATGCGCGGCCAGCTCGTGGAGGAGGTTGTACTCGGTTGCCGTAAGGTACACCTCCTGGGAGCCAACCGAGACGCGATGCCGAGACAGGTCAATGCAGAGATCACCGCAATCAATTATTGTCCGATCGGGAATGGAGCGGACACCCTCGGTTCGATTCAGCACGGCCCGCACCCGAGCCAAAAGTTCCTTGGAACTGAAAGGCTTGGTGATGTAATCATCCGCGCCCGCGTTGAAACCCGCCAGCTTGTCATTTTCAGTGACTTTGGCTGTGAGCATAATGATAGGAATATCCGAAAATTCATGAGCACGCCGCGCCACCTGGTAACCATCCATATCCGGGAGCATGATATCCAGCAATACTAGGTCAGGCGTCTCGAGAGCCAGGGTTTGAATGGCCGATTCACCCGAAGTGCTAGTAAGCACCTCATAACCCACCGCTCCAAGAACTTCCCGAATGAGGCGGATCAGCCTTGGATCATCATCGACGATGAGGATACGCTCTTTGACCATGGGGCCTTTCCAATCGTATCAGCGAACGGTTACCTTGATTGATAATTCTTATGAAGTCAGCCATGGATTGAATGAGCGAAGGGAGCCCGAGGTAGCCCATCAGCCTTCCTAAACGGAAACCTTTAACGGCAAGGAAAAGTGGATGGTAGTCCCTTCCCGAATTTTACTTTCAACCCAGATGCGGCCTCCGTGAGCCTCGACGTAGGCGCGCGCCAGCGGAAGACCAAGACCGGAGCCGGGGATATG
>MGNL01000048.1:5652-7348 GCA_001796785.1 Chloroflexi bacterium RBG_16_51_16 | reverse complement strand
TCCCGGGTAACGTTGAAATAGCGGCTGACTTCCTCCAGGGTGTGGTCCTTGCCGTCCACCAGGCCGAAACGCAGTTCGAGCACCTGGCGTTCGCGATCGGTCAGCACGCTGAGGACGCTCTGTAATTGTTCACGCAGCATTTGCCTCGCAGCTGCGTCGATGGGCGACGGCGCGTCCTCGTCCTCGATGAAATCAGCAAGTTGGCTGGATTCCTCATCCCCAACCGGCCCTTCAAGTGAAACCGGTTCCTCAGCGGATCGCATGATCCGGTTGATCTTCAGTGTTGCTGCATCCCAACGCTGTTGCACCTCCTGCGGCAGCGTTTTGCCTTCCGCATGCGCACGCAAGACAGCCTGCACATCCGCAGCCGGGAGGTAGCCGGTCTCCAGCGCAAGCTCTTCGATGGTGGGATCTCTGCCCAATTCCTGGGTGAGCTGGCGCTGTGCTCGCAGGATGCGGCTGATCGATTCGAACAGGTGCACAGGTATGCGGATGGTACGCGCCTGCTCCGCGATCGAGCGGTTAATGGATTGGCGGATCCACCAGGTGGCATATGTGCTGAATTTAAATCCCAGGCGGGGGTCGAACTTGCCGACCGCGCGCAGCAAGCCCAGGTTACCCTCCTGGATCAGATCAAGAAACGCGATGCCGCGGCCCATGTAGCGCTTGGCAACGCTCACCACCAACCGCAGGTTCGCTCGGATCAGTGACTGGTTGGCTTCCCGGGCACGTTCTACCGCATCATCCATGTCTTTTAAAAGAACATCTTCCGCGGGGAGCTTGCGGTACAAGCTCCTGGCAGACGGAAACGAATTACTGCCTTTCAGTTGACCCTTCAGCCAGTCTGCATAATTCCCGGGGAGCAGCACCATACACAGGAAGATGGTAAAAGCTTTGCGCACCATGCTGTCCCATAAAGGATCATGTCCCCAGGGTTTGCGGGTCAGGTAAGAGCGTAAGTAAGATGGTCTTTGCTGCTCGTTTGTTCGGAGCAATTGGGCTTCAGTCAGCATCTGGCACAGGTCGGGAAGTTTTGTCCCGTGGCGGCTGACATCTTCTTTCAGACGATTCCAGGCAGTGATCAGTTCGGCGATCAACCCGTGATAGACACCCATGGCTGGCAGCCTGTTCTTAACCTGCGGCCGACGCCTGAACCCGCCGATCAACCGTTCGGCTTCGATAAGTGTGGCAAGCCAGAACTCGCGGTCCGTATCGAGCAGTTTGACCTGGCCGATCTCCTGCAGGTAGAGCCGTACCGGGTCCTCGGAAAGTTCAACTGCAAGTTCGGTGCGCTCGTCCTGCGACTCATCGAGCAATTCCTCTTCAACCACGGCTAATTCGCCCCCTACCATTCCCGCTGCCTTGTCTTCGAGCTCCAACGCCTTTATGACGACTTCTTTAATCGTCGATTTGACCTTCCCCGCTTTCCCTGGAGAGGCTGATTTTGGATCGCGGGGCTTTTGAAGCGTAGCTTCACCCCGGGTTGATCTCTTTTGTTTTACCCTACCTGCCATGTTGTTTTCAGTCCATTCGAATTATTACAATCGTAAGGTCATTAATAATCTCACCCTGTTTCAATACCATTGAAGAATTGCCGTTCATTTTCAAGAGCCGGTTTTATGGGCGTATCTTTCCAACCCTTTTCAAACCCTGGTTACCCTACCGAATATTATGCTCAAATCTCATACGATACCTC
>MGNL01000048.1:5055-5434 GCA_001796785.1 Chloroflexi bacterium RBG_16_51_16 | reverse complement strand
CCAGGTTCTTCCCATCCACAGGATCCAATCCCTTCGTCTGATCGATCAGCTCCTGGGATAGCGGACTGAGCGTTACCGGGATCTGTCCTGATAGATATTCGAGGTGATCCTGTTCGTCCTGTTCAACTGCCTGGCGTAGCAGGCTGAATAAGAGCTGGTGGTCGGTATACGCGAAATCCTGGGTGGAGAGGGACGCCAATCCGATCTCCTGGAGAGCACGATCCAACCTGAACAACAATTCGGGCTTGCGGAAAAGCAATCCGAGGCAAAACGCTTCGATCTTCATGGATGGATTTGCGAATACGGGCAGGTCGGATATGGTGGGTTGAACGGGCTTAACTCGTGTAAGGCGAGCCCTCGCAGGCGGAGCTGCGCTGCC
>MGNL01000048.1:4290-5034 GCA_001796785.1 Chloroflexi bacterium RBG_16_51_16 | reverse complement strand
GGGCCAGTTGCTGACGATACGTATCCCGCTCCACGGGACTGGGCAGGTCGGCGATCAACGGCAGGACCTGGGCTGCGATTTGATTCTTGGTCTTGGGGTCCTTGAGGTCTTGATCGGCAGCCAGCGTGTCCATCACATGGGTAACGATCGGTTTGGCCGAGGCGATGATCGTCTGCCACTCCGCCGGATTCCGGGCGATGAGCTCATCCGGGTCTAGCCCGCCGGGCAAGGCGGCCACCCGCAAATCGGCTTGCAGCCGTGATTCGTTTTGCAGCAGCCCGCGCGCATCGAAACCCAGTTCACCTTCATGGTCCATAGCCTGCCGGGCAGCCTCCAGTCCTCGCAAAACTGCTTTTTGCCCGGCTGCATCCGGATCAAGCGCCAGGACGATCCGGCGTGAGAATCGCTTGATCAACCGAAGCTGATCTTCGGTCAATGCGGTGCCCATCGGGGAGACGACATTTTCATATCCTGCCTGATGCAGGGCGATAACGTCGAGGTAACCCTCGACGATGACAGCCTGGTCAGCCGTGCGGATGGGTTTACGCGCCCGGTCTAATCCATACAACAGCCGTCCCTTGGTGAATATCGGCGTGTCTGGTGAATTCAGGAATTTTGGGACATCCGTCGGATCAACAATCCGCGCTCCAAATCCCGCCATCCGGGCGTTCTCATCCCGGATGGGAAACATGATCCGGTTGTGAAACCGGTCATGGATCTTTCCATCTTCACGCCTGGAAAGCA
>MGNL01000048.1:681-4265 GCA_001796785.1 Chloroflexi bacterium RBG_16_51_16 | reverse complement strand
GCAGGGCTTCCCATTGGTCCGGTGCGTAACCGAGACCAAACGTTTCGATCGTCGCGTCGGATAACCCGCGCTTGCTGCGCAGGTAATTTAATACCTCCGAGTTCGCTTTCAAATGGCTGCTGAAGAAAACAAGGGCATCCTCGAGCAGCTTGCGCAATCGATCATAAGCCTCGGTCTGTTCGGGCGTCCTGTGCGTAAAAACGGGAAGTTCCACTCCAGCCCGGCTAGCCAATCGTCTGAGTGCTTCCTGGAAGTCGATCCCGTCTTTTTTCATGATGAACTTGAAGACATCTCCGCCCTCGTTGCATTCGCCAAAACAACGCCAGGTGCCGGTATCCGGCCAGACGACGAATGCAGGTGTGCGCTTATTCGCATGGAAGGGACAAAATCCGGTGTAGTTACGACCGGATTTCCGCAGCTTCACACCGCTTTCGCTGACCAGGTCAACAATATCGAGGCGGGCTTTTATTTCATCCGTTGCAGACATAAATTACCGGTGACCCGGTATCCGTTTTCAGTTTCAAAGTGAGGTAATCAATTAGGCAAGTGGGAGCGTTAATCTGTAGGGATTGTATCCTCATGGATGAGCGAGGTTGATTAAAGTTGTCAGAGATGGCTGAATTATAATCACCCGCGATGAAAGCCTGGTTAATAAAAAACAGACTCGCTGTTCTTCCAATGCTGATCCTTTATGGCTGGCTGGTCATCCAAACGGCCTGGGTCAGCGATGACGCCTATATCACACTTCGTTCCATGGAAAATTTCATCCATGGGTACGGTCCGATTTACAACCTCGGCGAGCGAGTCCAGGTTTTCACACACCCGCTCTGGTTCCTCGGTCAATCCATGGCTAATGGTATTTTCAACGCCTGGGCGCATAACCCGCTCGGAGACGGTCAGTCCTACTTTCTCAACGTATTCATGTCTATCACTCTCTCGATCCTTGCCATGGCTGGATTGATTTTCTGCGTTGCGAAGACGAACTGGGGAACAATCCTTGCTTCAGCCTCTCTGATCCTATCCAAGGCTTATCTGGATTACTCGACTTCGGGTTTGGAAAATCCACTCACCCACTTGATCCTGGTCGCTTTCATCTGGCTCCTCCTTTCTTCCGATGAGTTGAAACCAAATCGCATCCTTTTTCTGGCATTCGTCGCTTCACTGGGCGCCTTGGACCGCCTTGATACGGTGTTGTTCTATCTTCCGGCGTTGACCTATTTGATTTGGCGAAGCAAACACAAATCGTATTCACTATTATTGATCGGGCTCGGATTCCTGCCAATTGTGACCTGGGAAATTTTCTCGATTTTTTATTACGGCTTTCCTTTTCCGAATACTGCCTATGCCAAGATCAATACCGGTATTTCCGCCTTGAGTTTGATCAGCCAGGGATTTTTTTATTTTTGGAATTCCCTGCGGCTGGATCCGATCACACTGGTGATGATTTTCGGCATGATGATTTATTCATGGTGGCAAAAAGAGATCGCCCTAAGGCTTCTCGCCGGTGGGATCCTGCTCTACCTTCTTTACACAATTTCGATCGGTGGTGATTTTATGACCGGACGCTACTTTTCTGCGCCCGTGCTGGTGTCCGCGGCCATACTCGTCCGGATCGATTTTGATGCAATCGATATAAAGGCGATATCCTCACGGATAGGTGCTCCGGCATTCCATCTTCTCCTAACGTCACTGGTTCTGGTTCTGGGAATCCTGCCTTTTTTTCTCATCCCGGAGAGGGCGGCATCCTTTGGGATTGGCGATGAGGGCGGTCACCGCGTCTATGTAGATGCGCATGACATCTCGGATGAGAGACGAGTGTACGCTGGAATGAATCTAATACGGCGGTTAAGGACTGGCCCGCTGGTCTCCGAGTTCGCTCGAGAAAAATGGGTTTACGATCCGGAAACGCCGCGGGTTGTTAAATTGGTCGGGCCGCTTGGATTCAGGGGCTACATCCTCGGACCGAATGCGCACGTGATCGATATGAATTCCCTGGCTGATCCTCTGATGCCGCGCATGCCGCTCTACCAGATCAACGAGTGGCGTATCGGTCACTTCCGGCATTTCATCCCTAAAGGATACGTTGATTCGTTGAAGTCCGGTGAGAATAATATCGAAGACGCAAATATTGCCCTGTATTACGACAAGCTTTCATTCGTAGTAAGAGGTGAATTATGGAGCTGGTCGCGCCTGGTGGAAATCTGGTACCTGAACACTGGCAGGTATAACCACCTCCTTGAAAATATCGTCGTCACCCCTTAAGGATTGACTGGAGCCGAGACCACCCCGTTCCACAAGGCTTTAACTTTATCAACGAAATTTTCGCCCTCGATCCAAAGCCGTCCGGAGAATTTATAAATTTAGCAGCTGGACAGGATTACTCTTCCAGCTGCATAATTAATATGGGGAGAGTTTGCTTGTTGAATCCCAAGCCTGTCTTCACAGTCGAGAACAGTTTGAGACACAGGTTTGTAAGCCCGTCCTGCCAGGTTTGGGCCTCGACTTTTCTTCTATATTCATGTGGGTTATTCCAACTTGACCTGGTTTAATTATGGACAAAGTATTTTGTATTTCGCCTCACCGTATTTATCGTCTGGCTTATCGATGATCAACCGAACCCAGTACGTTCCTTCGGCCGGTGATGGGCTGAATGACTCGCCCTCTACATTTTTGGAATCCGCACTATTGAAATTGGTCGTATGCCCGGATTGGGATCCTTCCCCTTCGATCTCAAAATGCCACTCGACCTTAACCGGTCCATTTACCTCGATCGTCCCCTTGATTTCGATAGGCTGCACCGGTCCAAAACAGCCCGGGAGCGAAATTTCCTTGGGATCCAACTTGACGCTGACCCCGGTCACCTTGGCTTTTGGAGATGGGATGACCGGCAGCCCCGAAAGGTTGCCTGCTGTTTGAGTTACATAAGCGGCTACCCAGCAGGGTGTGACTGGATCATTCTGGGTGACTAAATACCACCAGCTTGCGTCCTCATTCTTACCCTGGATCGTGGCGGTTTCACCAACGAGCACGTATCCAATTTTCACCCACCCCTCTCCTGGTCCAAGCCGGCAGTTTACGCCCTTATCTAACGGCCAGGCAATGGGCACGAGGGGTGTTGGGGTCAGGGTTGGAAGCAGTGTCGCCGATGGAAGCGGTGCTACTGTAGCTGTTTCCGTGATCACCGGCAGTGCATTGGTGGGCGTTTCCTCTGCGGGCGCGTTTGACGGTAAATTGCACGATATCATAACCAAACACAGTACCGGGATGAATATGAACTTAATGTTTTTCAATTCTCCTCCACAAGTAAAGCGCAGGGCGAGCCCTCACAATTGAGGGCTCGCCCGCTCTCTCTCCTACCAATAAACACCAATAATCTACAGCACCGCGATCTGCGAAGGATCGGCAGGGTTGTATTTGATCTTGATCTTGTCACCCGTACGTGGTACGGCGATCCGGGAAACCATGGTTTTGGCGGTCGTTTCGAAGGTGGTGCCTGCAGATGAAGTGACTTTGAGCTTCATCTCGACAACCGGATTCATATTGATCGTTGCACCGGTATCCGCTACAGATAATACCTCGGCGGT
>MGNL01000048.1:0-669 GCA_001796785.1 Chloroflexi bacterium RBG_16_51_16 | reverse complement strand
TGTCTGGGCGATCATGTTCTGTGCGTTGACACCGTCCATGGCAGACTGACCCATATCCAGGCCCTGGTTCACTTTATCGACAAATTCCTGGCCTAGAATGGCTTTTGTAATTCCGCCTGTAAAACCGCTGTTTACAGACTTCTTGGCATCGTTAAGGGCTTCTTCCGGACTTTGATTCATTTTCTTGTTAACGAATTTACCTAACATTCAACTCTCCTTTTCTCCTCTAAGATGAATGGCGAATCTTATCACCACAAATCGAACAAGACAAGCATACCCGGGTACCCTTCGTGAAGAATCGTGCTAAATAAAAAACCTAATTACAAATAACCGCGTGAGTGATAGAAGGCATACCGAACGCTTCCAGTACAGGGGTGCCGTCCCATTCAGAGGGAATGTCCAAACCAAGGGCATACGCAATGGTTGCCGCAGTGTCCATTGTGACGATTGGAGTTGATAGGTGAAGTGGCTGAACGCCCGGACCGGAGATGATCCACGGGATGGTCATATCCTCGGGCAGGCTGTAACCGTGGGTCGTATCATGACCGCCGTGGTCAGCGGTTACGATAATTAACGTTCCTTCACGCAATCCGTAGGCATCCAGGGTCGCTAATATCTTTCCCAGAGCTTCATCACCTCGATACGCGACGCTCAATTGTTCCTCAGATA
>MGNL01000047.1:5908-13245 GCA_001796785.1 Chloroflexi bacterium RBG_16_51_16 | reverse complement strand
TTTGGGATATTTAATGCCTCCCATTGGAGCCTGACCTGGTCCTGTCTGTGACCTCACAGACCGGAATGGAGTCGCCTCATGCCGCCTAAAAAGATCCTCGTCATCGATCCCGATGCGGCCAGTCGAACATTTGTCGCCCGCACCCTTCAGCAAGTGGGTTATGAAATGCTGCAAGCTGGTTCTGCCAAGGAAGGTCTGATCTCAGCCTACCGTGACCGCCCGGATGTCATCATCCTCGAGCCTGCCGCTCAGGATATTCCGGGTGAGGATTTCGCGGGTAGGATCCGCCAGGATACCCGTACGGCCCAGGTCGCGTTGATCGCGCTGAGCAGCGATGCAAGTGTCGCGCGCATGAAATCCTGTCTGGACGCCGGTTTCAATGAGTACATCACGAAATCCGGTCAGGCCATCCCTGCTCTTATGGATGCCATCAACCGCCTGGCGAGACTTACGGAGGCGACTTCCAGGGAGGGTGGACTCCTGATCGTCTTTCTGAGCGCAAAGGGCGGCACGGGCACTTCCTCCCTGTGTGCGAACCTCGCCATGAACATCGCCCAGAACCAGCCGGAAGTGAAGGTCGTTGTTGCAGACTTGGTCCTGCCGATCGGATCCATCGCTCAGATCGTCGGTTATGAAGGTCCGAACAACCTGGTCACCCTGGCAAACCAGAATCCGACGGATACGACTGGCGGCTTAATTGCTGCGAAACTCGTGGACATGCCGGATTGGCGTTTCCACCTGCTTGCCGGCTCACCCGATCCCGAAAGCAGCAATCTGCTTAAAGTCGGTCGGATATGGAACCTGGTTAATTCAATGAAGGCTTCCTATGATTACGTGATCCTCGATCTCGGAAGGTCATTATCCAAGATCAGCCTGCCCTTGATCCAGAACGCCGATCTGATCGTCATGATCGTAAGCACCGACCTGAGCACGATCTCCACCAGCCGGACGCTTTGGGACTATCTAGTCTCTAAAGATATCCAGGATTCATCGGTATATACCATCCTCAACCGGGCCGTAGGCTTGGAAGGCTTGACCAAGGTGGATGCGGAAAAGATCATTGGTTTGCAGATCAAAACGACCATGCCGTATTTGGGTGGAAATTTTGCATTGGCCAATAATTATCACCAGCCACTGTCGCTCAAGTTCCCGAACGATACGGCCGCGCTGATCCTCAAGGAAACCGCCAAGGATATGGCTGCACTTGCCACGCGATTAAGGGCTGAGTAAGCTGATCTTAACGGTTTCAACATCCGCCTCTGGTTTCATCAGCTATTGCTTCTGCTTCATGGGATTTTGAGGTTCAAAATGACCATCGAATATGATGAAAAGGGAAAAATTTATACGAATGTGGTTACCAAGGTACCGGTACCCTCGGTCATTCAAACCACCTCACACATGCTCCGCGGGCAGGTCCATGTCCTGCATGACCAAAGACTTAAGGATGAGTTGGATCTGGATGAACCTTTCCTGGCCGTGACCGACGCGAACATCCTGGATGCGGACGGGCAGATCCTCTTCCATGCGCCTTTCCTCGCCGTACGTCGTTCACAGATCGTCTGGATCATGCCCGTCGAAGAAGCTGAAGAGAAGTAGAACCCTGATGGATTCAGAAAAACAGGGTGAACAGGCTGGTCTATCCCAGGCGGATCTCATCCGCCTCAAAAAGTATCTCATCGTCACGCTGAAGCGAGCCCTTGAATCAGAAGGCATCCCTGCTCCTCAGCGGGAAGCCTTCATAAATCAGCGCATCCTCCTCATCCTTGAGCAGGCGAAGGTAAAGCTTCCGGAAGTCACGCACAACCAGATCCTGGAACAGGTCTTGAACGACCTGCTTGGCTTTGGTCCCATCCAGGACCTGCTGGATGATCCCGAGGTCAGCGAGATCATGGTCAATGGTCCGAAGAATATCTTTGTGGAACGCAAGGGGCGTTTATCCAGGGTGGACACAGCGTTTGACAACGACGAGCACGTCTTGCGGCTGATCGAGCGCATCGTCCAGCCGCTCGGTCGTCGTGTGGACGCCGACAGCCCGACGGTGGATGCCCGCCTCCCGGATGGCTCCCGCGTGAACGCGGTAGTTTCACCTGTGGCCATCGACGGGCCGTCCATAACCATCCGTAAATTTTCAAAGGAAAGACTTCAGATCGCGGATTTGATCCGCTTCGGCTCCCTGACGGAAGGAATGGCGGAATTCCTGCGAGCCTGCGTCGTTGCCCGATTCAATATTGTGATTTCGGGTGGGACCGGTTCCGGAAAGACCACCCTGTTGAATGTCCTCTCTGGATATATTCCTGAGAATGAACGCATCATCACCATCGAGGATGCCGCCGAGCTTCAGCTCCAGCAGGATCATGTCATGCGCATGGAAACCAAGTCTGCCAACCCGGATGGGCGCGGTGCGGTCACCATTCGCGACCTGGTCCGGAATTCGCTGCGCATGCGCCCTGATCGCATTGTGGTCGGTGAGTGCCGCGGCGGTGAGGCCCTGGACATGCTGCAGGCGATGAACACTGGTCACGATGGATCCCTCACCACCGTGCATTCCAATGCACCCCGGGATGCCCTCGCGCGCCTCGAGACTCTGGTATTGATGGCCGGGATGGAATTGCCCATCAAGGTCATCCGCCAGCAGATTTCGTCTGCGGTCGATCTCATCGTTCAAATTACCCGCTTGAAGGATGGGCAGCGCAGAGTAACGGCTGTGACTGAGGTTGGAGGCATGGAGGGGGAGATGGTCATACTGACGGACATTTTTAAATTCGAGCAGACCGGCATGGCCGAGGATGGCAAGGTCATGGGTATCCTGAAGCCGACCGGTATCCGCCCGTTGTTCACTCCCCGCCTCGAGGCGGCCGGCTTCAAGCTGGGTTTTGAGGTATTTGCCCCTCATTTGGCCGAACTCAAAAATCCGCGGCCCGCTCGTTAAACCTTTATCCTATACACCCATTAATGTTCCTACCCGAGTGTCTCGAATCCCTCGGGGTAGTGGAACGGCTTCTTAATTACTCCCGCAAGCCTTGCTATAATAAACAAAACCGGGGCTGACCCATGACAATGGACCTTGCTGCCAGGATCTCACTTCGTACGAAAAAACTCGCGCTCCTGATGCGGGATATGCGCCAGGATCGAAGACGGTCTATGGAGGAATGCGCGCTTGCGATTGGTGTGCCGCCTGAACAGTACCGGGATTATGAGGAGGCACGCAGCTCGCCCTCCCTGCCTGAGCTCGAACTTCTGGTGTATTTCCTCGAACTGCCCATTCAGCAGTTGTGGAGCGACAAAACAATCTCCGAGACTGAATCGCCATCCGAAACACCGGACTTGATAAAAGTGAAGGCTGTCCGTCAGCGTATGATCGGTGCTTTACTCAGGCGGGAGCGCGAAAAAGTCAACCTGACCATCACCCAGCTGGCAGAGCAGACCGGTCTCACCCCCTCGGAGTTGCAGGAATTTGAACTCGGAGAGCGCACTCTTACTCTACCCATGCTCGAGGCGCTTGCGATATCTATCGATTCCAGGCTGGAGACGTTCATAGACCAGAGCGGCCCTGTGGGCGCGTGGTTGGCCAGCCAGAAGTCCATCCAGAAATTCTCCGAACTGCCAAAGGAGATCCAGGATTTTGTTTGCCAGCCCGTCAACCTGCCCTATCTCGAATTGGCGATCAAGATGAGCGAAATGTCGAAAGATCGGCTTCGTTCCGTAGCGGAGGGATTGTTGGATATTACCCTTTGATCTTCGACATTTAACCTTTACCTCCTTACGCTAGGACCTGAGTCGAAACGAATTCCATCCACCTCTTCGTACTTCACGACGAAAGGAATAAACCAAAGTTGATGCCTCCTGCTGGTGATATACAAAAACTTATCCAAAAAGGCAGGCAGGAGTTTGCCAGCCGTTCATATCAGGCTGCCGCGGATACTTTCGAGTCGGCTGCTCTGGCTTTTACCTCGCAGGGCGATCCGTTGTCTGCGGCTGAGATGAATAACAACCGAAGTGTTGCGCTGCTCAAGGCCGGCATGCACCAGCAAGCATTGGATGCCGCACTCGGCACGGACATTATCTTCGCCCAGACGGATGACAAAAAGCGTCAGGCTATGGCCTTTGGCAATCAGGCAGCCGCCCTTGAAGAGCTCAAGCGCTTTGATGAAGCATTGGACCTGTATCAAAAATCTGCAGATTTATTCGCCGAGTTGGGTGAAGGCGACCTGCGTTCGACCGTTCTGAAATCGGCTGCGGCCATTAAACTTAAACGCGGGCAGCTCCTGGATTCAGGCATGAAGATGATCGGATCCCTGGAAGCCAAAGATCGACCTTCGATCTTTGACCGCATCCTGAAATTTATTCTTCGGCTGGGCAAGTGATCGCCACCGACCTCGCGGTTCGTCCCGCTACCCGGGCGGATCAACACCAGATCGCGGAGTTGATGGACTTTGAAGAGCACTTGCATCGGCACCTGGATTGGCGTGCACCGCTGGATTGGCTGGGCTGGCCTCATTATTGGGTGATGGAGGATCGCGGCAGGATCCTGGCCGCGTTGGCTTGCCCACAGGATCCGCCGCAAGTCGCCTGGATCCGTTTGTTCGTGCATAGTATTTTGCTGACCCCGGCAGAAGCCTGGACACCGTTATGGGAGACCGCTCGTGAAGCCATTGCTTCAATTCCTGCCACGCTGGATTTGGATCGGGAATCTCCTCAGGGTGTATCCGTTGTGACCGTGGCAGCCATCGCGGTCAAACCCTGGTTCAGGACGCTCCTCGAAACCAGTGGCTTTGTCCTGCATCAAAACATTGTCCTTCTGGAATGGCAAGGATCGCTTGTCAATTGGGATCATCGCAGTAGGCAGGATGGATTGCAGGTCCGCCGGATGGCCAGGCAGGATCTGCCCGAGGTCGCAGCCTTGGATGCGGACGCGTTCGATTTGCTGTGGAGAAATTCGCAGGAGGCATTGCAGAAAGCATTTTCCCAGGCTTTGTATGCCACGGTTGCGGTGCTGGACGGCCGCATTCGTGGCTATCAGATTTCAACCGGGAACATTTCCGGTGGTCATCTTGGGCGGCTGGCTGTCTGGCGGGACGTTCAGGGACACGGGATCGGCCGCACCCTGGTCTCCGACCTGCAGACCTGGTTGCAGGCGCGTCATCTGGACCGGCTGACCGTTAATACCCAGGCGGATAACGCCGCATCATTGATCCTGTATCAAAGGATGGGATTTATAAAAACCGGTGATGTCTTTCCGGTTTACACAAGCGAACTGGGTTAAATTCCCTTTGTGTTACAAACTTATCGTATGAAGTCATAAATTCTTCGCGGGGGGAAAATGGAGGCGACCAACCTTCGAAATCTTCCATCCACATCTCCTCCTAGACAAAACCATGCCTGCATGAGAAAATTCGGCAACTTATTGATAGGGAGAATGCATGGATAACAACATGGGATTAAGCAAACGCAAGATGCGCCGCCAGAAAATGCAGCGCACCCAGCTCCGCAGCCGTTTGATCACCATAAGCCTGGTTGTCATTGGCGCTTTGTTGGTGGCTTTCGTGCTCATTTATCCGAACATCAAGCCTCTCGGCGAAATTTCGTCAGCCGAACTGTTCCCACGGCCCAATCCGCAAGCCAACGCCATGGGCGACCCGAACGCGCCGATCAAGATCGAGGAATATTCCGATTTTCAGTGTCCGGTCTGTGTCAGGTTTTTTGAGGATATGGAGCCGGAGTTGGTCCAGCGCTATATCGTTCCAGGAACGGTGTATTTCGTTTATCGGTCGATGGGCGAATGGATCGGCCCCGAATCAGTGGCTGCTGCCGAGGCAGCCTACTGTGCCGGTGATCAAAATAAATTTTGGGAAATGCACGACACGATTTTTGCCAACCATTCCGGTGAAAATGTTGGCGATTACACCGACCGCCGCCTGAACGCCTTTGCTGAAACCATCGCCTTGGACATGAACGCATTCAGCTCATGCTTCGACAGCGGAAAGTACAACGACCGGGTCAGGCAGGATCAGGTCGACGGGCTGGCCGCCGGCATGAAAGGCACACCTTCCTTTGTCATCACCTACACGGTCAACGGCGTGACGAAGGCCCGCTTCCTGGGTGGCGCGTATCCGATCGATGACCCGGGCGCGCAAACCGATTTCAAACGCGAGATCGAAGCCGCTTTAGCCGAAATGGGGCGTTAGTTTCTTTTCAGATTTTGATCTAAAACAAAGACAGGATCCACACGATCAATGGCGCGACCGCCAGGGCGGGCAGGAAGTTGCCCACCCGGATCGTTTTGATCTCCAGCAGGCTGCTGATCGCCAACCCGACCAGGATCACGCCGCCCACGGCGGTCAATTCATTCATCATGGGTTCGGTCACGACCGCGCTCAACTGCGCCGCCAGCAGGCTGATGCCGCCCTGGTAGACCAGGATCACCAATGTGGAGAACATCACACCGATCCCAAGCGTTGAGGCAAAAGCCAGCGAGGCGAATCCGTCCAGTACGGATTTGACCGCCAGCAGGCTGTAATCCCCTCTCAGGCCGTCCTGGATCGAGCCCAGGATGGTTAATGGACCGACACAAAATAAAAGGGACGCGGTCAGGAAGCCGCGCACGAATCGAGAGGTTCTGGGTGCATGCGTGGCGGGTTCTTCCGCCTTGGATCTGCCGGGTTCGCCGTTTTTGGCGAAACGCTCCTCGAGTCTGCGCCCTAGGCTCTGCAGACCATCCTCGATCTTCCACCATTCACCCAGCATCACACCGATCAGCAAGGCGCCCAGCACGATCAATGGGTTCTCGGTCTTGAGGAACATCTGGACGCCCATCACCATCGTGAACAAACCCAGCCCGGCGATAACGGTCTCTTTCAACCGGGTGGGCAGACGCGATCCGAAGAGCAGTCCAAGCAGGCTGCCCAGCAGGACGGTGCCGATGTTGAGGAATGTACCGATCAATGGAGTGAACCTTATTCTTCCGCCAGGGTTGTCTTTCGCCCGGCGGATTTATTTTCAAGCAGCTCGAGTGCAAAACACACCGAAGAAAGCCGGTTCAGGTATCGCTGCAGGTCCGGGTTGGTGATCTCCCCGCTCTCGAAAAGGGCAACCACCCGTCGTTCGGCACGGCGGACGACCGTGCGCGCCATGGCCATGGCTGCTTCCCCTGGTGAATCACCCGGCAGGATGAACTCCCTCGGCATTTCCAGGTGGCGTTCCAATTCTTCGAGCTGCACTTCAAGCCATGCGATCCGTCCCGCGTCGATCGCTTGGAATGGTTCGCTGTTCTCCGGTGTTGCTGCCACCTCGGCCATGAGTTTGTATAGGTCGCGCTGCGCTTCGATCAGGATGAATGT
>MGNL01000047.1:4866-5884 GCA_001796785.1 Chloroflexi bacterium RBG_16_51_16 | reverse complement strand
CCGCGCCAATCCGAGGGCAGCCGAGGCTTCATCCAATGCTCCCAGGGCTTCCATACGCGCATGCGCCTTGGATACCCGGCCCTTGCCTAACAGATCGGTTGATCCGTCGTCTCCCTTCGCGGTGTAAAAAGGCATGCGAGGGATTATAAGATGAATCAAACTCGTCTGGATGCACCGTTTTTTTATTTCTTTATTGTTCAGCTCACCCTGTCTTTCCATAAGGATAATTTTCTCCCACGTCCATCGAATATAATCCTCTGCATGCCGCGCAAATCCACCTCAACTTCTTCGTTCGGTTCGCCGGGGCGTGCCGGTCATGATTCATCCAGGTTCTACGCTGCGCGGCTTTATGCTGACCAGGCTCGCACCGACAACCTGCCGTATTTTGAAAATCCTGTCCCGGAATCAGTGCTCAACTGCATCATCCCGGCCACAGCTGAAGAGATGAACCTCCTGCCCGACGCGAGTGTACATTTGATGGTCACTTCACCTCCGTACAATGTTGGAAAGGATTATGACCAGGATCTCAGCCTGGATGAGTATCTTGCCTTTTTGAAGCGGGTCTGGAAGGAAACCCTGCGCGTGCTCGTACCGGGTGGACGAGCCTGCATCAACCTAGCCAACCTTGGACGGAAACCCTATATCCCGCTGCACTCGTTCGTGATCCACGACATGCTCGACCTGGGTTTTCTGATGCGCGGCGAGATAATTTGGGATAAAGGTGCCTCAGCCAGCAGCTCCACCGCCTGGGGCTCGTGGCGTTCTTCGTCCAACCCGACCCTGCGCGACGTGCACGAATACATCCTGGTCTTTTCCAAGGGTAATTTCAAGCGGGAAAGCCTCGAGGGCCGCAAGGACACGATTACACGTGATGAATTTCTAGAATTCACAAAATCGATTTGGGGGTTCAAATCCGAGTCAGCCCGCAAGGTTGGCCATCCGGCGCCTTTCCCAGTCGAGCTGCCCTATCGCCTCATCCAGTTGTACACTTTTTCAGACGAGGTTGTGCTGGATCCGT
>MGNL01000047.1:4616-4759 GCA_001796785.1 Chloroflexi bacterium RBG_16_51_16 | reverse complement strand
GGTAGGAAATGATTGATCAGGAAATCATCCGGCAGCGGTTAAAAAATCAGCGCCTTACCCCAAATCAATTTGAAAAACCCGAGCAGGTCGTCGCCTGGTTGGGCGCCGTCCAGGCGCAGGATTATCACGGAGCTTTATGGGCG
>MGNL01000047.1:3692-4555 GCA_001796785.1 Chloroflexi bacterium RBG_16_51_16 | reverse complement strand
CGCATTCTGCGTACCCATGTCCTCAGACCCACCTGGCATTTCGTCACACCGCAGGACATCCGCTGGATGCTCGCCCTCACAGCCCCGCGTGTCCACAAGCTCAATGACTCCACGTACCGCATCCAAGGTATTGACAGCGAGGTTTATAAACGGAGCCGAAAAATAATCGTAAAAGCCCTGCAGGGAGAGAAGCAACTTACCCGGGATGAGTTAGCCAGCCTGTTCGAAAGCTCCGGCATCAAGATCGATAACGGCCTGCGCCTTGCGTATATCATCATGCGGGCGGAGTTGGATGGAATTATTTGCAGCGGGCCGCGGCGCGGGAAGCAATTTACATATATGCTCCTTGATGAACGCGCCCCTGCCTCAAACACGCTCACGAAATCCGAAGCCCTGGCTGAACTTGCCGCTCGATATTTTACGAGCCGGGGCCCCGCTTCCGTCAAGGATTTCGCAGGTTGGTCCGGTTTGAGCATGGCGGACGCGCGGACAGCGCTGGAGGCTGTTAATAACAAATTGGAATCCGAAGAAATTAACGGTCAAACCTGCTGGTTCCCGCAAACCAGGACTCGAGGGTTACCCAAGAGTCCTTTTGTGTACCTGTTATCTATTTATGATGAATATATTTCGGGTTATAAGGACCGCACTGCCATGGATGCGGGTTTTTCCATGCAGTTGTTCGCCATGGGTAACGCGCTTCAATTCATTATTGTCATGGATGGACTGGTCGTTGGCACCTGGAAGCGTACGATTAAAAAAGATGCAGTGTTAATAGAGCTGAATTATTTTAAGAAACTGAGCCGACCGGAAAAGTTGGCGGTGGTCAACGCCGCGGATCGTTATGGTGAGTTCCTGGGATTGCC
>MGNL01000047.1:3117-3605 GCA_001796785.1 Chloroflexi bacterium RBG_16_51_16 | reverse complement strand
GCGAGCATCGCTTAAAACAAGAAACTCCAACAATCCGCCAGTGTTCATTATTGCAGGTAACTTATAACTGATTGAGGAGATTTTGCGATGAAATCTATCTTAAAGTTTCCCGCCTCACAAATGGATTGGGTGCTCTTGTATTGCCGCTTCATGTCCATCTTCGCATTGCAGGGTGTGGTCTTGCTTACCTTGTACGCCTTGCGTGGCTTCGAAACGAATCCGGATTTAATGCCGCCCGGCTTGCGACTCGATCCAACGCACAGCGTCATTCATCTGGTCACGGGGTTGCTCGGCATGTATTTTGGATTCTTGCGTCCATCAGGTGCATTGCTTTTCTTACGGATATTCACAGTCTTCTATTTGCTACTGGCTGTATTCGGTACCTTCACGGACATTCACTTCGGGATGCAGTTGGAATTCGAGGAGAACACACTGCATTGGCCGCTGGCTGTCCTCGCGGGCTTGATCGCCTTCACACCGCTCTTTTC
>MGNL01000047.1:1604-3102 GCA_001796785.1 Chloroflexi bacterium RBG_16_51_16 | reverse complement strand
CCAACCTTAGCATGAACCTCATTGATCGTGCAGCCTTGCGTTGGGGCAGGATGATCGCCGGCTACGGAAATTCGGTCACCAAAAATGCACGCATCCTCTGGGAAGGACGCGAAAACATCCCTTCCACTTCCACCATCTGGTTCACGTTCCATGATACGAACCTGGTCGCGCTGGCACTGCATGATCGTGTTTCACCGCGGCGTGTGCAAGCTTTTGTCCCTCCGGGATTGGTGGGGATGGGCATGCGCGGTTGGTTTGACGGTGTAGGCTTTGAATTCCTGCCTCTGCCAGCAGAAGGGATGGGTAATCCAACCTTTGCCTTGAAAGCCATGGCGCGCGGCCTATCTGATAACCGCGATGTGGTCATCGCCGTCGACGGACCGCATGGCCCAGCCCGGCGGGTTAAACCCGGTGCCTTCTGGCTTGGACGCCTGACCGGAGCTCCGATGCTGACAGTTGGTTTCGCCGCCAAACCATCTTTCCGGTTTCCACGCTGGGACCGTCACCTGGTGCCTTTGCCGGGAGCCAGGATCGCCGTCGTTTGCTCAGAGCCGGTTTATCTGGATCGCAAACAGGAGCTGGATGAGCCTTTCCTCGCATCCATGGGTGGCATGATCGAAGCGGTTACTCAACATGCCCGGGATATATTATGACAGTGGTTTTAAAACTAAAATTGATTTATAGGTTTTGTTTTTTGGAATCCTGCAGAAAAAAATCTTGAGAGGTGAACCGCAATGGAAGATAGGACTTTACCCATCTGGTTGAAAGCCGTACTTGTCGTAATGGCCGTCATGCAATTGATCTTTGGACTCACCTTGCTGTTAAATCCGGGTGCTCTGACCAGCATGTGGCCGTGGCCGATGACCGCGGTTACCACCCGCCTGCTTGGCTCCAGCACGTTGGTTTCAGTACCCCTTGCCTTGCTGTCGGTTTGGTTTGATCGATTTTCGGTAGCCCGGATACCCATGGTCATGATGCTCACCTACCGGGTGATGCAGATCGGCGCGGGATTGGTCCACCTGGGTCGTTTTGATTTCACTTCGCCGACAACCTGGAATTACTTTGGAGGCGGAAGCGTTGCCCTGGTAGTCTTGTTGATTGGCTTGCTGCGCGGCGCCAGCCTCGGACGTCCGGTCACAGGGGCGCATTCGTTCCTGCGAGGCTCTGCGAAATTGAATCTCGATCGAAGCGGGACGCCGGTCTTCAATGCTATGGGTGTTCTTTTCGTGATCCTGGGTGTCCTGTTCTTCCTATTGGGTGACCAGGCAGGATTTATGTGGTTTGAAGCTGGCGGGAATCTGACCTCCCTAACTGCCCGCTTGTTTGCATCACCTATGCTGGGCCTCGGCCTGGCTTTGTTGTTGATTGCACGGGCTCATCTTTGGAGAGCCGTGTTCGTTCCAGCGGTTGGCATGATCACTTTTGGCGCAGCAGGGATCCTCACGCTCCTCTTGGAAAGTGCAAGTGTCCAACCGCCAACTGCCTTTGGTTATTTCAT
>MGNL01000047.1:0-1516 GCA_001796785.1 Chloroflexi bacterium RBG_16_51_16 | reverse complement strand
TTAAGGGATTATTTTAGGCGGACTCAATGAGCAAAGGTCGAATGGAAGCCTTCAGTGATGCGGTCATCGCCATCATCATGACCATCATGGTATTGGAGCTGACCATTCCTCATGATCCCAGCCTCTCGGCGCTCGCAGCACTGCTTCCAAAATTGATCAGCTATGCCTTGAGTTTCGTCGTTCTTGGCATCTACTGGAATAACCACCACCACCTGCTTCAGGCTGCAAAGCACGTCAACGGGCGTGTGTTGTGGGCTAACCTGCACCTGCTCTTCTGGCTTTCCCTGATCCCGTTTACGACCGGTTGGGTCGGGGAAAATGATTTTGCCACCCTGCCTGTGGCTTTGTATGGCCTGGTTTTATTGTTGTCAGGCTTTGCCTATAACTTGCTCGCGGTTTCCTTGATCGCTCTTCATGGAAAGGATTCAGTTTTAGCCAGGGCAGTCGGTCCGAACATTAAAGGATATGCCTCCCTTGGAATATACGCCTCTGCCATTCCTATTGCATATGTGAATGCCTGGATTGCCTTTGGCATGTATATTCTGGTCGCGGTCATCTGGTTTATCCCGGATCGGCGTATCGAGAAGACCCTTAACAGTTGAATCTAATCGAGTCTTCCTGGTTTCTGATGAAAAAAATCATCGTTTCTAGCCGTCCAACCATCTAATGTATAATCGTTTGCATGGACTTAAAGACTAAGTTAAACGAATCAATGCAGGACGCTATGCGATCCAGCGACGAAGTGCGCAAACGCACCGTGCGCATGGTCATCGCTGCCATCAAACAATCGGAAGTGGATAAACAGACCACCCTGGACGACGTGGGTGTGGTTGGCTTGATCCAGAAAGAGATCAAGAACCGCCGCGAGGCTGTCGAAGAGGCGAAAAAGGCTGAACGAGCCGATCTTGTCGGTGATAATGAAGCCGAGATCAAGGTCCTGGAAAAATTCCTGCCTGAGGCTATGCCCGTTGATGAGCTCCATTCGCTGGTGCAGGAGGCGATTGCCGAGACTGGCGCTGCTTCACCCTCGGACATGGGCAAGGTTATGAAAATAGTGATGGGGAAGGTGGCGGGCCGCGCTCCCGGCGACATGGTCAGCCAGGTGGTTCGAGACTTGCTCCTGAAACAACCAAAATAACCTGATTGTAGATGGCTGACTCCAAGTTTGATGTTTCATGCATTAACTCCCCTCCCCAGCCTGCCTGGGTGTTCGCCTGCCCCGGCGTTCGATCCGGGGTTCCGGGGTTGGGGGAGACGCAGGCATGGGGACAACCATTACGATTAATCGATCTCGGTAATTCCATACAAAATCGGATTCACTTCATTCGACCGATCCAATGAGCATGATCATCCAGCGGAAGCCGGCATCCATGGGCATCCGCTCGCTGCAGGTTTTCCTGCTGGTCCTCGTCAGCCTGGTCTCCTTCGCTGCCCTGGTGCTGCCAATCGGTTCACGGCAGACCGGCATCGCTCTGGAAGAAGGCGCGGTCGCGCCTGCTCTCCTGCAAGCTCCCAG
>MGNL01000046.1:3968-9234 GCA_001796785.1 Chloroflexi bacterium RBG_16_51_16 | reverse complement strand
TCAAGTCTGCACTTGTGAAATGAAATACCTGGCTGAGTTTTTTATTGCGGTCACCGATGGACATGCTCTCCTCCTGAATTCAATGGGCACAGCTGACTTATTAAATCAATTGATTCACGGGAGTTCAAACCAATACCAGACCGGATTGAATTCACTCCAATCCCTGCGGTTGGTGTTTTGCACCCAGGCACCGAGGATTAATATCTGCATCCCGGTCTGTGGCAGTTCTGTGAACTGATCCAGCGCCTCCGCTGGGATCTCTGCTGGTAATACCCCTCCGAGCGATTCGTTTCCAGTTGCGAGGAAGTCCGTCTGCCCGGGATCCGGCCTTAGGTAGAATACATAATCCCCATCACCAGCGGGTGGGCTGTCCTCGAACGCCAGGACCACCTCACCCGTCACCATTTCACAGGCAGACCTGAGCACGTGCCAGTCAAATCGCGGTTCTGAGATCGTTCTGCAGTATTTCCTCAATTGCACTGGCACGGTACTCCCCACGACCGGTGTAGCCGTTAAGGTTGCAGTGGCTGTAAATGAAGGGGTGGGTGTCAAAGTGACCGTTGGCGACGGGAGCTTGGTCGGTGTAGCGGAAAGTGTGGCTGTGATTGCTGATTGAGGTGAGGCTGTGATTGCTGATAATGGTGTGGAGGTTGCGGTACCAGCAGGTAGAGGGATATTTAACATCGAGGCGGCGATCGGTGGGGAACCAGGCGCAGCTTGCGTTGGGTTGGTTTTGTTGATTGTCGTCAGCGATGAGGGCAGGTTGATGGGATTCCACCTTGTCCCTCCAGTGGTAACGTAGAGATAGACGGCATACGCCAAAAAAAGAAGGATGGGTAAAAGCAGGAAGAGTTCGACAAATCGTTTCATAGTCACCGGTTTAGTTGTCGGCAGATTATACCCCTGGGAATTTTGTTACCTCGCACAGAGGACATTTCAATATATTATCCAACAGTCATTAATGGTTACCCATCCCCCTTAATACCCCCATTAATTTTTATTTCAACACTCATTACATGATAGACTTGAAGCTATCTCCTGCTTAGAGAAATGTGAGAGAAATTCTTGTACAACCCGGAACGTCTCGACGGGCGGGGATATTAAATTCTAGCCAAATAAACTTGATTGAATTGGTCTGTGTCGCCTCCAACCCTCACCTCTTTCGCTGCCGATGACTCATCGCAATCGCTGGCTCATCCCCCCCATTCTTACTCCTGAAGCCGATCAAAACCTGGCTGCCTTCGCACCCCTGCTGCGCCAGGTTTTGTACAATCGCGGATATGCCACTGAAGCCGGGGCATGGACTTTCCTTAAAGCTGAAACCGGATTCGATACCGATCCTCTGCAGATGATCGGTATGTCCGTCGCACGGGATCGCATCCTTGCCGCGGTTCATCAACATGAACCGGTTGTGATTTATGGCGATTACGACGTCGATGGCGTAACCGCCACCGCCCTCCTGGTGGAGGCACTCACATCCCTTGGTGCTATCGCCGAAGGATACATTCCAAGCCGCTTCGAGGAGGGTTATGGAATTAATACAGAAGCATTGAAGGGTTTGAAGTCCAAGGGGGTTGCCTTGGTGATCAGCGTCGATTGCGGTATCCGTTCACCGGATGAAGCCCGTTTCGCTCGCGAGCTCGGCCTGGATCTGATTATCAGTGATCATCACCATCCGTTCGAGGGCGATCTGCCTTCTGCCCTGGCAGTGATCAATCCCAAGCAGCCAGGAGATCTCTACCCGGATAAGGACCTTGCCGGTGTGGGCATCGCCTATAAGATTGCCCAGGCACTATTGACCGACGGTGCTATTGCGAACGGCAATGGATCCGCCCTCCGGCCTGACGATTTGCTCGATCTTGTTGCGTTGGGCACGGTAGCTGACCTGGCGCCTCTCGTGGGCGAGAATCGCATGCTGGTTCGCAAGGGTCTCGAGAAGATCCGGTCCACGAAGCGGCAGGGACTATTCTCCTTGGCGAATGTTGCGGAATTGGCGTTGAACAAAACCAGGGCTTCCCATATCGGCTTTATGCTTGGACCGCGTTTGAACGCTGCTGGCCGGCTGGATACCGCCCTGGATGCCCTGGAACTCCTAACTACAACGGATGTGTCAAAGGCAGGACTGCTTGCACAGCATCTGGATGTCCAAAACCGGCAGCGCCAGGTGCTTACTCGTTCAACGCAGGAGCAGGCGGAAACGATCGCCTTGGGCGATGACCCCGAAGCCTATCTATTATTTGCCGCCCACGAATCCTTTAATTCGGGTGTCGTTGGGCTGGCTGCCTCGCGGTTATCGGAGACCTACTACCGGCCCGCTGTGGTCGCAGCCAAAGGACCCGAGGAGACCCGTGGCTCCTGTCGTTCGATCCCTGAGTTTCACATCACTGATGCGCTCGACCAGTGTCGGGATTTGCTCGTACGGCATGGAGGCCATGCTGCCGCGGCCGGTTTCACTGTGCGAAATGAAAATCTGGTTGCGCTGGTTTCACGGCTTAAAGAATTGGCTGCCCAAAAACTGGGCGGGCTTGACCTGCGCGCCACCCTCACGGCCGATGCGGAAGTTCGTTTATCGCAAATGCGCCCGGAACTACTGAGCGTGTTGAGCTGGCTCGATCCCACAGGTTATGGGAACCCGGAGCCCGCCTTCGTGGCGCGGGATATCAAGGTTAGAGGCGCTCGTGTGGTTGGCGCAGAGGGGAAACATCTGAAATTAATTCTGGAAGATGAGCTGGGTTACACCCACGACGCCATCGGCTTTCGCCTGGGTCACCTGCAGCCCGAACTCCAGTCTAAAGTCGACATTTTATTTACCTACGAGGCTAACGAATACAACGGACGCGTTGGCTATCAGCTGAATTTGAAGGACGTTAAGCCCGCGGGCACTATCGATTGACGGTATACCTTTCTCAGGTGCGGCAAGTCGCGGAGAGACCCAAGATTCAAACAGCTTTGAGTGTTATCAGGATTTGATCCCCAGTTCAACTTCCCGCTCAGGGATCGTGAACCGGGTGATCGTTGTGTAATCCACGAAAGCCGGCCACAACTTATTAAGATAGGCAGACAGACTCCACAGCCAGGGGATGATGCGCATGGCGCGCGGCCGTGTCACCAGCTTGACGACCTCTCTTCCAACCTGGTCAGCCGTCAATAAGAGAAATTTTGGAGTGGTGGCTTTGGTCTTTCGGTTAATGCCGGCATGCTGGCCGAATTCCGTGGTCACGCCGCCGGGATAGAGCATACTGACCGAAATGCCCCAGGGTTGAACCTCCCGCCGCAGCGCTTCTGAAAAACCGTGGACGGCATGCTTGCTGGCGGAATAGATCGTATAGGTCGGCGTGCCGATCAGCCCTGCCATTGAGCACATGTTGATGATGCTTCCGGAACGCTGTTTGATCATTACCGGCAGCACCTGTCGGGTGGTCTGGATGACCCCATGCACGTTGACCTTCAGCTGTGCTTCTATATCTTTCAGTGGGTCAAGCTTCTCGAGCCAGTCGAGGCGGCCGAAACCGGCGTTGTTTACCAGGACATCGATCCGGCCGAATTGTTTAAGCGTCTGTTCGACCATGGATTGGATATCTGCCAATTGAGAAAGGTCAGCCTGCACCACCAATGCTTCTGCTCCACTTGCCATAGCCCTGATTTCCTTTGCCAGTTCCTCCAGCCGGTCGATACGCCGCGCTGCGAGTACGAGCCTGGCACCTTCCTTTGCGAATTCTCGGGCTGTCGCCTCGCCGATCCCAGATGAAGCGCCGGTTACGATAACAACTTTACCTTTGATGTCCATTGGTCTCTCCTCCAAAATAAAAATTTGACTCTAAAATCTTATTATGTATGAAAACAGCTCTTGCTAACCCTTTCTAGAGAGGGTAAGAAGAACCATTTTTATTCTTCTCTGATTAAATTCGAGATATTTGCGTCTCACCAGGGTTTCTAGCTTCTGATTACTGATCACTGGTCTACTGGTCACTTTCTTCAAGGCCCCCACCTCGGTTGGTAATCGCAGTAATCATTGGATGTCAACCGTCTCAGGTCACTGCCGTCAACTCTGAGGATATAGATCTCGCATCCATGGATATCGTCGAAATGATCGAAGTAGGCTGTGAATGCCACCCACTCCCCATCTGGAGAAAAACTGGGTCCCTGCGAATTTCCGCCCTCCGGTGAGATCTGGTGTTGATTCGAACCATCCGGATTCATGACATACAATTCACGGCCCCACGCTTCCCCGGAGTAGGTGACGATTAAATTTTGCACCGACCAATCGCTTCGGCCTCTTAAAGCAGGCAGGCTGCTCACCTTCTTTAGATCGCTGCCATCCAGCTTGATCCTCCATAGTTGGTTCGGACCACCCATATTGGATGCGAATAGTATCTCACTCCCATCCGGTGACCAGGTAGGATCCCACGCTCCTGCGGTTGCATTATTCGCTTCGAATACCCGCATTGGATCGCTTCCGTCCCGATACATGACCCAGATCTCATTTTTATCGGTGTTGGGAATACCCTTGGTAAAAACTATGGTTGAACCGTCTGGTGAGATTTCAGGTGCCGACAGAATCCCTATCCTGTCTGTCAGTTGTTTAACGGTACCGGTGGTGAGGTCGAGTTCATAGAGTTCATAGACATTCGCCTCACGAAAGGCAGCGTACAGGATGCTTTTTCCACCCGATGCAATGGATGCATAGCGGTGCTGCCGGGTACCATCCGTTGTCAACCTACGGAATCCGGTGCCGTCCGCGTTCATGATGCAGATCTGGTTGCTCGCCTGCACCTTGAATAACTGGCAGGTGAACACGATTTTTCCAGAAGGCTCTCCGGTCGATTCACCGGACGTTGCCTGGGTTGAGCTGTCAATAGGTGTTGAAAATTCAGTGGGTTGATAGGTACCCGGTGTAATTGCCTCCAGTGTGGAAAGCAAGTCCGAGGTCGGGAAGCCGGACGGGGCTGCCATCCGGCGTAAGCCGGAGATGATGATGGCTGCCAGAAATAAAAAACCGCAGATCAACACCAGACCTGCGGCCAGTTGGATCGTCTGTCTTTGATTCATCAAGTTCCTTCTGCTGGAGCGGCCTCCAGCCTTCCATACCGGTAATATGCCGCGCAGGCGCCCTCCGATGATACCATTGTCGCTCCAAGTGGGTGTTCCGGTGTGCAGGCTTCACCGAACGCCGGACAGTCCTGCGGTCTGGCGAGTCCCTGCAGGATCATCCCGGCCATGCACAACGGGGATTCTTCAGACTGGATCGATCCCACGTCAAACTTCT
>MGNL01000046.1:3803-3912 GCA_001796785.1 Chloroflexi bacterium RBG_16_51_16 | reverse complement strand
TCATCGGTATGGTGCCGATCCCCCGCCATTTTCGGTCACATTCTTCAAAAACCCTGGCGATCGTCTTCTGCGCGGGTTGATTGCCTTCAAAAGTAACTGCGCGCGAATA
>MGNL01000046.1:2843-3765 GCA_001796785.1 Chloroflexi bacterium RBG_16_51_16 | reverse complement strand
GCACGGTTCTTAATATCCCTTCAACGATGTCCAGGGGTTCAAAGCCGGTCACGCTCATCGGCACCTTGAACTCATCGGAAAGCTCGGGATATTCGTGATAGCCCATGACCGCACACACATGACCCGCCAGCAGGAAACCCTGCACCCGGTTTACAGGTGAAGAGAGGATCGCATGCATGGCGGGGGGGACCCGTACATGCGATACCAGGATGGAATAATTGCTCAAGCCCAGTTGTCGGGCTTGCAGCACGCTCATCACATTTGCCGGCGCAGTGGTCTCGAAACCGATCGCAAAAAATACAACCTCTTTGTCAGGGTTGTTTTTGGCAAGTTCGACAGCATCCAGTGGTGTATAAACCACCCGGACATCCCCACCTCCGGCCTTCACTGAAAACAAATCTCGCCCTGATCCGGGCACGCGCAGCATGTCGCCGTAGGAACAAAAGATGACCTCAGGCCGCGCTGCGATCGCCAACGCCTTGTCGATCAGTTCGAGCGGCGTCACGCACACCGGGCAGCCAGGACCGTGCACCAATTCGATCTCGTCCGGCAATAATTGATCGATGCCGTAACGCATGATCGCGTGGGTCTGCCCGCCGCAGATTTCCATAATCGTCCAGTGGCGCTTCGCCGTTTGTCTGATCTTGATTAGAACATTTTTCACCAGTTCGGCGTCACGGTATTCGTCGAGGTATTTCATGGTTTGCAATTTATATTCTTGATTTTTTGCATTAATACTATCGCTCTGTTTACGTGGGAAAAAGCGGTTATTAAGTCCTTTATATTCAGTTCATGGATGCAAGATCGCCTGGAGTGAATTGATCGATTTCTTTCAACATGGCTAACGTTTCCTGTGCCTCAACTTCGCTCAACAGGCTGATAGCAAAACCGACATGGATGATGCAATAATCGCCCACCTTCG
>MGNL01000046.1:0-2826 GCA_001796785.1 Chloroflexi bacterium RBG_16_51_16 | reverse complement strand
CTTCGGGCTCCACCAAAATCAACCTTGGCCATTTTCAGGTTGTCTCGTTCATAGATCTCAAGGATTTTCGCGGGCACGGCAAGGCACATGCTTTACTCTCTTTCAAAATTTCAGGTAATTTTTGTAGTAGGTTGTCTCTTCTTGATGGGCACGTATAAGTCAATCTCGGGCTTTTTACCTGTGCTTCGGGCATCATGATATTCAAAATCACCCACGATCGTACTGTCAGATTCGTAGCCTGTCCCGGGAAGCCATTCGGTAAATATATATTTTTTCATCCTGCCGATCGTAATTCCCCATGAAAATTTGCTCTTCGGTCGGATTGGAAAAACCGCGCAGGTCATGGCGGGGATTTCGAACGCTTGCAATCCTTTTGGAATGGAATCCAGTTTGTTGACCACATCACCCATGAGATAATCCCAGCTGTCGATACCGTGGAAATCCTTGCTTATCGCCACGAATCCCCAGGGTTCTTTTTTATCTCGAATAAGGTTTTGTTCCTTGACTTCTTTGTATAACTTTCCAAGTTTGGCTGCATCCTTATAAATGGTTTTCATTCCTGTCCGCATCGAAACACCGATCATTTTGATCGGCTCTTTCATGACTACAATTTTTGGTTCTGTCTTTTCAAGCGGTCCGATCAATAGATATAGGAGAAGACCCACGATGAACAGGGTTGCCCCAGTGATTGGTAGTATCAGTTCTGCTCCAAGTCGCGGTTTCTAAGTTGACCAATTCGACAGGCTGTTAATTATTTTAGTCGCTGCGCCGCGATCGCCGCCTGTCCTAAGGATATTCCACCATCATTGGTTGGAACTTCCCGTGTATGTATACGCTAAAACCTTCGGAATCCAAAAGTGACAATGTTCGTCCTAATAAGGTGATATTTTGCCAGACTCCCCCGGATAACACCACATCTTTGATCTCTGTATCCTTTCGGACCTTGATCGCGGCTGTGAGTACGGATTTCGCCAAACCATTATGGAACCGGGCGGACAAGATCGGCGCGGGCACCCCGGATAACGCCTCCCTGACCAGAGCTGCGAACGCTTCCTTGGTTTTCAGGATGGAGCCGTCCAGCTCGAACGGATAACCCCTCCGCTCTTCCGGGTCTGCCATGGCTTCGAATTCGATCGCAGCCTGGGCTTCGTAATTCACGCTCTGGCGCACGCCCGTTATGGATGCTGCAGCATCGAACAGCCGTCCCACGCTGGACGTCATCGGACTGTTGATTCTGCGTTCCAATTGGATCCGTAAATTTTCCAATTCGTTCTTCGAATGAAATCTCGAAGGCGCAAGATTTTCGTCCCACTCTAGACCAAGCGACCACAGCAACGCCAGCGCGGTGCGTGCGGGTTTTTTGATGGCGGCATCTCCACCGGGCAGCGGGAAATACTCGATATGCATCGCCCGTTGAAATTCCTTGTACCCTGCGATCAGGATCTCCCCGCCCCAGATGGCGCCGTCTTCGCCGAAACCTGTGCCGTCAAACGCGATCCCGATCACCACCCGGGAGGCGTCCATTCTGTGTTCGGCCATGCAGGCTGCTATATGCGCATGATGATGTTGGATCCCGACCAGGGGCAGGTTCTCCCGCTGGCTGCGTTTCAGCGCATACCGCGTGGCTAGATAATCCGGGTGCAGGTCATGCGCCAGCGCTTCCGGTTTAACCCGGAACATCTTCTCAAAATGATCAACTCCATGCTCGAATGAGCGCAGGGTCTCGTAATTTTCCATGTCGCCGATGTGCTGGCTGAGGAAGGCATAGTCCCCGTTGGTAATGCAGAAGGTGTTTTTCAGTTCGGAGCCTGTGGCAAGCAGAGCCGGTGGTTTGAAGGGCAGCTTCACCGGAAAAGGTGAGTAGCCGCGTGACCGCCGCACAGGATAAAGTCCTGTAACCTGCGGTTTGGAGGCCGAACGGCTTGTTTGTCGTGGAGACGCTATTCGCTCTTCAAATACTCTGACCACTGAATCATCGCAGCGGATATGGATCTCGCGGTCGTGCATGAGAAAGGCATCCGCCAGCGAGCTCAACCGCTGCCGGGCTTCCTCGTTTTCAATTGCAATAGGCTCTTCAGCCAGGTTACCGCTCGTCATCACCAGCACAGATTGCGGGTCCTTCATCCGTCCGGCTTCATCAGAAAATAATAGATAATGCAGCGGTGTGTAAGGCAGCATGACGCCAAGCTGATCCTGCGCGGGTGCAACTTCCCGGGCGATCTTTGATCCTGTCTTTCTGCGGATCAGCACGATGGGACGGGCCGCCGAGGTGAGTAATTTGCGTTCTGTGTCGCTGACGTGACAATTTTTTTCGACCACAGCCATTTCCGGCATCATCAACGCGAACGGCTTATCGACCCGGTTCTTTCGGTTGCGCAACTCAATCACCGCCGCTGGATTTTCTGCATCGCAGGCAAGATGAAATCCCCCCAGACCTTTTATCGCCAGGATCCGCCCCTGTTCGAGCTGCTCTTGAGCTGATTGAAAAGGATCTCCCCGACTCTCCGGAAGAGTTGATGCCGGGCTGTTCCCCTTGGATGGATTGAGATCAGCACTCGCTGCACCCGGCTCTAGCCAAACCCTGGGCCCGCAAACCGGACAGGCAATAGGTTGGGCGTGGAATCTGCGGTTGGTTGGATCAACATACTCACGCTTACAATCCGGGCACATGGCAAACGATGCCATGGTTGTGTTCGGCCGATCGTAGGGAATGTCTGTGATGATCGTAAATCGCGGGCCGCAGTTCGTGCAATTGATAAACGGATAACGGAATCGCCTGTCCTTGGGATCGAACAACTCCCGCAGGCAATCCTCACAGATGGCGAC
>MGNL01000045.1:4544-5865 GCA_001796785.1 Chloroflexi bacterium RBG_16_51_16 | reverse complement strand
GGCGAGAAGGAAACCGGCGGTGGGCGCGAGTCCGGGTCGGACGCCTGGAAAACGTACATGCGCCGTCAGACCAACACGTTAAACTGGTCCAAAGAACTGCCGCTTGCCCAGGGTATTAAATTCGGGGATTAGCCTTCTCGCGAATTTTGTGGCACCTGATTTAGGTTAAAACGGTGATATCGATCGGGCGACTTCGCTGAAAATTAATATCTATTTTTTCAAATCAACATAGCGTGTCCCGGTAATGGTATTGATCATCGCCCAGAAATTCTCAAGCGGCGTATCCAGCTGCACGTGGTGGGTTGGACCGATGATCAAACCGCCATTCTTGCCGAGAGTATTCAATCGCAGCCGCACTTCAGCCTCGACCAGAGCCGGCGTTCCGAACGGCAAGGTACGCTGTTCATCGATGGAGCCCCAGAAGCAGAGGTTTCGGCCATACTTTTTCTTTAATTCAGCCGGGTCCATGCAGGCTGGTTGGATGGGATTGAGTACATCCAAACCGATCTCGATCAGGTCCGGAATGATGGGTTCGATATATCCATCGGAGTGATAGGCAATTTTTACATCCGGGTTGATCGTTTTAAGGCTGGTTATCACTTCTGCCATACGCGGCTTCAGAAACTTCCGCCAATGAAGCGGTGAGAATAACATACCGGTCTGCCCGCCGATATCGTCTCCCAGCCAGATCATATCCACCCCCATTTGTACGAGCGTCGTGGCTGCCGTCAGGTGATAGTGATAGGGGATCTCCAGCAGCTTCTCGAATAAGTCCGGATGGATTTTGATATCTTTGAGTAGTTGTGTGAATCCCCTCAAAGCGACAGCCGTCTCCAGGATGGTTGTCACGGTGACGCCCACGATCCAATACTCATCCCGAAATTGTTCGATCGCCCGCGCAGCTTCCTGGTAAAGCTCGGGTCGATTAGGATCCGGCGCCTTGTAAGCTGCAACATTTTCAACCCGCTCCAAGGGGTGAGTGACAGCTTCGGTATATCGACCGATGCCATAAGGCGTCTTGTATTCGACGGATTTCCAACCAATCCCCCATTCATCTACATAATCACCCTCCTGTTGGTAGTAGGAATTTGCCCATCCAATCGAGGTAAGGATCAGGTCTTCATCTAATACCCGCTCGAGCTCATAGGTATTTCCACCGCCGTGCGGATTATGCGCAGGTGTACCTTTGACCTCCAGGTCAGCCTGCAGGCGTTCCGCGAACTCCGGCGTAAAACTAACCTGCATAGGACAGCGATCCGGCTCTTCATGATGCAGGGCCATGAGCACCCGTTCCCGATGACGCATCTGGACCTCAATTCCA